>NZ_CP077092.1:4377500-4686666 GCF_014268585.2 Pseudomonas iranensis
CTGCCGATCTGCACCGCCCTGGCCACCAAGGCGCTCAAGACTTTCACTCAACTCTCGCTCGACGATGGCAGCGAACAACGCATCCTTGGATGAAAAGTGGCTGTAGAACGCGGCGCCACTCAAACCGATGGCTTTCATCAGGCCATCCACGCCCACCGTGGAAAACCCCGATTTCTTTGCCGACAGCGCGCTGCTTTGCAGCAATCGTTCGCGGGTTTCCGATTTGTGTCCGGCCGAATAACGCATGTCATCTCCTGAAGTAGATCGCCTTGACGCTGCCCGAATCCTAGCATAACGTTCGTTAACTAAACGATCGTTAACCCAAAGGGATTCACCCATGAATAACAAGAAGGTCGTGTTGGTTGTCGGGGCCGGTGATGCCACGGGCGGGGCCATTGCCAAGCGCTTTGCCAGTGAGGGATTTATAGCCTGTGTGACCCGGCGCAGCGCCGACAAATTGCAGCCTCTGGTTGACGCAATCATCGCTGATGGCGGTGAGGCCCATGGTTTTGCCTGCGATGCGCGCAAGGAAGAAGACGTCATCGCCTTGATCGAAGACATCGAAACCCGCGTCGGCCCGATTGAGGCCTTTGTCTTCAACATCGGCGCCAACGTGCCTTGCAGCATTCTCGAAGAAACCGCGCGCAAATATTTCAAGATCTGGGAGATGGCCTGCTTCTCCGGTTTTCTCAATGCCCGTGAAGTGGCCAAGCGCATGGTCACTCGGCAGCGCGGCACGATTCTGTTCACTGGTGCCACGGCCGGGCTGCGCGGTGCTTCTGGATTTGCCGCTTTCGCCGGAGCCAAACACGGCATCCGCGCACTGGCGCAAAGCATGGCGAGAGAGTTGGGGCCGATGAACATTCATGTCGCCCACGTCGTAGTTGATGGTGCGATCGATACCGACTTCATCCGCGACAGCTTTCCCGAGAAATACGCGACCAAGGATCAGGACGGCATTCTCGATCCAGGGCACATCGCTGAAAACTATTGGTATCTGCACAGTCAGCCACGGGATGCCTGGACCTTCGAGCTGGACCTGCGCCCATGGAACGAACGCTGGTAAGCCCTCCCCCCTCATTACAACAATAAGAGAGCGATTTGATCATGACGAAAACCGTGGAATTCTATTTCGACCTCGGCAGCCCCACCACCTATCTGGCGCACACCCAGCTAGCGAAAATCTGCGCCGATACCCAGAGCGAACTGATCTACATCCCGATGCTGTTGGGTGGCGTGTTCAAAGCCACCGGCAACGCTTCGCCGGCAATGATTCCGGCCAAGGGCCGCTACATGTTTCAGGACCTCGATCGCTTCGCCAAACGCTACGGCGTACAGCTCAGATTCAATCCGCACTTTCCAATCAACACGCTGATACTGATGCGTGCCGTCACTGGCTTGCAGATGCGCCAGCCGCAGCGTTTCGCCGAGTTCGTCGATTGCCTGTTCAAGGCGCTTTGGGTCGAAGGCCGTAACCTCAACGATCCGCAAACCGTTGCCGCCGTGCTGACTGAAAACGGCTTCGATCCCCAAGAGATAATCGCCCTGACCAACGATGAATCGGTAAAAGCCGCACTCAAGGAAAACACCGAAGCCGCGATCAAGCGCGGCGTTTTCGGTGCCCCCAGCATGTTCATTGGCGATCAGTTGTTCTTCGGTCAGGATCGACTCGACTTCGTAGAAGAGGCATTGCGCCAGGATTGAAGCCGAGACCCAAGGCACCGCGAGCGGCGCCTTGGGTAAATCGATCAAATGGCCACAGTGCGCTCGTTCAACCAGCTCAACGCCGCGCCATCCAGCAATGGACTCAGTCGCTCACGCACTTCGCAGTGGTAGTCGTTCAGCCACTGCTTTTCTTCGTGGGTCAACAGGTCAGCAATCAGGCAGCGGGTATCGATCGGGCACAGCGTCAGGGTTTCGAACTTGAGGAAGTCGCCGAATTCGCTGCTGCCGGCCTCGCGGTTCATCGCCAGGTTCTCGATGCGCACGCCCCAGCGGCCCGGGCGATAAGTGCCGGGTTCGATCGAGGTAATCATCCCCGGCTGCATCGCCGTCTGCGGTGCCGGTGCCGCTTGATAAGCGATCACTTGCGGACCTTCGTGAACGTTGAGGAAATAGCCCACGCCATGACCGGTGCCGTGACCGTAGTCGACGTTGTCAGCCCAGATCGGCGCACGAGCGATGGCGTCGAGCAGCGGCGACAGAATGCCTTTCGGGAATCGTGCCCGCGACAGCGCAATCACGCCTTTCAACACGCGCGTGCAATCCTGTTTCTGCTCCTGCGTCGGCGTACCCACCGGGACCATGCGCGTGATGTCTGTGGTACCGCCGAGGTATTGGCCACCGGAATCGATGAGCAACAGACCATCACCCTCGATCAGCGCATGCTCTTCTTCGGTAGCGTGATAGTGCGGCATCGCGCCATTGGCGTTGAACGCGGCAATCGTGTTGAAGCTCAGCGAAACGTAATCGGGACGACGTTCACGGGCAGCGGTAAGTTTCTCGTCGATGGTCAGTTCGGTGATGCGCTCGCGCCCCCACGCCGATTCCAGCCAGGCAAAGAATTCGCACAACGCCGCGCCATCCTGCTCCATGGCTTTGCGGATGTGCTGAGCGTCGGCTTCGTTTTTCTGCGATTTGGCCAACGTAGTCGGGTTGAGACCCTCGACCAGTTTCACGCCACTGTCCAGGTTATCCAGCAACCCCGTGGTCACTCGCGCCGGATCGACCAGCAGGCTCGCGCCGCTCGGCACAGCACGCAACGCATCGGCCACTTCGCTGTAGTCACGCAGCGTCACGCCATCCTGCTCCAGTACCGCGCGCAGATCGCCATCGACCTTGCTCAGCGCCACGAACAGCGTGGCCTGTTGCTGATTGATCAAGGCGAACGAAACAAACACCGGATTGAACGAAACATCACCGCCACGCAGGTTGAACAGCCAGGCGATGTCATCCAAGGTGGCGATGAAGTGCCAGTCGGCACCACGTTCTTGCAAGGTTTCGCGCAATTTCGCGAGTTTCTCGCCACGGCTGACGGTCGCTTGTGGCGGCAGATGCTGATAGATCGGCGCGTTCGGCAGGCTCGGGCGATCACGCCAGACTTCCTGCAACAGGTCGATATCGGTGCGCAGGCGAGCACCGCGTGCCTCAAGCTTGCTGCTCAGTGTGCGCGCCGAAGCCACCGCCATTACCGCACCATCCACCGCAACCACGCCGCCCTCGGGGGTATGCTCGGCCAGCCAGTCCAGCGGGCTCGGTTGCCCCGGTTGCAGCTTGACCAGTTCGATGCCGCTGCCGTTAAGCTCTTTCGTCGCCTGTTCCCAGTAACGACTGTCGGCCCACACACCGGCGAAATCCGCAGTGACGATCAGCGTACCGACCGAACCGTGAAAACCCGACAGCCATTGCCGGCCCTGCCAGTAACCCGGCAGGTATTCCGAAAGATGCGGGTCGGCGGACGGCACCAGCAGCGCATGGATACCTTCGCGGCGCATCAGTTCACGGGTATGCGCCAGGCGCTGAAGCACCGATCCTTCGGTCAAGGTGTGGGAACTCATCATGTCTCCTGCTAATCGCGTCATCGTTATTGTTCGTAGCCTTCGCGGCCATGGAAAGCGTCTGCTGTTTAGAGCCCTGTCGCCCAGAATGGCGGGGCACTGGCGCAGGCGGTTGTGATCAGGTCAACGGCCTTGTCGACATCCTCAACGGTGGTAAACCGCCCGAGGCTCAAGCGAATGGTGCGCCCCGCCAGCCGCGCATCGTGCCCGAGCGCGAGCAGCACGTGGGACGGCGCATTACTTGCGGAATTACACGCCGAGGTCGCGGAAAACGCGATCGAATGGCTCAATGCGGCGCTGTTGAACTCGCCCTCGCTGAAGGTCAGGCTCAGGGTGTGCGGAATACGTTGCGAGGCACTGCCATTGAGGCGCACGCCGGGCAACTTCAAAAGCTGTTCGAGCAAGCGTTCGCGTAAAGCGATGATGGATTTTTTCTCTTCATCGAATGCGTCGGCGGCCAAAGCGAAAGCAGCGCCCATCCCGGCAATCTGATGAGTCGCCAGGGTTCCGGAGCGCAGGCCACCTTCATGACCGCCGCCGTGGATCTGTGCCTGCAAGCGTTGCTGCGCCTGCGGGCCGACATACAAGGCGCCGATGCCTTTGGGACCGTAAAGTTTGTGTGCGGAAAACGACATCAGATCCACCGGCCAGCGGCTCAGATCGATCGCGACTTTGCCCGCGCCTTGCGCCGCATCAACATGAAACAACGCCTGCCGACTGCGCACCACTTCGCCAATCGCCTCGACATCGTTGACCGTGCCCAGCTCGTTGTTGACCAGCATCAGCGACACCAGAAAGGTGTCGTCACGCATCGCTTCGCTGACCGCTTGCGGCGTGATCAAGCCTTGGGCGTCCGGCACCAGATAGGTCACGGCAATGCCCGAGTCCTGCAATTGCCGAGCGGTGTCGAGAATGGCCTTGTGTTCGATCTGACTGGTAATGATATGGCCGCCGGAAATGCCACGGGCCTGGGCGACGCCTTTGAGGGCGAGGTTGTTGGATTCGGTGGCTCCGGAGGTCCAGACAATCTGCTCAGGCTGCGCGCCGACCAGATCGGCGACTTGCCGACGTGCCTGCTCGACCGTCTGCCGGGCCTGCTGGCCGAAAGCGTGGGAGCTGGACGCCGGGTTACCGAAGTTACCGTGAAAACCCAGACATTCGATCATCACCTGGATGACCCGCTCGTCCACCGGGGTGGTGGCGGCGTAATCGAAATACAACGGACGTGTGTTCATAAAGGACTCGCAGAGCGTGTTCCGGGATCAGGAGGCTCGTGTCTGCAAACGACGATGCACAGCCTCGTGAGCTGTGCATGGGTTCGAGAGCGTCATCAATACCTGATCGGATGCCGTTAAAGAAGTAGGGCTTCATTAAAAGTGCGTAGGAACGCTCCTGAAACCGAGCTTAACAGGCATCGGGCCGGCGATTGAAGCAATGCGTCAGTGAACTTTCCAGAAGTAACGGATACAACGAGATCACCAACAGCGCTGCCATGCCCCAATTGAACACGCGCAACCAGCGCGGATCTTTCAGCACATTGCGCAACAGCGTGCCGCACGCCGCCCACAGGCCGACACTGGGCAGATTGATGATGGCGAACACCGCCGCGATGATTACGACGTTATAGAAATAACCCTGCATCGGCGTGTACGTGCTGATGGCGCCGATGGCCATGATCCACGCCTTGGGATTGACCCACTGGAACGCCGCGGCGCCCAGATAGCTGATCGGTTTCGCCTCGCCGTGGGCACTGTCGCCGACCGGGCCGGAGTGGGCGATCTTCCACGCCAGATACAACAAATACGCCGCGCCGACATATCGCAGCACCGTATACAGAATCGGATAGGCCTGAAACACCGCGCCAAGGCCGAAGCCCACCGCTACCACCAATAAAAAGAAGCCGCAGCTGATGCCGAGCATATGCGGAATGGTGCGGTTGAAACCGAAATTCACTCCGGACGCCAGCAACATGGTGTTGTTCGGCCCCGGTGTGATCGAGGTGACAAGGGCAAACAGGGCAAAGCCCAACAGCAGATCAAGCGAGAGGTTCATCGAGGCAGTCCATCCAGGGTCATTCAGCTGTTGACCCTATCCCACACGGCCCGGCAAACCCACGGACAGTTAGGGAAAACTTCAAGCAGTACAGTTTGCTTTCAGCTCGGGCGACCGTGCAGCTGTACGGCACGTTCGGCGCTCATCTCACCCTGTTGATCGAAGCCGAAAGTCTTCTGCGGCTGGCCGAGCAACTGGGCTTTTTTCGCGTGGTATTCGTCGAATGACAAGCCGCTGCGGTTCAGCGCTTCCAGCGCCAGTTCGCGGGATTCTTCAGCGGTGTATGGGCGCAGCTCTGGCGAAACATGGCCGGCACAACCGGCGAGTACGGAAACAGCGAGCATCAGCGAAACAGTCAGTAAACGGTTCATGGGAGCGTCCTGGCGAGCAATGTGGGGTCGATGGAGAAAGGCTACGCCCGGGCACGCTCGCGCAGAAATCAACGCTCTCAATAGTGGCTATCAGGTTTGCGCTAATACTGGCTGACCGGCAAACGGCAGTGCAGCGCGTCGTCGTGGCTGCGGGCAATGCTGCTGTGCACCTGGAACGAATTGAAGGTCACGGTTTTCGCCCGATGGGTGCGGATCAATTGCCAGAAATCCTCCTCGCCGCTTTCGAAACTGCGAAAGGCCGCCTCCCCCGCTTCGCGACTTTGCCACTGCAAAAAGCTCAGCACGCGGCGGCCGTCGTCGCTGGCCTGCACGCTGGCGCTGAGAAACCCGTCGTAACGCTGGGCCAGCCCCTCGGTCTGCGTCGCCAGTGCCGAGACCAGCGCTGCTTGCTGGCGGGGTTCGATTTCAAATTCGATCAATTGGGTAAAGCTGCGATTGCTCATGGAAAGCCCCCACTCATCTTGAAGCGAGCCTTGCGACCCGAAGAGCTGCAGGGTAAAACCTCTAGTTAAGTCAAGGTCAAGAGCATTTTCAGCATGATCAGCAAAGACCAGGTGCACAAGCCTCTCACCGTGGGCGAGGTTGCGGCGCGCAGTGGCGTCGCAGTCACGGCGCTGCACTTTTATGAAGCCAAAGGTTTGATCAAGAGTGAACGCAATGCCGGCAACCAGCGCCGCTATCCGCGCGCCGTCCTGCGCCGGGTGGCGTTGATCAAAGTTGCGCAACGGCTGGGGATACCGCTGGCGGAAATCGGCGAAGCGCTGAAGATCCTGCCGCAGGATCGCGCGCCGTCGGCGGCGGACTGGAAAATGCTGTCTGAACAATGGCAGCGCGAGCTCGATGAACGGATCAGGCAATTGACGCTGATGCGCGATCAGCTCACCGGGTGCATCGGCTGCGGCTGTCTGTCCATGGAGGCGTGTCCGTTACGCAATAAAGGCGACATGCTCGGTGACCGAGGGCCAGGCCCGCACTTTCGCGATGAGTGATGACGCTGCTCGTCGGCGAACAATTTGCGCAGCAAGGACGGTTCTATAGTGATTGCTCCGGGTAAATCCGGTGTAACCACATCTGTTGAAAACAAAAACAGGGAGAACGTCATGAGCGTCAAACCCATTCCCGAGGGGTATCACAGCATTACCCCGTATCTCGGCATCCAACAGGCTGCCGAGGCCATCGAGTTCTACAAGAAAGCTTTCAATGCCAGCGAAGTCATGCGCCTGACCATGCCCGACGGCAACATCGGCCACGCCGAGCTGCGCATCGGCGACAGCGCGATCATGCTCGGCACGCCTTGCGACCAAGGGCCGTTGAGCAATCCACAGCAGGCGGTGTCGATCGGCTTGCACCTGTATGTCACCGATGTCGACCAGTCCTTTCAACAAGCGCTGGATGCCGGCGCGCAAAGCGTCTCCGAGGTCAAAGACCAGTTTTACGGTGACCGCAGCGGTACCTTGAGAGATCCGTTCGGCCATCTGTGGTTTCTCGCCACGCACAAGGAGGATCTGAGCGAAGAGCAGATTCGCCAGCGTGCGATGGAGATGTTCAGCCAAGGCTGAGGGCTTTTTGCCTCGGATCGACCGGCAAAAATGCACTGCCGATGTAATTGCGAAACATTTACTTTCATATCCGCTTTCGGGATTTTCTTCGCTCATCCGTCTTATAGGAATGCAGGCCGTTCGCGTAGGCAAAAGCCACGAACGGCCTCCCGGGGAGTTCCGTGCTGCGAAGCCCGTAGCCCGGCCCCTTCCACCGCAATCAAGACGCGCAATCATGTCGAAGAAATCCCGTTCCAAACTGTGGTTCCTGGTGCATAGCTGGCTGGCGTTGCCGATCTGGTTCTTTGTGTTGATCGTCTGTGTCACCGGCACGCTGGCGGTGGTCAGCCAGGAGATTGTCTGGCTGGCCAACCCGCAAATGCGCGCCAGTCAGCCGTCGGACGATGCGCCGCGACTGAGCTATGACCAGATTCTCGCCGCGATCAAACAGGCCGAGCCGCAAACCCTGGTACAGAGCATCAATCGTCCGGACGAGTCGCACTTTGCCCTCGATGTCGAAGTCAGCTACCCCGACGGGCGCTCGTTGACGGTCTATGTCAATCCGTACACCGGAGTCATTCAGGGCACCGCGCCGGCCTTCGATTTCAAGGCCTTTACCCGCGCCCTGCATGGCTGGTGGCTGGTGCCGTTCACCAATGGTTACAGCTGGGGCTGGTACCTGGTGTCGTTGCTCGGCGTGCCGATGCTGGTGTCGCTGATTACCGGGCTGGTGGTGTACAAGCGCTTCTGGAAAGGTTTCCTGCGCCCGACCCTGCGCGTGCGCCACGGCGCGCGGATTTTCTGGGGCGACTTTCATCGCCTGTGCGGCATCTGGTCGATCTGGTTCATCGCGGTGATTTCCATCACCGGCATCTGGTTCCTGATCAAGGCGATCCTGTTCGATAACCAGATTTCCATTTCCAGCGAGCCGATCATCCCGGCGATGTCCCGCGAAAGTGTGCCGATCTCGGCCGCCGGCACCCCGCCGCCGCGCATCAGCCTGGACCGCGCCATCGAAATCGCCCAGCAGAAGATTCCGGGCCTGGAAGCCAGCTACGTCAACCTGCCGGGCAATGCCTACTCGCACATGAGCGTCAGCGGCCGTGGCTGGTATCCGCTGATGTATCAGACCGCGACTCTCAACCCGTACAACGGCGAAATGGCCTCCTCACGGTTGCTGTCCGATCGGTCCTCGCTGGAATTCGTCACCGAGTCCATGCGCCCGTTGCACACCGGCGACTTCGGTGGGATCTGGATCAAGTTGATCTGGTTCTTCTTCGGTCTGTTGCTGAGCATGATGATCCTCAGCGGCCTGCTGATCTGGACCAAGCGCACCGCGTTGGCCACCGCCAATGCGCTGAAACGCGAAGACAAGAAAAACCGCATCAAGGCACAACCGGCGCTGCGCCGTGAACCTTCGGAGGCCAGCCTGTGAACAAAGCCATCTCGGTCACACCGCCCTCGCGCCTGTCGCGTTTCTGGCACAAGTGGCGCTTCCACATCAATGTCCTGCTGTTGCTGATCCCGCTGGGCTTCATGCCGAAATACTTTGCCGATGCCTCGCTGTTTCGCGGCGACAGTGGCCTGGGTCAACGGGAAATTGGCACGGTTCAGGTCGGCCCATGGAGCCTGCGCCTGGCCGAGTTACGCGAAGAGGCACCGCACCTGAGCGGACCGGCCGGCTATATGAAGGATTTCACTGCCGCCGTCTGCGATACCTGCGTCGAACAGGTCAAGGCCACTTACCTGCGCATCGGCAAGCCGCGCAGTCTGCGCGCCGCTGGCACGATCTTCTTCGGTACGCCTTATCGCATGGGCACGCAAATGCCGATCCCGGCAAAGACCAAACCTGACGCCGAGCTGTGGATCACCATGGAAGGCTGGGACGGCAGCATGCACCAGGCCGCGATTCCCCTGAGCCAAGCCTCCCCCGCCACGGTTGCGTGGCTGAACAAACAAGGAGCCAAACCATGACTCGCTCGCCCCTTCAGACCCGTTTGCTCGCCAGCGCCGCGCTGCTGCTGCTGAGCGCCGGTTTCAGCGCCAGCGCCCTGGCGCACAACCCGATGTGCGAATGCAAAGCCATCGATGCCGAACAGATCAAATGCACCGGCGGTTTTTCCGACGGCAGCGGCGCGCCGGGTGTGACCCTCGACGTGATCGGCTACGACGAAACCATTCTGGTGCCGGGCAAATTGGGTGATGACTCGACGCTGACGTTCAAGAAACCCGGCAGCGAGTTCTATGTGCTGTTCGATGCCGGCCCAGGCCACGTTGTGGAAATCGACCAGGCGGATATCGAAGCCCCATGAGTAGCCCGACGACGCAAGTGGTACGCCCGGCCGGCGCCGGTCATGAAACCCTCAATGTGCTGCTGTTGTGCCTGCTGATCCTCGCGGTCGCCGGCTCGGTGGTGGCGTGGCGCGGGGTTTCCCATGAACCGGAGCCGGTCGCCAGCAACCAGTACGACGCCCGCCGCGATCTCAGCGCCGCCGAGCAAGGCATCTATGCCGACCTGCGGGTAACTCTCGACGAAATCCGCTTGCTGCGCGAAGAGCAACAAGCCCTGCCGACACCAAAAATGCTGGCCGAAGAAGGCTTTGCGCCGTTCGCGCAGGACGCCAGTTCGGTCAGCCGTGGTGGTCACGCATGGCAAATGCTCGCCGAGCGCGCCTATTTCGGCCGCAGCGCAACGCCTGATGTCGCCGGTTCATTTCTGATGCGTGTCGGCACTGACGCCAACGCGGTGCCGGACATCTGGCTCAACCGTGGCGCCGATCCCGCCCCTGCTGAGGATCTGTCTGACGCCGCGCTGTCCGCCGCTGGCTGGAAACAGATCGTCGCGCAATTCGATGCCGGGGTTACCCGCGAACATCGCCATTGATTCCTCGCCTTTATCCGAGAGAAGACTGCTTGCCCATGCCCATTTCATCTCCTCGCCGTCCCTTGTTACGTCTGTTTCTGCTTGGCCTGTGCGCCTGCCTGCTGAGCCCGTTGGCCAGCGCCGAGCAAGGCAAACGCCTGCGTATCGGCATCACTCTGCATCCGTATTACAGCTACGTCGCCAACATCGTCGGCGACAAGGCCGAAGTGGTGCCGCTGATTCCTGCGGGCTTCAATCCGCACGCCTACGAACCGCGCGCCGAAGACATCAAGCGCATCAGCGGACTGGACGTGATCGTGCTCAACGGCGTCGGCCATGACGACTTCGCCGACCGGATGATCGCCGCCAGCGAAACACCCAACGTGAAAACCATCGAAGCCAACGAGAACGTGCCGCTGCTGGCGGCCACCGGTGTCGCTGCGCGCGGCGCCGGCAAAGTGGTCAATCCGCACACGTTCCTGTCGATCAGCGCTTCCATCGCCCAGGTCAACAACATCGCCCGCGAGCTGGGCAAGATCGATCCGGACAATGCCAAGACCTACACCCAGAACGCCCGCGCCTATGGCAAACGCCTGCGGCAGATGCGCGCCGACGCGTTGGCCAAACTGACCCAGGCACCGAACGCCGAACTGCGCGTGGCCACGGTGCACGCAGCTTACGACTATCTGTTGCGTGAATTCGGTCTGGAAGTGACAGCCGTGGTCGAGCCCGCCCACGGCATCGAGCCAAGCCCGAGCCAGCTGAAAAAAACCATCGATCAATTACGCGAACTCGACGTGAAAGTGATCTTCTCCGAGATGGATTTCCCTTCCAGCTACGTCGACACCATCCAGCGCGAATCCGGGGTGAAGCTGTACCCGCTGTCGCACATTTCCTACGGCGAATACACCGCCGACAAGTATGAAAAGGAAATGACCGGCAACCTCAACACCGTGGTTCGGGCGATTCAGGAGTCGGGGGCATGACGTCGAAAGAAACCTTGATCGCCGATCACGCTGAACCCCCTGTGGGAGCGAGCCTGCTCGCGAAGGCGCCGGATCAGCCAACATCTTCGTTGAATGACACACCGCATTCGCGAGCAGGCTCACTCCCACAGGGAAAAAACGGGCCGGCGCTGGAGTTTGCGGGTATCAGCCTGACCTTGGGGCGTACGACGATTCTCGACAAGGTCAGCTTCCAGGTGCAGCCCGGCAGCGTGCATGCGCTGGTCGGCCCCAACGGCGGTGGCAAGAGTTCGCTGATCAAGACCCTGCTCGGGCAGATGCCGCATCAGGGCCAGCTCAGCCTGCACTGGCCCGGCGAGCCTGGCACCATTGGTTACGTCCCGCAGGCGCTGGAGTTCGATCGCGGCCTGCCGATGACCGTCGACGATTTCATGGCCGCCATGTGTCAACGCCGCCCGGCCTTTCTCGGCTTGAGCAAACACTATGCCGGCGCCATCGGCGAAGCGCTGGAACGGGTCGGCATGCAGGACAAGCGCAAGCGGCGCATGGGCGCGCTGTCCGGCGGCGAGCGGCAGCGGGTGCTGCTCGCGCAGGGCTTGATTCCGGCGCCGCAACTGCTGGTGCTCGACGAGCCGATGTCGGCCCTCGATGAGGCCGGGATCCAAGTGTTCGAACGTCTGCTGACTGACTGGCGCGCGGCGGGCATCACGGTGTTGTGGATCGAACATGACCTGGAAGCGGTAGGTCGGCTGGCCGATCGGGTTACCGGTCTCAACCGCCGCGTGCTGTTCGATGCCACACCGCAACAGGCGCTGACTCCGGAACGTCTGCTGACGCTGTTTTCCACCCATCCACGGAGCGCGGTCTGATGAGCTACGAAGCCTTTCGTTTGATGGTCCAGGGTTGGGCATCGTCAGGTTATCTGCCCGAGGCGCTGGCCTACGGTTTTGTGGTCAATGCGCTGCTCGCCGGCCTGCTGATCGGCCCGGTGCTGGGCGGGCTCGGCACGCTGGTGGTGGTCAAGCGCTTCGCGTTCTTTTCCGAAGCAGTCGGCCATGCCGCGTTGACCGGTGTCGCCATCGGCATCCTGCTCGGCGAACCCTACACCGGCCCGTACGGCAGTCTGTTCGGCTACTGCCTGCTGTTCGGCATCCTGCTCAACTACCTGCGCAACCGCACCGGGCTGGCACCGGATACGCTGATCGGCGTGTTTCTCTCGGTGTCACTGGCCCTGGGCGCGAGCCTGCTGCTGATTCTCGCCGGCAAGATCAACGTGCACATTCTGGAAAACGTGCTGTTCGGTTCGGTGTTGACCGTCAACGGCAATGATCTGGCGGTGCTGGCCATCGTCGGTTCGCTGGTCATGGCCCTCGCCCTGCCGCTGTACAACCGCATCATGCTCGCCAGTTTCAATCCGCAACTGGCGGCGGTGCGTGGCGTAGCGGTGAAGACCCTGGATTACCTGTTCGTGATCCTGGTGACCTTGATCACCGTCGCGGCAGTGAAGGTGATTGGCGCGATTCTGGTCGGTGCCTTGCTGGTGATTCCGGCGGCAGCGGCGCGCTTGCTCAGTCAGTCGCTGAAAGGGTTTTTCTGGTGCTCGGTGCTGATCGCTACCGTCAGCACCCTGTGCGGGATTCTTGCGCCAATCGTGTTCGACCTGCCGATCCCGTCCGGCGCTGCGATCATTCTGGTCGCCGGCATCGCTTTCGCCCTCGCCGCCATTGCGCGCGGCGTCGTCCCCAGCCTGAAAGGGAACCTTGGATAAATGGCTTTTTCATTGCGTAACCTGACTCTGGCCATGGCCCTGTGTGGCGTGGTCTGCACTCCGTTGATGGCGGCTGAAACTGCGAAACCGGTGCGCGTTCTGGCCTCGTTACCGATCACCTATGGATTGGGCGAAGCATTGCTCAAGGGCACGAACGTCAACCTCGAACGTGCGGCGCCGGCCAACCTTCCGGGTAGCCGTCAGACTGCGTATTTCACCGGCCGTGGCGCTCCGGCGCTGAGCAAACTGGCCACCGACGCGGACGCGGTAATCGGTCTGCGTTCGCTGTGGGCCGATGATCCGCTGTACCCGATCGCGCGGCGCAGCAATATCCGTATCGTCGAAGTCGACGCTGCGCGCCCGGTCGACGGCGCCCTGCCCGGCATCGCCGTGCAGCCGGGCCTGCAGGTTGATGGCCTGAACAGTCAGCCATGGCTGGCGAGCAACAACATGGGGCGCATGGCCGATGTGACGGCCGCAGACCTGGTGCGCTTGGCGCCGAGCGCCAAGCCTGCAATCGAAGCCAACCTGGCGGCGTTGAAACAGCGTTTGCTGAAACTCAGCGCGGACACCGAAGCGCGTCTGGCCGAAGCGGACAACCTGAGCGTGATGAGCCTGAGCGATCACTTCGGCTATCTGATTGGCAGCCTCAACCTTGAACTGGCCGGACAGGATGCGCGTCCCGATGCCGATTGGACGCCAGAGGAGTTGAAGAAGCTGACAGCGACGCTCAAGGACAATGACGTGGCGGTGGTGCTGCACCATCGCCAGCCAGCGGAGCCGGTGAAAGCAGCGATTGCCGAATCCGGCAGCCGCCTGGTGGTGTTGAGTACCGATGCGGCGGATCCGCTGGCGGAGCTGGAGGGGAATGTGGATTTGTTGCTCAAGGGGTTGAGCGGAGCGTAGTTTGAATAAGTCCGCGTAATCGTTCTTCGCGAGCAGGCTCGCTCCCACAGTTGAAATGCGATCCCCTGTGGGAGCGAGCCTGCTCGCGAAAAGGCCCGCGCCCACAACGTCACTCTCCAGACATGAAAAAACCCGCTGACCATCACTGGCCCAGCGGGTTTCTTTTGCCCGGTCGCTTATTGCGCCGCGACTTGCGCATCCATCTTCTGGCGCAGGCTCAATGGGCGCATGTCGGTCCAGACTTCTTCGATATAGGCCAGGCATTCCTTTTTCAGGCCGCTCTTGCCCACGGTGCGCCAGCCTTGGGGCACGGCTTTGTAATCGGGCCAGATCGAGTATTGCTCTTCGTGGTTGACCACGACCTGAAAGAGGATGTCCTCGCGGTCGAATACTGACGTCATGCTGGTTCTCCATCGTTGTAAGGTCGGCTGCACAAAGAATGCAGCCGGGTATGTAGAAAGAACGTTCGCCGCGCGGAAAAATTTACAGCGCGGCGGTGGCAGCGGCCAATGCGCGACCGAAGATCTCGGCCACCCGATCGATTTCCGCGGCAGTGATCACCAGCGGCGGCAGGAAGCGCACCACTGCGCCATGGCGGCCGCCCAGTTCCAGAATCAGGCCACGCTTGAGGCATTCACGCTGTACCAGCGGCGCCAGACGCGCAAACGCTGGCGGATGACCGAGCGCGTCGGGCGCGCTGTTCGGGTCCACCAGTTCGACGCCGAGCATCAGGCCGCGACCACGAATATCGCCCATCTGCGGGAAGTCGCGTTGCAGGATGTGCAGATGCTCGCTGAGTCGATCACCCATGGCGGCGGCGTGCTCGCAAACCTTGTGCTCCACCAGATAGCGCATCACCGCTGAACCGGCGGCCATGGCCATCTGATTGCCACGGAACGTGCCGGCATGGGCGCCGGGTTGCCAGGTGTCGAGCCAGTCGCGGTAAACCACCACCGCCAACGGCAGGCTGCCGCCGATGGCTTTGGACAGTACAACCACATCCGGAACGATGCCCGCGTGTTCAAAGGCAAACATCTTGCCGGTACGGGCGAAACCGCTCTGGATCTCATCAACGATCAACGCCACACCGGCCTTTTCGGTGATCCGGCGCAAGCCGCGCAACCACTCGACATCCGCTGGTATCACGCCGCCCTCGCCCTGCACCGCCTCGACAATCACCGCCGCCGGCAATTGCACACCTGCCTCAGGATCGTTGAGCAGATTTTCCAGGTAGCTCAGATTGGCGTTGACGCCCGCCGCGCCACCGAGACCGAACGGGCAACGGTAATCGTAGGGAAAAGGCATGAACTGCACGCCGTTGCTGAGCAACGCACCCAATGGTTTTTTCGGCCCCAGGCTGCCCATCAGGCTCAACGCACCTTGGCTCATGCCGTGATAACCGCCGGAAAATGACAGCACGGTGCTGCGCCCGGTTGCGGTGCGCACCAGTTTCAGCGCTGCTTCCACGGCGTCGGTGCCGGTCGGGCCACAGAACTGGATCTTCGCTTGCGCCGCCAGTTCTGTCGGCAGCAGGCCGAACAGGTCCTGGACGAATTGATCCTTGACCGGCGTAGTCAGGTCGAGGGTGTGCAGCGGCAACTCATCGGCCAGCACCTGCTGGATCGCCTCGATCACCACCGGGTGGTTATGCCCCAGCGCCAGCGTGCCGGCTCCAGCCAGGCAGTCGATGAATGTACGTCCTTCAACATCCTCGACATACAAGCCCTTGGCACGCTTGAGCGCCAAGGGAATACGCCGAGGATAACTGCGCGCGTTGGACTCCTGCCGGCTCTGCCGCGCCAACAACGGTGATTCGTTGAATTCGAACAACGTTTCCGCCGGCGCCGAGGCGACCCGGGCCGACGACGCTTCGATAAGACTGGTGGCGACTGACATCTCTCGACCCCTCAATTCGCTATGGATAGTGACCAGAACAGCACACCGACAGGTGCGCGTTCCGGTCGCGGGGCGCACTTGCAGGTTTTCCTGTTCTGGAAACGCTTCAGCGCGGTGCGGATTTACACCCTTGATCAAGTTGTCAGGCCGATAAGGACAAAGGTTTGTGCAACGGCACGGTTTGCAAGCCGTCGCAGATGCCAGATGGCGCCGCTTGTTGATAACCCAGATGCCGATAGAACGGCTCGGCGGTGCGCGTGCTGTTGAGGTGAACATGCTGCGCACCGCGAATGCGCAACCAGCCTTCAAGATTCTGCATCAGCGCCCGTCCGACACCGCGGCGGAAGGATTCCGGTTGCACGTAACACAGGGAAATCTCGCCGCTGGCCTGGGCCATGCCGACACCGACGGGTTTGTCCGCCAGTAAAGCCAAGCATAAATGGAAGTGGGGATGAGCGAGCCGGGCGCTGATGAAGTCAGCGGATTGCTGAGCGATCCAGGTGCCGACCCGTGGCGGATCGTTGCGGTGGTCGAGCGCGCAACCGATGCGGATGGAACGCTCGATGATGCGGCTGATGATGCCAGCGTCGGCCAATCGGGCCGGACGAATGCAGATGGGTGCTTCCATGGCGCAGTTCCCTCAATCCATTGAGTCAAAGCTGCGTTGACCTTAGCCCCGCCACTGGCGGATAGCGAACGCCAAGAAGTTACATTTGATGTGGCAGAACATGTTCTTTTGTGGGAGCGAGCCTGCTCGCGAAAGCGTCAGGCCAGTCAACGTCCATATTGGATGACTTACCGCATTCGCGAGCAGGCTCGCTCCCACAGGGGATCCGAGGTGAGATCAGAGGGTTTGCAACGGCATGGTCAGTTCCACCCGCAAGCCATCCGGGCGGCTGTCGAAATGCAGGGCGCAGTCACAGCGCTGAACAATCGCCTGGACAATCGCCAGACCCAGCCCGCAACCGGTGCTCTGCCCGTTGCGCCAGAAGCGCTGGGTCAGATGCTGCAAGTCATCCGGCGCAATGCCCGGGCCATGGTCACGCACGACAAAACGCACGCGATTGCCGATGTTTTCCAAATGGACTTCGACCGCACAATCTTCAGGCGTATGGCGCAGGGCGTTGTCGAGCAGGTTGCGCAATGCAGCAATCGCCAGCACGGCAGGCATTTGCAGCGGTGCGGCGGACAGGTCGTCCGGCACGTGCAGTTTGATCCGCAGCCGTTCACCGCCGGTGGCGTCCTGGATCGCCAGTCGGGCCACTTGCTCGGCGCTGCATTGCGAGCCGTCATCGAACGACAGGCTGCCTTCGACCCGCGCCAGCAGCAGCAACTGTTCAAGGGTGCGGTGCAAGCGATCGGCGCCCTCCTCGGCGCGGGCCAGCGATTGATCGCGGGCACTGCCATCGGTCATGCGCGCGACTTGCAGGTGGGTCTTGATCGCCGTCAGCGGACTGCGCAGTTCATGCGCGGCGTCACCGGTCAAGCGACGTTCACGCTCGATGGTCTTGCCGATGCGCTGGAACAATTGATTCTGGGTTTCCAGCAACGGCTTCAATTCGCTGGGAAACGCCTGCAACTGCAATGGCTCAAGGGAATCGGCATTGCGCCGCATCAGCGCCTCGCGCAGACGATTGAGTGGAGCCAGACCCTGACCGATGCCCAGCCACAACAAACACAGGCACCCCAGCAAGGCCACGCCGACCGGCACCGAAGCCGCGAGCAGAATCGACATGTTCAAGGCTTCGCGCTCGATCTGCCGATCCGCCGTAGTGATGCGCACATCGCCCCGGGCCAGGGTGAAACTGCGCCACGGGGCGCCGTCGATCATTTGATCGTGGAAGCCCATTTTCTCGGCTTCCAGCGCTTGCTCGGGGTTGTTGTGGCTTCGCGCGAGAATCTCGCCGCGCAATGAACTGACCTGACAGGCCATGCCGCCGGGAATGTTCAGCTGTTCAGCACTGAAGTGAGTGCCCTCGCCCTTGCTCGGCAGCGTCGGCAATTGCTCGAGCAAGCCGGCGACCATGCGCGCGGAGGCAACCAGACGCTGGTCGAGAGAAAACATCATCTGATTGCGCAGATCGCTGAGCATCCACGCCGCCGCCAGCGCCCAGATCAGCGCGAAGGCGGCGCCGAGCGTCAGACTCAGCCGCAGGCGCAGACTCATCACTTGCCTTGCTCTCCGCCATCGGCAGGCCCGAGGCGATAGCCCAGACCACGCACGGTTTCGACGATGCCTTTGCCAAGCTTGCTCCGTAGGTGATGGATATGCACGTTCAGTGCGTTGCTTTCCAGTTCGTCGTTGAAGCCGTAGACGCTGTCCTTCAGTTGCTCGGTGGACAGCACTCGGCCGCGATTGTGCAGTAGCGCCTGCAACAGCGACTGCTCGCGGCGCGACAGGTCCACCGGTTGCCCGGCGAGGCGGGTTTCGCGGCTACTCGGGTCGTAAGTAAGCGCGCCATGCTCGATCAGATTGACGCTGCGCCCGGCCACTCGGCGCAACAGGGTTTGCAGGCGAGCGAACAGTTCGCGCAGGTCGAAAGGCTTGAGCAGGTAGTCGTCGGCGCCAGCCTGCAGACCGTCGACACGATCGGTCACCGAATCGCGCGCGGTGAGGATCAACACGGGGATTTCCAGGCCGCTTTGCCGTAACTGTTGCAGCAACTTGAGGCCATCTTCGTCGGGCAGGCCGAGATCGAGCACCATCACGTCGAATTCGGCGACCTTGAGCATCGCCCGCGCCTTCGACGCGGTGTTGACGTGCTCGACGGTCAGGCCCTGTGCCGTGAGCCCGGCGACGATGCCGCTGGCGATCAGCTCATCGTCTTCGCAAACCAGTACGTGCATAGGGGCTCCGGAAATAAAAAGGCGAGTGAAGCAGGCAAGGATTAAGGGGCAATTATGGCGGCACACGTCGACTTCGCAAAGCTGCACGGGAATGCAGTCAGGTTGGCGCAGCCCAGCAACCGACGCGAGCACGCCAAGCAAACTTATTACCCCGTTACCCATCCGAAAACAATTTCAGCCTTTATCGTCAACGCAACTTCATCTAGTTTCGACTGGCAACTTCAACCCCACACTTAAATGGATGACGTTTAAACATGACCAACTTGAATAACTTTGTTGCCATAGACTGGCGCTCCGGTCCTGATCGAATCTATTTTTTCTTCAAGGACACCGATACCTATTCGCGCTTTGATCTTGGCGACAATAGTGTCCCGTCCAATTATCCAGCCGCCACGGCAGGCAACTGGGACAACTTCGCCCCGTATACCAAAGATCTGCGCTTTGGCTTGACTACCACTTCCTTCGGCTGGAACGCCGGAAGTGACGAGGATATTGCCTGGCTGTTCTTCTATGACGGAACAACTCCGATGGTCTGCAAATACGATCAGGACAGCGATAAAGTTGCCGCCTTCTACAAGGTAGCCGACTCGGTATGGAAGCCGATTCTTCCATATTTTGACAAGATCATCGCCGGCACCTGGTTTCAACTGACAGGCCACCCTTTTCTGTTTCGATTCATCCTCGATGACGGCCACTACTTGTCTTTCGACTACAAGGCCAAGACCGTCAAGTACAACCGCTTCGGCGAATATCAGCTGGGCGCGCTGAAACCTTACAAGGACCGGATAATCACAGCGGCGCAGAATGACCGGACATTTGCAGACAGTTACTGGTATATCTTCCTGACCAACAATCAGTACCTCACTTACAACATTCAGTCCGACCGACTCGTTGCCGGCCCCAGAACCATTGATGACGGCAATTGGCCCGGCCTGCTGCGTGGCTGATTGGTCAATCCCGGCGAGCCTAGTAGGATAGGGTTAATTATCGGTTAATCGCCGCCGCCCATCCTGCACCCCACTTGCACAGGGACAAGGCTCCTCCATGCGTCATTTTTTTCTTCTGTTTGCTCTACTGGTTTCCGGTCTGGCTCAGGCCGGAAACAATCCGTTCGAGTCCAAGCCGGACTTTTTACCCGTCGACAAAGCATTCGTACTCACCTCCGAGCGTCTGGACTCGGGCGAAACCCAGCTGTTCTGGCAGATCGCTGACGGCTACTACCTGTATCAGAAACGCCTGAAATTCGACGGACTGGCCGCCGACCAGCAGCCAGTGTTGCCTGAAGGCGAATCCCACAGCGATGAGTTCTTCGGCGAGCAGCCGGTCTACCGCCAAGGGCTGGAAGTGAAAATCCCGGCAGCGGCCAGCGGTCAGATCAAAGTCAGTTATCAGGGCTGCGCCGATGCCGGTCTGTGTTATCCACCGCAAACCCGGGTGTTTGACCTGGGTGGCAAAGCCGCAGCAACACCAAGCGCTGAAGCCCCGGATCAGGCTTTGGCCAGCAGTCTGCAACAACGGGCGCTGGGCTGGAGTCTGCTGGTGTTCTTCGGACTCGGCCTGCTGCTGGCGTTTACCCCGTGTTCGCTGCCGATGCTGCCAATTCTTGCCGGCATGATTGTCGGCAGTGGTGCCACGCCTCGACGCGGTTTTGCCTTGGCCAGCAGCTATGTGATCTGCATGGCGTTGGTCTATGCCGCAATGGGTGTCATTGCTGCACTGCTCGGTGCGAACCTGCAGGCATGGTTGCAGAATCCTTGGTTGCTCGGTGCGTTTGCCGCCATTTTCGTGGTACTGGCATTGCCGATGTTCGGCTTCTTCGAGCTGCAACTGCCGGTGGCCCTGCGTGATCGTCTTGAACATGCGTCGCGCAGCCGCAGCGGCGGCAGCCTGATCGGCGCCGGTGTGCTGGGCGCATTGTCCGGTCTCTTGGTCGGGCCGTGCATGACCGCGCCACTGGCCGGCGCGCTGCTGTACATCGCACAGAGCGGTAACGCGTTGCACGGCGGTCTGATTCTGTTTGCACTGGGCATCGGCATCGGTGTGCCGCTGTTGCTGCTGGTCACCGTGGGCAACCGCTTCCTGCCAAAACCCGGGGCGTGGATGAATCTGCTCAAGGGCATATTCGGCTTCCTCTTTCTTGCCACTGCATTGTTGATGCTGCGCCCGGTACTGGACCCTTCGTTGTGGTTGGGGCTGTGTGGCGCTCTGCTGTTGATCGCCGCTTACAGCGCCTGGAAACAATCCGCAGGCTTTGGCCGCGTCGCACAGGTGTTTGGCGCCCTGTCCTTGCTGCTCGGTTTGTGGGGCAGCTTGTTGGTGATCGGTGCGGCGGGCGGCAGTGATGATCCGTATCAGCCATTGCAGGTCTACAGCGCCGGCCCTGTCGCCAGCGCGGCGCCTACGGGTCACGATGCCTTCACCACGATCAAGGAACCTGCCGCCCTGCAACGCGAACTCGACGCGGCCAAGGCTCAGGGCCAGTGGGTGTTGCTCGATTACTACGCCGACTGGTGCGTGTCGTGCAAGGTCATGGAGAAGAAGGTGTTCGGTGAGGCCAAGGTCATGCAGGCCCTGAGCGATGTGCGCCTGCTGCGCCTGGATGTGACCGCCGACAACGCTGCGAGCCGTGAGCTGCTCAGTCGCTATAAAGTTCCGGGGCCGCCGACGTTCATCTGGATCGGCGCTGACGGCGAAGAACGCCGCAGCCAGCGCATCACCGGCGAGGTCGATGCCGACACCTTCCTGCAACGCTGGTCCGCCACCCGAGATGCCAACTGATGCTGACGTTCACCCTCGGCACCTTCGCCATCGCGCTCAACCACCTGCTGCTGATCAGTGCTCTGGCGCTGGCGACGTTTGTCGGCTGGCGAGTGGCCAAGCGCGGGGGGGATAACCCCGAGTCAGCGCTGTTCAGCCTGTTTTTGCTGGGCATGCTCGCGGCGCGCGTTGCGTTTGTCGCGCTGTACTGGTCGCACTATCGCAATGATCCGTGGCAGATCATCGATCTGCGCGACGGCGGTTTCCTCGCCTGGCCCGGAGTCATCGTGCTGTTGCTGGCGGCGTTATATCGCGGCTGGCGTCGTCCCGCTTTGCGCCGTCCGCTGGGCTTCGGCGTGGTAAGCGGCGTGGCGTTCTGGCTGCTCGCCACCTTGTCGCTGAACATCTACGAACAGGGTACGCGCCTGCCGGATATATCCCTGCGCAACGCCGCTGGCGAAACCATCAAGCTCAGTGAGTATCAGGGCGGGCCGCTGGTGATCAACCTGTGGGCGACCTGGTGCCCACCCTGCCGGCGAGAAATGCCGGTGCTGGAAAACGCCCAGCAACAGCGCCCTGATCTGACGTTCCTGTTTGTCAATCAGGCCGAAAGCATGCAAAGCGTGGCGACGTTCCTGGAAACCCAGGGCCTGAGCCTGAACAACGTGCTGTTCGACCGCGGCGGCCGTCTCGGTCAGGCCGTGGGTTCCATGGCGTTACCGACTACGCTGTTCTATAGCCCGGACGGTCGCTTGCTGACCAGTCATCTCGGTGAACTGTCGAACGCCAGCCTCGCCCGCGCCCTGGAAACCTTCGACACTTCGCCTTCAAGCCCTAATCAGGCCGTTGCCCCGACCAACTCTGCAAGGAAACTGCCATGCCCCGCCTCCGCCACCTGCTGACGCTGACCCTGGGCACTGCCCTGCTGCACTTGCCGTCGGTGCAGGCTGCTGAAGAACTGCCTGCGGCGATCAAAAAGATCGAAGCCAAGGGCGCGAAAATCGTCGGCCAGTTCGACGCCCCCGATGGCCTGCGCGGGTACGCCGCGCAATACCAGAATCGCGGCATGGCGCTGTACCTGACCCCGGACGGCAAACACGTCGTGGTGGGTAATCTGTACGACGCCGACGGCAAGGACCTGAGCAGCGAGCCTTTGCAGAAACTGGTCTACGCACCGATGTCCAAGGAAGTCTGGGCCAAGTTCGAGGCGAGCAACTGGATTCAGGACGGCAACAAGGATGCACCGCGCACGGTGTACCTGTTCAGCGATCCGAACTGCCCGTACTGCAACATGTTCTGGGAACAGGCGCGGCCATGGGTCAAGGCCGGCAAAGTGCAGTTGCGCCACATCATGGTCGGCATCATCCTCGAAGACAGCCCGGGCAAATCAGCCGCGCTGCTGGCGGCGAAAGACCCGGCCAAGGCCCTGGAAGATCACGAAAAGGCCGGCAAGGGCAGCGCGCTAAAGGCCATGAAAGACATCCCGGTCGCCGTGCAAACCAAACTCGCGGCCAACATGCAGTTGATGGAAGACCTTGAACTGCAGGCCACCCCGGCGATTTTCTACATGGATGACAAAGGCGAACTGCAACAACAGCAAGGCGCGCCTTCGCCGGACAAGTTGGTGAAGATTCTCGGGCCTAAGTAGTTTTTCATTGCTTGGACCGGCCCTTTCGCGAGCAGGCTCGCTCCCACAGTTGACTGCATTCCCTCAGCCAGAATGCGATTAACTGTGGGAGTGAGCCTGCTCGCGAATGAAGCTCACTCGATCTAGCGGTTGCGCTCGGCCAGAAACGCCAGCAGTGCCTCAGTGACAAACTCGGGATTCTCCAGATTGGAGATATGCCCCGCCTCCGGTACCAGCACGCACGGGCAACCGATCAATTCAGCCATTTCCCGTGCTTCCGAGGCTGGCCGTGGTTTGTCCTGATCGCCGCACAGCACCAGTGTCGTCTCCGGGTTCAGCTCGCTCAGACGTGGCAACAGATCGTCGCGACCAAACGTGATGCGTCCCATCGGTACGATGCTGTCGCGCAGACGCTCGGGCGAGTAGCTCTTCAATTTCGCGCGGAAGTCCTGATACAGCGCCGACTGCGGGTCGATGCCCGGGCGGAAGAAGATCGGTACGACGATATCGAGCAGTTGTTCGGAGATGGTACCGGTGTCTTCGATCTGCTTGAACAGCGAGAAGTAATACTGCCGGGTCGGTTCTGGCTCGACGCCGACGTAGGTGTCCATCAGCACCAGACCGTTGAGACGTTGCGGTGCGGACAGTGCCAAACGCACGCCCCACATGCCACCGACGGATAGTCCGACGAGGGTGACGCGATCAATGTCCAGATGATCGAGCAAGGCCTGCGTCTGACGGGCAATGTCGTCCAGCGATGTGGTGCCTTCGGGTAACTTGCCGGACTCGCCATGCCCCCACAGATCCACGGCAATGACGCGATAGTGCGGGGTCAGCGCGGCGATCTGCGGCGCCCACATCGCTTGATCCCAGAGATAACTGCCGGCCAGCAACACGGCGGGGCCGGTGCCTTGATCAATGTAGTGCAGTGCTTGTCCGTCAACCGTGAAAAAGGGCATCGACCACCTCCGCGAGAAAAAACAGAACCGGCAGACTGAGCTGCCGGTTGTTGATCGTCAAGGATGGAAATGTACAGTCATGTACTGGTGATTTGTGTTGAGTTCACCGACGCCATCGCTGGCAAGCCAGCTCCCACAAGGTTCAACGTCGTTCACAAGATTTGTGCTCACCGCAAAAACTGTGGGAGCTGGCTTGCCAGCGAAGAGGCCGGCCCAGGCGCCGGAGGACTACAACCCCTCCAGCTCCGCCATCAGATCATTCAACCGATCAACCTTCTCCTCGGTAATATCACTGGCCGCCAGCCCATCGATGTATTCGGCCAGTTCCTCCACCGTGCTGCATTCGAACATCGCGCGCAGCGGCACGTTGCGTTGCAGGGCTTTTTGTACCCGCGATGCAATTTGCGTAGCCAGCAGCGAATGCCCGCCCAGTTCGAAGAAATTGTCGCGCACGCCGACCTTTTCCACTTTCAGCACCTCAGCCCAGATATCAACCAGGATCTGCTCCAGCTCGTTGCGCGGCGCCAGATAATCCTCGCTCTGCAACTGACCGATCTCCAGTGCCGGCAAGGCTTTGCGGTCGAGTTTGCCGTTGGCATTGAGTGGCATTTGCTCCAGCCACAGCCAGTGCAGCGGCACCATGTATTCGGGGAGTTCGGCGCGCAGGCGCTGCTTGATCCGCTCCAGGCGTTCGCCCGGATTGAGCGCCGCATCGGCCGCGACCAGGTAGCCCACCAGATGCTTGCCGTTGACGCCTTCCTGGACACCCACCGCCGCGTCGCGCACTTGCGGTTGTTCATGCAGGCGCGCTTCGATTTCACCGAGCTCGATACGGTAACCGCGAATCTTCACTTGATGATCGACGCGGCCGACGTATTCCAGCACGCCGTCAGTGCGGCGCCGTGCCAGGTCACCGGTGCGGTACAGGCGTTCGCCCGGCGCGCCGAACGGATTCGGCACAAACACCGGCGCGGTGCGCAGCGGATCGCTGACGTAACCGCGACCGACGCCGATCCCGGCAACACATAACTCACCCACCGCGCCCAACGGCACCAGATCCAGCGCGCCATCGACCAGGTACAGCAAGTTGTTATCGGTCGGCGTGCCGATCGGCAAGTAACTGCCGCGCGTTGAAGCCATGTCGACACGGAAGAACGCCACATCATCCGAGCATTCCGCCGGGCCGTAAGCATTGACCAGACCAATGTCCGGGTAACGCAGCAGCCATTGATGGGCCAGTTCCGGCGGCATCGCTTCACCGGTCGGCAGCATCCAGCGCAAACCATCAAGGCTCAAACGCTCGGAGCCGAGCATGCCCTGAATCAGCGACGGCACACTTTCCAGCACGGTGATGCCCTGCGCCTGTACATGCGCCAGCAAACCTTGCGGATCGTGGGCAATCGTATTCGGCACGATGTCGACCCGCGCGCCGAACAACGGCGCGGCAAGGAACTGCCAGACGGAAATGTCGAAGCTTTGCGAGGCGGTCTGCGCGATCACATCGGCCTCGCTCAAGTCGAGGTACGGGCGTTTGCTCAACTGGTTGTTGAGCATGCCGCGCTGCTCGACCATCACGCCTTTAGGCAGCCCGGTCGAACCCGAGGTGTAGATCACATAGGCGAGATTGTCCGGGCCACTGTGGATGCCCGGATTGTGCGTCGCTGCCACCGATGCCTGGACCTCTTCCCACACCAGCAGGCGCGGGCGATTCGAACAGCCAAACTCTTCGAGCAAGGTCTGCGCCTGCTCAAGGCAGGCTGCACTGCACACCAGCAACGGCGTGCGGCTCAGCTCGATGATGCGGCTCAGGCGCTGGCTCGGCAGACCCGGGTCCAGCGGCAGATAACCAGCCCCGGCCTTGAAGCTGCCGATGATCATGCCGAGCAGATCGAGATTACGCTCGGCCAGCAGCGCCACCGGTTGATCCATGCGCACGCCGGCAGCCACCAGGGCGTGGCCGAGGCGGTTGGCGTTGTGATTCAGTTCGGCATAGCTCAATTGCTGATCGAGGCAACTGGCGGCAACGCGCTGCGGATGCGCCGCGACCTGCGCTTCGAACAACGCCACGTAGCTTTGCTCCAGCGGATAGTCATGGCCGCTCTGGTTGCAACCGTGCAGCAGGAAGTCGCGTTCTTCGTCGCCGAGCAGCGGCAAATCGGCCATGTCGCCATGGAAACCGTCGACCAGCGCCAGCAGCAGGCGCTTGAACTCACTGAGCATGCGCTCGACCGTCGATTCGTCGAAGTAACGCTGGTCATACGACAAATGCAGGCCAAGGTCGTCGCCCGGGTAACACACCGCCGTCAGCGGGAAGTTGGTGTGGGTGCGGCCGGAATCCGAGGTCGCATTCAGGCTCTGTGCACGATCAAGCACCGAGACTTCCACCGGGGCGTTTTCGAAGACGAACAGGCTGTCGAACAGCGGCTGGCCTTTGGGCAGTTCGCTCTGTTCCTGGATGTTTACCAGTGGCAGGTATTCGTACTCGCGCAGTTGCATGTTGCTGTCGAGCAACGCGCTGAGCCATTGACGCACGCTGCTGCGCTGATCGTCCTCAGGCATCTTCACCCGCAGGGCGATGCTGTTGATGAACAGGCCGACGGTGCGTTGCATTTCCGGCATCTCCACCGGCCGCCCGGCCACAGTTACGCCGAAGAGCACGTCGCGATCGCCGCTCAGGCGCCGCAAAACCAGAGCCCACGCAGCCTGGGCGAAAGTGTTGACGGTCAGTTGATGTGCCTGCGCCAGTTCCCGCAGCCGTGCGCCGTCCTCGACATTGAGGCGGGTGTAGCGGTCGCCGACGATCATGCCGCCGCTTTCACCAGCGTGTTCGCGCAGGAACGGCCGGTCGCTCGGGATCGGCGTGGTGCGCTCGAAGCCTTGCAGATTCTGCCGCCACCACTGCCGCGCCTCGGCCAGGCTCTGGCGTTGCAGCCAACCGATGTAATCGCGATAACGCGGCGGCACGCCCAACTGCGCTTCACGACCTTCACCGAGGGCGGTATAGATCTCGAAGAAGTCGTTCATCAGCAGCGAACGGCACCAGGCGTCGATGAGGATGTGGTGGTTGTTCATCATGAACCAGTAGCGCGCCGCGCCGACCTTGATCAGGCGCAGGTGAAACGGCGCCTGATTGAGCAGATCGAACCCGGCTTCGCGTTCGCTTTTCAGCAGCGCTTGCAACTGCGGTTCCTGCTCGGTTTCGGCGACGGCGCTCCAGTCCAGATACTCGATCGGCGTGCGCCCCGGCGTGTGAATCACTTGCAGCATGTCTTCGCCAACGTTCCAGCAGAACGAAGCGCGCAATGCTTCATGACGAGCGACCACCGCTTGCCAGGCCTGAGCGAAACGCTCGGGGTCGAGCTCGCTGTTGATGCGATATCGATCCTGCATGTAGTACAGACCGGTGCCCGGCTCGAGCAAGGTGTGCAGCAACATGCCTTCCTGCATCGGCGTCAGCGGGTAGACGTCTTCGATGTGCGCGGCCGGCACCGGCAGCGCATCGAGTTGCGCCTGAGTCAGTTTCGCCAGCGGGAAGTCCGATGGTGTCAGGCCGCCGGCCTCGTCTTTTAGACAATGGGCGATCAGGCTTTGCAACTCACCGAGGTAGGCGGCGGCCAGATCGTTAATGGTTTGCGCCTCGTAACGCTCGGCACTGAAAGTCCAGCGCAGCAGCAGTTCACCACCGTAAACCTGACTGTCGACGCTCAGCTCGTTGGGCAACGGCGCCTGCGGATCGTGGGCTGCACCGATTGGCTCATCGAGAGGACGGAACAGCGCATCGCTGCCGAAGCTCTGGTCGAACTGGCCGAGGTAGTTGAAGGTGACCTGCGCCTGCGGCAGCGCGGCCATGCTCTGCCGGCAGCCGTCATCGGCCAGATAACGCAGCACGCCATAACCGAGACCTTTGTGCGGCACGGCGCGCAGTTGTTCCTTGATTGCCTTGATCGAAGCGCCCTGCCCGGCAGCCTCTTCGAAGTTGTGCGGGGTCAGGCGCAGCGGGTAAGCGCTAGTGAACCAGCCGACCGTGCGGGTCAGATCAATCTCGTCGAACAGGGTTTCGCGACCGTGTCCTTCCAGTTGAATCAGTGCCGAGGGCTGGCCACTCCAGCGGCACAGCACACGAGCCAGGGCGGTCAACAGCAGGTCGTTGACCTGAGTGCGATAAGCGCTCGGTGCCTGTTGCAGCAACTGCCGGGTGCGCTCGGTATCGAGGCGTACGCTGACGGTTTGCGCATGACGATTCTGCCTGCCGCCCTGCGGATTTTCGCAAGGCAGATCAGCGCTCGGCCCGGCCAGTTGTGCTTGCCACCAACCGAGTTCTTCGCGCAGGGATTCGCTGCCGGCGTAGGCCTGCAAACGCGCGGCCCAGTCCTTGAAGGCGCTGGTTTTCGCCGGCAGTTTCAGCGGCTGCGCAGCGTCGAGCTGGCGATAGGCGGTTTGCAGATCATCCAGCAGCACGCGCCACGACACACCGTCGACCACCAAGTGGTGGATGGCGATGAACAGGCGTTGCTGAACATCCGCAACATCGACCAGCACCGCGCGCAGTAACGGGCCGTTGTGCAGATGCAGACTGCGTTGCGCGTCGGCGAACAGAGATTCGCACCGATCCAGCGAATCGACGCTGACTTGCCAGAGCACATCCTCATTCATCAGCGCTCGATGCGTCGCTTGCCATGCATCATCGGCT
The DNA here is from genome assembly GCF_014268585.2 of Pseudomonas iranensis. Lineage (NCBI taxonomy): Bacteria > Pseudomonadati > Pseudomonadota > Gammaproteobacteria > Pseudomonadales > Pseudomonadaceae > Pseudomonas > Pseudomonas iranensis. The sequence goes on from NZ_CP077092.1 coordinate 4,406,318, forward strand.
TCAGTGAAACGCAGACGCAGGGCATCGTGCTGCTCGATCACTGCCAGCAAAGCTTGCTGCAATCGTTGCGGCTCGAGGCGCACAGTCGGTTCCAGCAGCAGCGCCTGATTCCAGTGCTGACGCTGGGGAATGTCCGTATCGAAAAACCAATGCTGAATCGGTGTCAGGCGCGACTCACCGTCGACCAGACCCTGCTCGGCAGTCACCTGCTGCGTGCGGCTGGCAATGGCGGCGAGCGTCTGCACGGTCTGGTGCTGGAACAGGTCGCGCGGGCTGAAGTGAATGCCCTGCTGACGCGCGCGGCTGACCACTTGAATCGACAGAATCGAGTCGCCGCCGAGTTCGAAGAAGTTATCGTTGAGGCCGACCTGCCTGACGTTGAGCACATCGCACCAGATCTGCGCCAGGGTCTGCTCCAGCTCATTGCTTGGCGCAACATAGTCCTGACGATTCAACTCGGGATCGGGCGCCGGCAAGGCGCGGCGGTCGAGTTTGCCGTTGGCGGTCAGCGGCATGCTTGCCAGCAGCATCAGCTGGGTCGGCACCATGTAGTCCGGCAGTTGCGCCTTGAGGTGCGACTTGAGCGCTTCGCGCAGTTCAGCCTGTTGCGCTTCGCCTTGCCCGGCGACATCGGTAACGAGATAACCCACCAACTGCTTGCCACTCGGCGCATCCAGCGCCAGCACCACCGCTTCGCGGATCGAAGGGTGATCGAGCAGGCGCGTTTCGATTTCGCCCAGTTCGATGCGGAAACCACGGATTTTCACTTGATGGTCGATCCGCCCCAGATACTCGACCAGACCATCGGCACGCTGGCGCACCAGGTCGCCGGTGCGATACATGCGCCCGCCATCAGCGGCAAACGGGTCAGCGACAAAACGCTCGGCGCTGATGCCCGGACGGTCGTGATAGGCCTGCGCCAGACCGGCGCCGCCGACAAACAATTCACCGGTCGCGCCTTGCGGCACCAAGGCCAGATCGGCGTCGAGAATGTAGGCGACCCGCGACCCGATCACGCTACCGATCGGCACACTGCCGGCGCCCTCTTCCAGTACCTGCGGCGCCAGACTGGCCAGCGGCATGACCACGGTTTCAGTCGGGCCATAGGCGTTGAAGAACTGCGCTGGCTGGAACGCCACGCGGATGCGCTGTAGATGCTCGCCGGTCAGCGCTTCACCGCCGGTGATGATCATGCGCACCGGCAGGACTTCATTCTGCGTGGCAAGGAACTGCGCCAACTGGCTGCCGTAGCTCGGCGTGAAGCCGAGGACGTTGATCCGATGCGCACGAATCAAGCCGCAGATTTCTTCCGCGTCCCACTGCCCTTGCGCCCGCAGCACCACCTGCGCACCGCTGAGCAGCGGCACCAGCAGACGTTCGGTGGCGGCGTCGAAGTTGATCGAATAGAAATGCAGTTCACAGTCGTCCGGGCGCATGCCGAAGCGTTCGATCACGGCCTGACAGTGCATGGCAATTTCGCCGTGGGAGACCACCACGCCTTTCGGTTTGCCGGTCGAGCCCGAGGTGTAAATCAAGTAGGCCTGATGTTGCGGCAGGCTGATAAACGGCAGCTCGCTGGCCGGGTAGTCGGCCAGTGCCGGGCTGTCATCTTCCAGACACCAGAGCGCCACGTCTGACGGCAAGTCACCCAGGGCCTGAAACATCGCCCGATCGCTGAGCAGCAGACCGATGCGGCTGTCTTCGATCATGTAATGCAGACGGTCGAGCGGGTACTCCGGATCCAGCGGCACATAGGCGCCGCCAGCCTTGAGAATCGCCAGCAGGCCGATGACCATTTCCAGCGAACGCTCCAGCGCCAGACCGACCCGCACTTGCGGGCCGACCCCGCGTTCACGCAGCGCCCAGGCCAGACGATTGGCCCGGGCATCGAGTTCGGCGTAGCTCAGGGTCTGCCCGGCGAAGGTCAGCGCTGGCGCGTCTTTGCGCGCCAGTGCCTGCTCGGCGAACAGATGATGGATGCACTGATCGAGACGATGCTCGCCCGGCTCGACGCCAAGGCTGTCGAGCAGGTGCTGTTGCTCGGAGTTGTCGAGCAACGGCAGTTCGCTGAGACGTTGCTGCGGATCAGCGATCAACGCTTCAAGCAGGTTGCGCCAATGCCTGGCCATGCGTTCGATGGTCGGTTCGTTGAACAGGTCGGTGCTGTAAGTCAGGCAGCAGCCGAGGCGATGGTCGAGATCGGTGACTTCCAGATTGAGGTCGAACTTGGTCGCCCGAGCATCGTTGGCCAGGTACTCGACGGTCATACCAGCGAGGGTGCGGCTCTGCTGGAATTCCCAGCGCTGCACGTTGCACATCACCTGGAACAGCGGGTTGTAAGCCGCGCTGCGTGGCGGCTGCAAGGCTTCGACCAAGTGATCGAACGGCAGATCCTGATGGGACTGGCCTTCGATCACGGTGTGGCGCACCTGCTCGAACAGTTCGCCGACCGACATCTGCCCGTCGAGCTGGCAACGCAGCACCTGGGTGTTGAGGAACGCACCGATCAGCCCTTCGCTTTCCGGGCGGATGCGGTTGGCCACCGGCGCGCCGATGCGCAGGTCGGTCTGGCCGCTGTAGCGGTAGAGCAACGTGGCGAGTGCGGCGGTCATGGTCATGAACAGGGTCAGACCGTTTTGCGCATTGAACGCCCGCACCCGCGCGGCGAGATCGTCACTCAGATCGAAACGGAACAGCTCGCCCTGATGGCTCTGCACCGGTGGACGCGGACGGTCGCCGGGCAGTTCCAGCAGCGGATGTTCGCGACCGAGTTGCGCAGTCCAGTAATCGAGCTGGCGCTGGCGCTCGCCGGACTCCAGCCACTGACGCTGCCAGACGCTGTAGTCGAGGTATTGCACCGGCAGCGGCGCGAGCGGCGAGGCGCGCTCATCGACGAACGCTTCATACAGCGCACTGAGTTCACGGGCAAAGATGTCCATTGCCCAGCCTTCGGTGACGATGTGGTGCAAGGTCAGGACGAAGTAATGCTCGTGTTCGGCAGTCTTGACCAGGCAGGCGCGCAGCAGCGGTCCGGTTTCCAGATTGAACGGCTGGTGCGCTTCTGCATCGGCCAGTTGCTGGACTTGTAGCTCCCGGACTTCTGCCGGCAGGCTGGAGAAATCCTTCCAGCCCATGCGCACGCCGGTCTCGGCATGCACCTGTTGGCGGGCGACCCCGTCAACGCTGGGGAACGTAGTGCGCAGGGTTTCGTGGCGCAGGATCAGCGCCTGCAAGGCGGCCTCGAAATGCTCGACATGCAGCACGCCGCGCAAGCGCGCCATGCCGCCGACGTTGTACGCCGGGCTGTCCGGTTCCATCTGCCAGAGGAACCACATGCGCTGCTGCGAATAGGACAGCGGCACCGCTTGGCTGCGGTCGACTGTGCCGATCGGCAGCTGTGGGTTGGTGCGGCCGCTGACCTGGATCAGGCGAATCTGTTCGGCGTAATCGCCCAGTTCGCTGTGCTCGAACAAGGTGCGCAGCGGCAGTTCGACGTCACAGGCCTGACGTGTGCGCGAAATGATTTGCGTGGCCAGTAGCGAATGACCGCCGAGGGCGAAGAAATCATCGCGCAGGCCGATCTGCTTCAGACCCAGCACTTCGCGCCAGATCGCGGCGATTTGTTGCTCCAGTTCGCTGACCGGTTCGATGTGTTCACGCACTTGCCACTGGGGCTCGGGCAAGGCGCGGCGATCGAGTTTGCCGCTGGGGCTCAGCGGCATCGTATCAAGGCGCAGCAATTGTGCGGGCACCATGTATTCCGGCAGCTCGGCAGCGAGGGCAGCTTTCAGCCGAATAATTTGCTCATCGGCATTTTCCTGCGCATCGGTCGCCGTGAAGTAGCCGATCAGTTGCGCGCCGGCAGCGGTTTCCCGCACCAGCACCACGGCCTGGGCGACGCCATTTTGCGCCAGCAGTCGCGCCTGGATTTCTTCCGGTTCCACGCGAAAGCCGCGCAGTTTGGCCTGCTGATCGAGGCGACCGAGGTATTCGATCACGCCATCCGAGGACCAGCGCGCACGGTCGCCGGTGCGGTACAAGCGGGCGCCATGCTCGCCCAGTGGATCGACGACAAAACGCTCGGCGGTCAACGCCGGACGCCCGAGATAACCACGCGCCAGACCGATGCCGCTGATGCACAGCTCACCCGCCACACCCGCCGGCACTGGATTGAGATCGGCATCAAGAATGCGGCAGACCACATTGCCCAGCGGCCGGCCAATCGGCGAGCGCGCACCATCGGCGGCACTGCAATGCCAATGGGTGACGTTGATTGCGGTTTCAGTCGGGCCATAACGGTTGTGCAATTGCACCGCTGGCAATTGCGCGAGTACCCGGTTGCGCAACTCGGCGGGCAAGGCTTCACCGCCGGAAAACACCCGGCGCAGGCTCGTGCACTCGGCACTCAGCGGCTCGTCGACGAACAACGCCAGCAGTGGCGGGACGAAGTGCAGCGTGGTCACGCCGTATTGCTGGACCCGTTGCGCGATGCGATGCGGGTCACGGTGTTCGCCGGGGGCGGCAAGCAGCAGCCGCGCGCCGCTGATCAGCGGCCAGAAGCATTCCCACACCGAGACGTCGAAACTGATCGGCGCTTTTTGCATCAGCACGTCGGTTTCGTCGAGGCGGTAAGTGTCCTGCATCCATTGCAGGCGCTCGGCCAGCGCGGCGTGGGTGTTGCCGACGCCTTTCGGTTGCCCGGTGGAACCCGAGGTGTAAATCACGTAGGCGAGGTTGTCGCCGTGCAGTCGCAGTCCCGGTGCCTGGCTCGGCCATTTATCCAGGTGCAGCGCATCCATGGCGATCACGCTGACGCCATCGCTGGCCGGCAGACGCTCGAGCAATTGCGTCTGGGTCAGGAGCAGTTCGACGCCGCTGTCGCGGAGCATGTACGCGAGACGCTCGGCCGGATAATCCGGATCAAGCGGCACATAGGCGCCGCCGGCCTTGATGATCGCCAGCAGACCGATCAGCAGTTGCGGCGAACGCTCGGCAGCAATGGCCACGCACACGTCCGGGCCAACGCCTTTGTCGCGCAGGTAATGGGCGAGCCGGTTGGCTTGCGCGTGCAGCTCGGCAAAATCCAGACTACCGCCGTCCCACACCAGCGCGGTGCGTTGCGGGGTGTTGCGCAATTGTTGCTCGAGCAGTTCCGGCAGCCATTGTTGCGCCGGGGTGCACGGAGCGACGCTCCAGTCCTTCTGCTGATTCTGCTCGCTGGCGGCCAGCAAGCGCAGATCGCCGATGGCCTGCTGTGGCTGTTCGCAGACCTCGCTGAGCAGATTATGGAAATGCTCGGCCAGACGCTCGATGGTCGCGGCGTCGAACAGTTCGCTGGCGTAGTCGAACGCCAAGCTCAGGCGGCCGTTGCGATCTTCTTCGCTGTGCAGTTGCAGGTCGAACTTGGCCTCGCGGCTGTGCCACGGCAGTTCTTCGGCGAGCAGACCCGGCAGGCGCTTGAGCGCACTGAGGTCGCGCTGCTGATGGTTGAACATGACCTGGAACAGTCCCTGTTCGCGGGCCTGCGGGAACGCTTCGAGCAGTTGTTCGAAGGGCAGATCCTGATTGGCCTGGGCGCCGAGTGCGGCTTGGCGGGTCTGGTTCAGCAGCTCGGCAAATGTCAGGCGCGAATCGATTTGCGCGCGCAACACCTGGGTATTGATGAAGAAGCCGATCAGGTTTTGGGTTTCCAGGCGCGGACGGTTGGCGTTGGGCACGCCGATGCGAATGTCGCGCTGACCACTGTAGCGGTGCAGCAAACTTTGCAACGCAGCGAGCAGAAGCATGAACGGCGTGGCCTGGTGGGCCTGCGCAGTCTGGCGAATCGCCTCGCTGAGTTTGCTACTAAAGCGCACGCTGTGGCGTGCGGCGCTGTGGTTGTGTCTGGCCGAGCGCGGGTGATCGGTGGCCAGTTCCAGTGGCGGATGTTCTTCGCCCAGTTGCGCTTTCCAGTACGCCAGTTGCCGCTCGCCCTCGCCTTGCGCCAGCCATTGCCGCTGCCAGTTGCCGTAATCGGCGTATTGCGTGGGCAGTGCTGCCAGTGTCGCCGGCGCACCTTGGGTAGCGGCGGCATAGAGACGCGAGAATTCGTCGAGGAGGATATTCAGCGACCAGCCGTCAGCGATGATGTGGTGCAGGGTCACCAGCAGTTGATGTTCTTCGTCATCGAGACGCACCAGTGTCACCGCCAGCAACGGGCCTTTTTCCAGATCGAACCGAGTGCGCGCCTCGTCTTCGCGAATCTGCTCGGCACGGGCTTCACGCTCTGGCGCTGACAGGTCGCTGATGTCGATCAGTTGCAGGTCGAATTCGGCAGCGGCAAGCACTTGCTGCAATGCCACACCGTCGCGTTCGAAGAAACGTGTGCGCAGTGATTCATGGCGTTCGATCAGTTGCTGGAAGCTGCTGCGCACGGCGTCTTCGTCCAGCTCGCCACGCAGGCGCAGGCCGCCGGGAATATTGTAGGCGCTGCTCTGTGAATCGAGTTGCCAAGTGATCCACAGACGGTTTTGTGCCAGCGACTGCGGCATCGGCTCGCTGCGCGACAAGGTGCTGATTGCATCTTGGGCGCTGCCGCCAGTCTGTTGCTGCTGCGCCAGGGCGGCGGCGAAAGCGGAGAGGGTTGGCGCTTCGAACAGCAGGCGCAGGCTCAGCTCGACACCGAGTGCTTCGCGAACCCGCGCGACCACTTGCGTGGCGGCGATCGAGTTGCCGCCGAGCAGAAAGAAATGGTCGTCGCCACTGACCTGCTTGACGTTGAGTTGCTCGGCCCAGATTTTCCCGATCAACGCTTCAAGGTCCGAAGTGCTGCTGGTCGCGTTTTCCGCTGCCGCTGTGATCGAAGGGAACAACGCGTAACTGTCGAGACTGCCATCGGCCAGACGATTGCGGCACGCCGAGCGCTGCAGTTTGCCACTGGAAGTTTTCGGCAACGCGCCCGGATTGAGCAGCACCACCACGCTTGGCGCCTCCTGATACGCCTCGGCCACGGCTTGGCGAATGGCTTTGATCAGCGCATCTGGCGCAAGGATTTTCTGCACGCTACGGCTGATTTCCGCAGCGATGCCGATGCCCTCTTCGCCGTTGTGAGTGACCGCGAACGCCGCCACGCGGCCCTTGCGCACCACTTCGACTTCGCGCTCGACGGTCTGCTCGATGTCCTGCGGATAGAGGTTGTGTCCGCGGACGATGAGCATGTCTTTCAGGCGCCCGGTGACGAACAACTCGCCCGCACGGATAAAACCCAGGTCGCCGGTGCGCAACCAGCTGCGGCCGGCGTGCTGGACAAAAGTCTTGGCGCTGGCTTCGGGGTTGCGCCAATAACCGTGGGCGATGCTCGGGCCGGTGGCCCAGACTTCACCGACGGCGTTATCGGCGAGTTCTTCGAGGGTATTCGGTTCGACGATCAGCACCGCGTGCTCAGGCTGGCTGATGCCGCAGCTCATGACCGCGCTGCCGTCGCCCGGCTCGGCGCGGTTTTGCGCCAGCGCCTGATCATCCACGCGCAGTGCCGGGATGCCGGCGCCACGCGGTGTTCCGGCGACAAACAGGGTCGCCTCGGCCAGACCGTACGAAGCCATGAAGCTGTTGTCGCTGAAACCGCAAGCAGCGAATTTTTCGGCGAAGCGTTCGAGGGTATCGAGACGGATCGGCTCGGAACCGGAATAGGCCACGCGCCATCGACTCAGATCGAGGCGCTCAAGGGCCGACTCGCTGACCCGCTCACTGCACAAACGGTAGGCGAAATCCGGGCCGCCGCTGATGGTGCCGCCGTATTCGGCAATCGCTTCCAGCCAGCGCAACGGCCGGCCGAGGAAGTATGCCGGCGACATCAGAATGCACGGCACGCCGCTGAAAATCGGTTGCAGCAGACCACCGATCAAACCCATGTCGTGATACAGCGGCAACCAGCTGACGATGACGTCGTCCGGGTTGACGTCGATGCCGAAACCGTGACGGATCAGCAGTTCGTTGGCGACGAGGTTGCCATGGCTGACCTGCACGCCCTTGGGCAGCGCGGTGGAGCCGGAGGTGTATTGCAAAAAGGCGATGTGTTCAGGCGGCAGGCTCGGCTCAACCCAGCGTTCGGCCAGTGCGCTGTCGAGGGTGTCGACGCACAACAGCGGCGGCGCGCCGTCGATTTTTTGCAAGGCATCGCGCAGGTCGGCGCTGGTCAGCAACAGCGTGGGCTCGGCGTCGGCGATGATCGACAGCAAACGCTCCTGATGATGACGACGCGCGGATTCCGGCGGATAGGCCGGTACCGCAATCACACCGGCATACAGGCAGCCGAAAAACGCCGCGACATAATCCGCGCCACTGGGAAACAGCAGCACCGCACGCTCACCGAATCCAGCCTGAGCCTGCAACGCAGCGGCGATGGTACGCGCGCGTTGATCCAGTTCCCGATAGCTGAGCACCACGGTCTGCTCCGGGTTTTCGGCGAGAAAACGCAAGGCCACTCGGTTCGGCGTCAGGGCCGCGCGACGCTTGAGGGCATGGACCAGGGTGCTGGGGAGTTCGAACGCGTCGGTCATGAGGTTTCCTGCCTGAATTCGGCTTGCAAGTGGAATCGGGTGGCTGCGTCACACCTGTCGAGAGGCGTGCGGGGCGCGGTCTGTGCCGACCGCGCAAGGCATCGGAATGCGCTGAGGCCGGGGATCTGCACCCGGGCCATTCACCAATGAGAACGGATGGAGTGGGGAAATAATTAGTCGGCAGGCGCGACGTCCAGCGGGGCTGGGGTGCGGCGGCGTGTCGCAGTTGGCAAAACACATCGCCTTACAGCAATACCTCTCTTTCTCATTTGACAATCATTATCATTCAACATAATTTGTCGCTCGATGTGTAGGACGGCGCCGTCCCCCGAGGCCCTCCCACTAACCTATTGGCAGCAAGGTGATTTCCATGACGGAACAAGTATCCACAAGCAGGTGCGATTCACCGCTACTTCAGGCATTCGTCGACAATCGACTGATTCTGGTCAAGATTGCAGCCCGCATTACCGGTTGCAGGTCTCGTGCCGAAGATGTGGTTCAGGATGCGTTTTTCCGACTGCAATCGGCGCCGCCGATCACGTCGTCGATCAAGGCTCAGCTGAGCTACCTGTTCCAGATCGTGCGCAACCTCGCCATCGATCACTACCGCAAGCAGGCGCTCGAACAGAAATACTCAGGCCCGGAAGAGGAAGGCTTGAACGTGGTGATTCAGGGCGCTTCGCCGGAAACTTCGCACATCAACTTCTCGACCCTCGAACACATCGCCGATGCGCTGACCGAGCTGCCCAGCCGCACCCGTTATGCCTTCGAGATGTACCGCTTGCACGGCGTGCCGCAGAAAGACATCGCCAAGGAACTGGGCGTATCACCTACCCTGGTCAACTTCATGATTCGTGATGCGCTGGTGCACTGCCGCAAGGTCTCGGGCAGTCGGCGGGATGCGGTGATTGCGGGGCGTCGTTAGGATCCGGATTTTGCGTCAAGCCATTCGCGAGCAGGCTCGCTCCCACACTGGATTTGTGTCGTTCATCAAACCCTGTGGGAGCGAGCCTGCTCGCGAAAGCGACCTCAGTTTCAAACGAAAGCCGAGGCCGAACGCATCAGGCCAGCTTGCACCGATCAAAAAACCGCTCCCGCCCCAGAATCATCAGCGCCGCGCGCTTGTGCGGAAAATCGAATTCCTTCTCGCAGTGAAAGCATTGGTTGTGCATATGGCCGATCAACTTCGCGTTGTCGGCACGTGGCTCGGCGACCACGCGCTGGGTCCGTGGATCATCGAGAAACAGGTAATGCACCAGCGCCGATAACCAACTCGCCACTTTATGCGGGCCGCGATGACTTTCTTCGCCGACCAGCATGTGAATGCCACGGTCGTAATCGCCGGCATCGTAGAACGGCGCGATGCGATCTTCCTTGGCCCAGTAGGCTTCGAAATAAGCGAACGGCTGATCATCGAAACAGCCGATCAGGGTCAGCGTGTGCGGATCGGCATCGAGCTTGCCGAGGTATTCGCGATGCTGCTCAAGGCAGCCCTCCTCCTGCCAGAAACTCGCCACACGCGGGCTGTTCTGCCAGCGATTGAAGCGCGACAGATCTTCCTCGATTTCCAGCGTTCGCAAGGAAATCCACGCGCCGAGCCGCGCATCGAAACGCCGATAGACTTCACCGCGCGGCTTCACCGGTCGCAGCGGATGGCGCTTGCCGTGGCTGATGACCATTTGCTGCGGATAGCTGCCGGTCAGTGAAGTGCCCAGCCACGGCTGCGGCAGTTGCCAGAACAGCGTGCGCTCGCAGCGATACTCACCGGCGACTTCGGTATTGATCAGCAGACCACTGCGCAAGGCTTCGGTCGGCGGCTGATCGAGTTGCCAGGTCAATTGCTGGCACGCCGGGTCACGGGCGAACAGCCAATAACAGGCGGCCCACAAGGCTTGCCCGGGCGGCAGGGCAAAACGTTCATCAAGCTGGATCGGGCCATTGGCCTCGCGGTCCAGGCGCAGCCGAATCAGCGGTTGCCCGTCCAGGCTCAGGCTCAGTCGGCTCTCGGTGGCATCAGCGATCAATCGACTGCCCGAGGGCAACGCCAGGGCAGTCAGGTCATTCAGATTGGACATGGGTCGGGCTCACGTAATCGTCGACAGTTCAACGAAGTGACGTGAGCCGGGAGGGGAAATTTAAGCGCGAGATGCAAACAGCGCTTCAGTGATGCGGCACGGGCACCACGGCAATCTTGTAAGGCTCGAAAATCTTCAGCAATTCGCCATTGTCACGCAGACGCTGCAACAGATTGCCGAAGGCGTCGCCGGTGATCGGAGCGCTTGGCCGCAGAATCGCGTAATGGTGATAGATCTGATCGGTACGCTGCGAAGCCAACAGCTCATCGCGGACCTTCTCGTTGCGCAGCAGGTAATCGAACAGATAGGAGCGGGTCACCAAGGCAATGTCGGCGCGCCCGCGCAGGACCATCAGCAGGTTGCTGTCGTGGGAATAGGTCAGCGTGGCGTTGTAGTTGTGCGCGAGGAATTTCGGGTCGGCGTTGAAGTTGGCAAATTCGTAGTGATAACCGCTGAACAGCGCCAGACGTTTGCCCGACAGGCTCGAGAAGTAGTTTTGCTGGCGGCCGTCTTCGCGTTGCGCGACGAAAATCTCGGCGTCTTCCAGGCCCATGTCGACGTCATCATGGGGAATGTCCTTCCAGCCCCACTCGGGGTTCTCGAAGATCGCCATATCGATGCGGCCCTGCTTGAAATCACCGAAACGGCGCGGGATCGACGTCGGCACCAGGACGAACTGATAGTCGCTCTGCGAGCGGTTCAGCGCCTCGATCAATTGCGGCAACAGGCCGGTGTCGGCGCCGTTTTCCGGGCGAATCGTATAAGGCGGGAAATGCGCGGCGCCGACCCGGACCAATTGCGCTGACTGAGCGGGCAATACCCATAACGCAGCCAGCGCAGCGAGCATCAGCCCGGCGGCTGTCCGAATTGGCGAAGACTTCAAAACACCCCACTCCCCGAAAAAAATAGCGATCAATGCATTCAAGCTAGGCGGTTTCGCCGACTTAGCCAGTTTGTCGGCCGGTCCGACAACCGTTCAACGCGCTTCGAGGACCAGAATCAGCGCTTCATCGGCGAGCTGATCGAGGCTCAAACTGCCGCCGGCACGGAACCAGGTGGTGGTCCAGGACAGTGCGCCGGTAAGGAAACGTCGGGTAATAAAAACGTCGCCGCGAATGTAGCCGGCGTCCTTGGCCTCGCCCAGAACCTGCAACCAGATGTCTTCATAAACATCACGCAAAGCGAGCACTTTAGCCTGGCCGTCTTCGGACAATGAGCGCCATTCGTACACCAGCACCGCCATCGCCTCGCCACTGCCGCCCATGATCGACTGCAATTCGCAGCGAATCAGCGCCAGCACTTTCTCGCGCACGTCGCCGGCTTCGGCCAGGGCTGCGCGCATCAGCGCGGTGTTGTAGCGGATGGTTTCCTCCATCACCGCGCGGAGAATTTCATCCTTGCTTTTGAAGTGATGAAAAATGCTTCCCGACTGAATGCCCACAGCGCTGGCCAGATCACGCACCGTGGTGCGCTCGTAGCCTTTGTTGCGAAAAAGGTGAGCCGCCACTTGCAGCAATTTGCCGCGGGCGCTGTCCGGGTCGGTCAACTGGCCCTGGTCGACCAGTTCGCGCATGACCCGCAGGGCTTTTTGCTCGTCCACCCGTTCTCTCCTACAGTCGATCAGTGTGTTGCCCCCTGTAACCGCAGGGTTGCGCGCAATTTAAGCCGCGCGCGGGCACCAAGCAAGCGCTTGGGCAGAAGAATGTTTCGCCTGTTTACAAACCAAGCGCTTGCTTGGTAGCCTCCAGACACTTCTGTCGCAGGTCCCTGAGTCGGAGATAAAAATGCCAACCACCGTGCGAATCGGCTGCGCCAGTGCTTTTTGGGGCGACACTTCCACTGCTGCCGCCCAGCTTGTCTGCGGCGGAAACCTGGATTATCTGGTGTTCGATTATCTGGCCGAGATCACCATGTCGCTGATGGCCGGCGCGCGCCTGAAAGACCCGCAGGCCGGGTTCGCGGGTGACTTCGTTGAAGTGCTGGCGCCGCTGCTGACGCAACTGGCCGAACAGAACATCCGCGTGATCAGCAATGCCGGCGGGGTCAATCCGCAGGCTTGCGCGGCGGCCCTGCAAGCGGCCTGCGACCAGGCTGGGGTCCAGCTGAAGATCGCCGTGTTGCTCGGCGACGACTTGCAAGGACAACTCAAAAACCCCGCCGATATCCGCGAAATGTTCAGCGGCGCGCCGCTTCCGCGCATGTGCGTGTCGACCAACGCCTACCTCGGCGCGCCAGGGATTGTCGAAGCGTTGCGCCTGGGTGCCGACATTGTCATTACCGGCCGGGTGGTCGACAGCGCCGTAGTCAGCGCGGCGCTGGTCCACGAATTCGGTTGGTCGTGGCATGACTACGACAAACTCGCCCAGGCCGCGCTGGCCGGGCACATCATCGAATGCGGCGCGCAGTGCACCGGCGGTAATTTCACCGACTGGCGCGAGGTGCCGGATTACGAGCACATCGGTTTTCCGATCGTCGAGGTCAGCGCCGATGGCCAGTTCCTCGTCAGCAAACCCGAAGGCTCCGGCGGCCTGGTCACGCCGCTGACCGTTGGCGAGCAGATGCTCTACGAAATCGGCGATCCGCAGGCCTATCTGTTACCCGACGTGATCTGCGATTTCACTGAGGTCAAACTCCAGCAACAAGGCAAAAACGTCGTGCAGGTGCACGGTGCCAAAGGCCTGCCGCCCAGCGACAAATACAAAGTCAGCGCCACGTACCCGGACGGTTTTCGCTGCACCGCCAGTTGCCTGATGGCCGGCATCGACGCGGTGGACAAGGCGCGGCGGGTCAGTCAGGCGATCATTGACAAGACCGCCGAGATGTTCAGCCTGCGCGGCTGGGCGCCGTACAGCGAAACCCATGTCGAACTGCTCGGCAGCGAAGCCACCTACGGCCCACACGGCCAGCGCCGCGACAGCCGTGAAGTGGTGATCAAAATCGCCGTACGCCATCCTGACAAACGCGCGCTGGTGCTGTTTTCCAAAGAGATCGCCCAGGCCGCGACCGGTATGGCGCCGGGTTTGACCGGCATCGTCGGCGGACGTCCGACCGTGTACCCGGTCATCCGCCTGTTCTCATTTCTCGTCGATAAAAATGCCTGCACACTGCAGATCGACATGGCCGGTGAGCGCCATCCGTGCGCCCTCCCCGAACCAGTGGCCCTCGACAGCGCAGATTTGCCGCTCGCCCATCAGCCACCCAAACCCCAGGGCCGCGCCGATGCCAGTGTGCCGTTGGTGAAACTGGCGGTGGCGCGCTCCGGCGACAAGGGCAACCACAGCAACATCGGCGTGATGCCGCGCCATCCCGATTACCTGCCATGGATCGCCGAAGCGCTGACCCCTTCGGTGGTGGTCGACTGGATGCGCCACGTCCTCGATCCGCTTCTCGGGCGTGTCGAACGCTGGTATCTGCCCGGCACCCACAGCCTTAATTTTCTTTTGGAAAACGCCCTCGGCGGTGGCGGTGTCGCCAGTCTGCGCATCGACCCGCAAGGCAAAGCCTTCGCCCAGCAACTATTGGAAATCCAGATCCCGGTGCCGCAGAGCATCGCCGAACAGCTCGACTAGAGGATGGTGTGCATGGCTTACGCGTCGATTTTTCGCGCCGATCTGTTCAGCGGCCAGAACATGATTGTCACCGGTGGCGGCAGCGGCATCGGTCGCTGCACCGCCCATGAACTGGCGGCCCTTGGCGCCAATGTGTTGCTGGTCGGGCGCAAGCCGGAAAAACTCGAAAAGGTCGCCGCCGAAATCGCCGAGGACGGCGGCCGCGCGCACTGGAAGGCCTGCGATATCCGCGATGAAGAAGCGGTCAAGCAACTGGTCAAAGAGCTGATCGCCGAACACGGGCCGATCCACGGTCTGGTCAACAACGCCGGCGGCCAATACCCGTCGCCCTTGGCCTCGATCAATCAGAAGGGCTTTGAAACCGTGCTGCGGACCAATCTGGTCGGCGGCTTTCTGATGGCCCGCGAGGTGTTCAACCAGTCGATGAGCAAACACGGCGGCAGCATCGTCAACATGCTCGCCGACATGTGGGGCGGCATGCCCGGCATGGGCCACTCGGGCGCGGCGCGCTCGGGCATGGACAATTTCACCAAGACTGCCGCGTTCGAGTGGGGTTACGCCGGGGTCCGGGTCAACGCCGTGGCGCCGGGCTGGATCGCCTCCAGCGGCATGGACACTTACGAGGGCGCTTTCAAAGCAGTGATTCCGACCCTGCGCGAGCATGTGCCGCTCAAGCGTATCGGCACCGAATCGGAAGTCAGTGCGGCGATCGTGTTTCTGCTCAGCCCGGCGGCGGCATTCATCAGCGGCACCACGGTGAAAATCGACGGCGCCGCCAGCCTCGGCAGTCGCGCCTGGCCGCTGCACAAGGCCAGCCACAGCGAATCGTTCAATGGTTTTCACCGCGCGTATTTACCAGAAGTGTTGCGTCCCGACGTGCTCAAGGACGAGGAATAAGCCATGGCGCAGATTCAGTCGCAACTCGACCCGCACAGCGAAGCCTTCGCACGAAACCGCGCGGCCATGCTCGCCGCCATCGAGCAGGTGCAGCAGCTCGAACAGAACCTGTTGAACAAGGCCGCCGAAGCCAAAGACAAATTCAGCAAACGCGGGCAACTGTTGCCCCGCGAACGCCTGAACCTGTTGCTCGACCCCGGCGCGCCGTTCCTCGAACTGGCCAGCCTCGCCGGCTATAAATTGCACGACGACAAGGATGGCAGTTCGGCCGGTGGCGGGCTGATTGCCGGCATCGGTTATGTCTGCGGAATCCGCGCGATGGTGGTCGCCAACAACAGCGCGATCAAGGGCGGCACGATCTCGCCGAGCGGCCTGAAAAAATCCCTGCGCCTGCAACAGATCGCGCGGGAAAACAAACTGCCGATGATCACCCTCGCCGAAAGCGGCGGAGCCAATCTCAACTACGCGGCGGAGATTTTTGTCGAAGGCGCGCGCAGTTTCGCCAATCAGGCGCGCATGTCAGCGATGGGTTTGCCGCAGATCACCGTGGTACACGGCTCGGCCACCGCAGGCGGCGCCTATCAACCGGGGTTATCGGATTACGTAGTGGTGGTGCGCGGCAAGGCCAAGCTGTTTCTCGCCGGCCCGCCATTGCTTAAAGCGGCGACCGGCGAAGTGGCCACCGATGAAGAACTCGGTGGCGCCGAAATGCACGCGCAAGTCGCCGGCACTGCCGAATATCTCGCCGAAAACGACGCTGACGGCATACGCCAGGTCCGCGAGATCATGCGCATGCTGCCATGGAACGAGCAGCTGCCGTGGCTGCCGCAGCCGCAATTCAAAGAACCGCTTTACCCCATCGACGAACTGCTCGGGCTGATCCCCGACGATGCAAAAAAGCCCTACGACGTGCGCGAAATCATCGCGCGGATTGCCGATGAATCGGACTTTCTCGAGTTCAAAGGCGAGTTCGATCAGCAAACCATGTGTGGCCAGTTGAAAATCCAGGGCCGCGCCTGCGGCTTCATTGGCAACAACGGCCCGATCACCCCGCAAGGTGCGAGCAAGGCGGCGCAGTTCATCCAGTTGTGCGACCAGAGCCAGACGCCGCTGCTGTTTTTCCACAACACCACGGGTTTCATGGTCGGCACCGAATCGGAACAGCAAGGCGTGATCAAGCACGGCTCGAAACTGATCCAGGCGGTGGCCAACGCACGGGTGGCTAAACTGACCATCGTCGTCGGCGGTTCCTACGGCGCCGGCAACTACGCCATGTGCGGACGCGGGCTCGATCCGCGCTTCATCTTCGCCTGGCCCAACAGCCGCACAGCGGTGATGGGTGGCGCTCAGGCCGGCAAGGTCTTGCGCATCGTCACTGAGGCCAAACAGCTCAAGGACGGCATCGAGCCTGATCCGAAAATGCTCGACATGCTCGAACAGATGACCGCGCAGAAACTCGACAGCCAATCCACCGCACTGTACGGCAGCGCCAATCTGTGGGACGACGGCCTGATCGACCCGCGCGACACCCGCACCCTGCTCGGTTACTTGCTGGATATCTGCCACGAAGCCGACATGCGCACGCTGCAACCCAACAGCTTCGGCGTCAGCCGCTTCTGACCGCCACGGATCCTACGGAGAACAACAATGATCTTCACCCCGGAACACGAAGCCCTGCGCCGCACCGTCCGCCAGTTCGTCACGCACGAGATCAACCCGCACGTCGAAGAGTGGGAAAAGGCCGGGCGCTTTCCGATCCACGAGATTTTCCGCAAGGCCGGCGAACTGGGTTTGCTGGGCATTTCCAAGCCGGAAAAATTCGGCGGCATGGGCCTTGATTACAGCTATTCGATTGTCGCCGCTGAAGAGTTCGGCACCATTCATTGCGGCGGGATTCCGATGTCGATTGGCGTGCAGACCGACATGTGCACACCCGCCCTCGCCCGCTTCGGCTCCGACGAACTGCGCGAAGAGTTCCTCCGGCCGGCGATCACGGGCGAACAGGTCGGTTGCATCGGCGTCTCCGAAGTAGGTGCCGGTTCCGATGTCGCCGGGCTGAAAACCACGGCGCGCAAGGACGGCGACGACTACGTGATCAACGGCAGCAAAATGTGGATCACCAACTCGCCGAGCGCCGATTTCATCTGCCTGCTCGCCAACACTTCGGACGACAAGCCGCACATCAACAAGTCGCTGATCATGGTGCCGATGACCGCCCCGGGGATCAGCCTCAGTTCGCACCTGGACAAGCTCGGAATGCGCAGCTCGGAAACCGCGCAGGTGTTCTTCGACAACGTGCGCGTGCCGCAACGCAATCGCATCGGCCATGAAGGCGCGGGGTTCATGATGCAGATGCTGCAGTTCCAGGAAGAACGCCTGTTCGGCGCGGCGAACATGATCAAGGGCCTGGAATATTGCATCGACAGCACCATCGAGTACTGCAAGGAGCGCAAGACCTTCGGTAATGCGCTGATCGATAACCAAGTGATCCACTTCCGCCTCGCCGAATTGCAGACCGAAATCGAATGCCTGCGCGCGCTGGTCTATCAGGCCACCGAGCAGTACATCAAAGGCCAGGACGTCACGCGCCTGGCATCGATGGCCAAGCTCAAGGCCGGGCGTCTCGGCCGTGAAGTCAGCGACAGCTGCCTGCAATATTGGGGCGGCATGGGCTTCATGTGGGACAACCCGGTGGCCCGCGCCTATCGCGATGTGCGCCTGGTATCGATTGGCGGCGGCGCCGACGAAATCATGCTGGGGATCATCTGCAAACTGATGGGCATTCTGCCGGGGAAAAAGAAATGAGCCGCTTGCCCGATTGCCAGACGCTGTTGCTGGAACTGCATGGCGGCGTGCTGCACATCACCCTCAACCGCCCGGACAGCCGCAACGCGATGAGCCTGCAAATGGTCGCCGAACTGCGCGCGGTGCTGGCGGCGGTGCACGATGACCGCACAGTGCGGGCCTTGGTGCTCAGCGGTGCCGGCGGGCATTTTTGTGCCGGCGGCGACATCAAGGACATGGCCAGCGCACGGTCGCAGGGCGCAGACGCTTACCGCGAGTTGAACCGGGCGTTCGGTGCGTTACTGGAGGAAGCCCAGCACACGCCGCAGGTGCTGATCTGCGTGTTGCAAGGCGCCGTGCTCGGCGGCGGCTTCGGCCTGGCCTGCGTCAGCGATGTTGCGATTAGCGATCACAAGGCGCAGTTCGGTTTGCCGGAAACCAGCCTCGGCCTGATCCCGGCGCAAATCGCACCGTTTGTGGCGCAACGGATCGGCCTCACGGAAACCCGCCGGCTCGCGCTGACGGCGGCGCGTTTCGATGGCGCTGAGGCGCAGCGATTGGGGCTGGTGCATTTCGTTGAACAAGATGCGCAAGCGTTGGCCGAGCGACTGGATGAGGTCTTGCAACAGGTGCTGCGCTGCGCACCCGAAGCGAATGCGGTGACCAAAAAATTATTGCTGGCGAGTGCCGGACAGCCGTCCAGTGCATTGCTTGATGAGGCGGCGCAGTGGTTCAGCGCGGCGGTGACTGGAGACGAAGGAATCGAGGGGACCTTGGCATTCATGCAGAAACGCAAACCGGGGTGGGCCTGAAAAAGCATCGCGGGCAAGCCCGCTCCCACACGGATTCTCATTTGCTCAAATAACCTGTGGGAGCTGGCTTGCCAGCGATGAGGCCATCCCATTCACCGCTATCATTTCAGGAACCCCACCATGCCCACCCTCCACAAAATCCTGATCGCCAACCGCGGTGAAATCGCCTGCCGCATCCAGCGCACGGCGCAGGCGCTGGGTTATCGCACCGTCGCCGTTTTCAGCGACGCCGACGCCGATGCGCTACACGTACAAATGGCCGACCAAGCCGTGCACATCGGCCCGGCGCCGGTGCAGCAGTCGTACCTCAACATTGCGGCGATCCTCGACGCCGCCCGCCGCAGCGGCGCCGACGCGATTCACCCGGGCTACGGCTTCCTCTCGGAAAACGCCGATTTCGCCCGCGCCTGCGCCGAAGCCGGGCTGACTTTCATCGGCCCCAGCGTCGAAGCGATCGAACTGATGGGCAGCAAGCGCCTGTCGAAAATCGCCATGCTTGCCGCCGGCGTGCCGTGCATTGCCGGCTATCAAGGCGCAGCGCAGGACGACGCGACGCTGCTGGCCGAAGCCGAACGCATCGGCTATCCGCTGATGATCAAGGCCAGTGCCGGTGGCGGTGGACGTGGCATGCGCCTGGTGCACGAGGCCAGCGAACTGGCGGCGCAACTGCGCACCGCACGCTCCGAAGCAATGAACGGTTTCGGTAGCGACGAGTTGATTCTCGAGCAGGCCTTGATCGAACCGCGCCATGTCGAAGTGCAGCTGTTCGGCGACCAGCACGGCCATCTGGTCTATCTCGGCGAACGTGATTGCTCGATCCAGCGCCGCCATCAGAAAGTCATCGAAGAAGCGCCGTGCCCGGTGATGACCGCCGAGCTGCGCCAGGCCATGGGCGAAGCGGCGCTCAAGGCCGGGCGCGCGGTGGACTACGTCGGCGCCGGCACCGTGGAGTTCCTGCTCGACGCGCGCGGGCAGTTCTACTTTCTGGAAATGAACACCCGTCTGCAGGTCGAGCATCCGGTGACGGAAATGATCACCGGCCTCGATCTGGTCGCGTGGCAACTGCTGGTTGCCGAGGGCCAGCCGTTACCGCTGACGCAGGCACAGATTCGTCTCGACGGTCACGCCATGGAAGTGCGCCTCTACGCTGAAGATCCCGCTGCGGATTTTCTTCCGCAAACCGGCCGAATTGCCGCATGGCAACCGGCTTCGGATCACGGGGCGCGGATCGATCACGGTCTGCTTGAAGGCCAGTCGGTCAGCCCGTTCTACGACCCGCTGCTGGGCAAACTGATCGCCCACGGCGCAACCCGCGAAGAGGCGCGACGCAAATTGTTGCGGGCGGTGCAGGACACCGTGCTGCTTGGCGTGCAAAGCAACCAACGCTTGCTCGAAGGCCTGCTGCAACATCCGCAGTTCATCAGCGGCGACTTCAGCACCGCTTTTATCCAGGAACATTTTTCCAGCCATGCCAGCCTCAACACTTATGTGCCGACGACGGCGCAACTGGCGATTGCCGTGGCGTTGTTCTACCAGGCCAGCGCCCTGCCCCATAGCGCCCCATTGAATGGCTGGCGCAACAACGCCAGCGTGCCGCTGCACTATCGACTCGGCAGTGACGAGCAGAACTGGGCGCTATCAGTGCTGGCGCGCAAATCCGGCGAGTTGGTCGTGCAGGCTGGCGAAAGCACTGTGGTAGTGAAAATCATTGAGCACGCCGCGCAATCGATCACCATTGAACTCGACGGCCTGCGCCAACGTCACGCCTATCGTCTGCACGATCGGCAGCTGTGGCTGTTCACCCATCCGGGCAGCCTGCGCCTGGAGGATCGAACTCATGCGCCGATCGACAGTCAGACCAGCGTCGCCTCCGGCATCCTGAAAGCCCCGATGGACGGTGCCATTGTCGACGTGCTGGTCAGCGAGGGCAGTACGGTCAGCAAGGGTCAATTGCTGGTGGTGCTGGAGGCAATGAAAATGGAGCATCCGTTGAAGGCCGGCATCGATGGCGTGCTCAAACGGGTGCAAGTGAAGGTTGGCGATCAGGTAAAAAATCGTCAGGTTCTGTTGCAGGTCGAGTAGTCGCCCGGGCACAAGCGCGGGGTTTGACTACGCTCTGATAAATCAGAACGCGGAAATCAGGAACCCTGCGATGCCCCATTGGCTGGTCATAGATCTGGAAGCCACCACAGACGAGGGTGGCTGGCCGGTCACGGAAATGGAAATTATCGAGATCGGTGCGACCCTGGTCGACCGCGCCGGGCGCGAGCAGGATCACTTCCAGCGCTTCGTCAAACCGACCCGCCGGCCATTGCTGACGCCATTCTGTCGGGAGCTGACACACATCACCCAGGCCAACATCGATTCGGCGCAACCGCTGAGCGAGGTCTGGCCGGCCTTTGAGCGTTGGCTCGCGCAGCATCAAACCCGTCTGGAAGGCTGGGCCAGTTGGGGCGGTTACGATCGCCAGCAATTGCTGCAGGAGTGGCAACGCCTGAACATCGACAGCGGCCTGAGCAAAGTCCCGCACATGAACCTCAAGCAGCGCTTCGCCAAGGCCCGGCGCCTGGAACGACCGTTGGGGCTCAATGGCGCGCTGCAACTGGCGGGCATGCAGTTCAACGGCCAACAACATCGCGCGCTGGAAGATGCCCGCAATACCGCACGGTTATTGCCGCTGGTCCTGCCGCTTTAGGCGCGTGACGGCGCGAAAAGCCTTGTGCATACTGGCCGCCCCCTTTTAAGCCCTTTTCGAGGAATCCGCCCATGTTTAAAGTCAACGAGTACTTCGACGGCACCGTCAAGTCGATCGCCTTTGGCACCGCTGAAGGTCCGGCGACCATTGGCGTCATGGCCCCGGGCGAATACGAATTCGGCACCAGCCAGCGCGAGATCATGCATGTGGTTTCCGGCGCGCTGAGCGTAAAACTGCCAGACAGCAGCGACTGGGAAACCTTCGCCGCCGGCAGCCAGTTCAACGTCCCGGCCAACAGCAAGTTCCAGCTGAAGGTCGCGGTCGATACCGCTTACCTGTGCGAATACCGCGGCTGATCCCGCCGGTTTCACAGCGCAAAAAAATGCCCGCGTCCAAAAGACCCGGGCATTTTTCGTTTCAGGGAAACTCTATTCGAGAATTTCCACCGGCATGCCGACTTCCAGGCGCCCGTTGCCGTCATTGACCAGATTCTGCCCGAACATCGCGCCATCGGCGGTGCTGCGGTGTTTCTGCAACGTCGCGAACGGCTCACGATCGGTGCTGCGCTCACCGGTTTGCGGGTCGACGGTCGTCATGATGCAACGCGCACATGGCTTGACCACGCGGAATTCGATATCGCCGATGCGAATGCGTTTCCATTGGTCCTCGGCGTAAGGCGCGCTGCCTTCGATCACCAGATTCGGACGGAAGCGCAGCATCTCCAGCTCTCGCCCTACCGTTTCCGAGAGCGCCAGCCGCGAAGCTTCGCCGATCAGCAGCAATGGATAACCGTCGGCGAACGCCACTTGATCGTCGTCCTTGCCGAAACCCGACTGCGTGGTGCGTGCCCGCTCCAGCGGCATCTGCACCAGACGTGTCGGCTTGCCGAGGAAGTCGCTGATAAACCGCGCGGCTTGATCACCGGCGTCCGGCACCCGCAGGGTGTCACGCCAGATCGTCACACCGCGCAGCTCGGCGTCGGCAGCGGGCAGCGCGACTTCGATAGATCCCTGCTCGGGAGCGCTGAGGGTCAGACCGCCGCTGGCATTCCATAACGCCGACAACTGACTCATCCTCGCTTCGGCACGCTGGGTCAGAAAGCGCCCGCTGGCCTCGTCCACCAGCATCCAGCGTCGGTCGCCCGCCAGCCCGAGCTTGTCCAGCTCGATGCTTTGCAGGATTTCGCCCTTGCCGGATTTCAACGGGTAACGATAAAGCGCGCTCAGACGCAGCATGGCCAGCTTCCTTGGAGGAAAAACGCCACCCTATACGAGCTCGATCTGGAATCAAAGACCATGCTCACTTCTACAATGGGTGTGTGGTCAGGCCGGCACGGCGTCGAGCATCAGACGCTGGCGCACCACGTCGACCAGTTTGTCCGGCTGGAATTTGGAGAGGAAGTTGTCGCAACCGACCTTCTTCACCATCGAGTCGTTGAAACTGCCGGACAGCGAGGTGTGCAGTACGACGTACAGGCCACGCAGGCGAGGGTCGTTGCGGATCTCCGTGGTCAGGCGATAACCGTCCATTTCCGGCATTTCCGCGTCGGTGAAAATCATCAGCAGTTTGTCAGTCATGTGCACGCCGGTATCGGCCCAGGCCTTGAGCATGTTCAAGGCTTTCAGACCGTCGCTGGCAATGTGCATTTTCACCCCAAGCTGGCCGAGGGTATCGCGCAATTGCGATAGCGCTACGTTGGAGTCGTCCACCAACAACACTTCGCGGCCACGGGCGCGCTCCAGTACCGGGTCGTCGAGTTTCTCGCGCGAGACCTTGGCGTTGTACGGGACGATTTCAGCGAGGACTTTCTCGACGTCGATGATCTCCACCAGTTGATCGTCGACCTTGCTGATCGCGGTCAGATAATGCTGGCGGCCGGCACTGGTCGGCGGCGGCAGAATGGCTTCCCAGTTCATGTTGACGATGCGGTCGACACCGCCGACGAGGAAGGCCTGCACCGAACGGTTGTATTCGGTGACGATGATCGTGCTGTTCGGGCCCGGCACCAGCGGGCGCATACCGATTGCCTGGGACAGGTCGATCACCGGCAAGGTCTGTCCGCGCAGATTGACCACGCCGCAGACGAAAGGATGACGCTGCGGCATCAGGGTCAGCTTGGGCAGTTGCAGCACTTCCTGAACCTTGAACACGTTGATCGCGAACAGCTGGCGTCCGGCCAGGCGAAACATGAGGATTTCCAGGCGATTCTCACCCACCAGTTGCGTGCGTTGGTCTACCGTGTCGAGAATGCCGGCCATCAATGACTCCTGGGCTTGTTCTGATGAATTCACTATGGGGGTTTATCGGCTGCATTCAGCTAATCTTGATTGCTGTAAAGCGCGCCGCTAAAAATGCCACAAACGGCCATTGATGTCACACTGACATCATGCTTTACTGGCAATCGTGATTTCATCTGCTAGATTCATTGCGGCGCGACCTCGGTTTGCACGTTAGGTTCCCGCGCCTAAGGGATTCCCCTAGGATCAATCAGGCCCAACCTGATATTCGCCATTTCCAATAGCCATTACTGTGACGCCATTCTCATTGCATGAACGGAGTCAGGCTATTGTGTGCGATCGCAATTCAGTGGCAACCCACCCTCTGGAACCCCTCGGTCCGTGCACCTGCACCGCCGGGCGCGATCTGCCGACGATTCACGATCGTCGCCACACACGGCCATCCGTCAACCAACACGACGTGGTGGAGATGAACATGCCAATCGACCGTAAAGACTGGGCGCAACGCTTCCCCGAATTTCTGGTCGAGGCCGAAACGCTTCTCGCCAAGTCCGAAGAATGCCTGAGCCATCTGCAACTGATCAGCAATGACAAGGATGCCATCGACTGCATGCTCGGCACTCTGCTGAAGCTTGCTGGCCGCGCCGAAGCCTTGGCACTGGAAGCAATCTCCGAGTTTTCCCTGCACATCTACAGTCTGCTGAATCTGACCCAGGATCGCGTCGACCTGCACGAACAGGCCCTCGATGCCTTGCGAGACTGTTTCACCCTGATGGCATGGCAGCTTGAGCTGGTCGATCATAAAACCGGACAACTGAGTCTTGATGGCAGCGAGCAGACAGCCCTGCTTGAGGCCTTCGCGGCACAAATGGGCCAGGACACGTTCGAGCCGAAGATGATGAGCAAACGTTTGCTCTCTTCGCCCTTTACCGCGCATCAGGCTTAAGCCTGCAATCCGCGATATTGTCGCAAATGAATGCTTCGTACCTGAAAGCGACAATCCGGGGCAAATAATCTGCCCGACCAACGGCTGATTTCCAGATGCCGCCATCAGGGTTTTCCCTGTGTGCTCCCAGAGACACTTCCAGGCAAAATCGAAGTCGTCCAACTACAAGAACTCCAACTTTTTCCAATATGGAACTTGCGTCCACGATCCGGTATTTCCTGACTGAATGGACATATATAGTGACCGCGACCAACGGTATGTTAAGTGGTATTATGCCGCCGGTTAATTACCTGCCGTTTAATGGCACAGTGACTCCAGCGTTTCATTAGCAATGTTATTGCCGGTCAATGATTGCTTAACGAATGCGGTATGAATCAATAACATAATTGACAGTATTTCCACACAGAGATCCGCCAGTCACCGGTCGGTCTGCCCGCAGCGAACATCCATTGGCTCCATCCGTTATGTACGCCAGTCTGAAGTCACTCATTACATGGCCACCTTCTCGGGAAAACGCCCGGCGCTTCACACTTGTTCTGTGTGTTCTGGCGACCTTGGGCAGTCTGCTGGCGTATGTTGTTTCCGCACGCCTGCCCTTGGGATTGCTGGCACTCGACGTTGCCGCCACCGCGTGCGTCTGGGTGCAATATCGCTTGTCGCGCAAATCGATCAAGTTTCAGCCACAAGAGCTGGCTGATCGACTGCTGCAAGTCCAGGAAAACGAGCGCCATCGCCTCAGCCGTGAATTGCACGACGATATCGGCCAGTTGCTCACCGCCGCCAAGCTGCAAAGTGACTGGCTCAAACGCCGCCTGCCGGAAGATCTGCAGGAACAATGCAAGGTGCTCTGCGACACGCTGGATGAAACCCTGAACAAGGTACGGGACGTCTCGGCGATTCTCAATCCACGTCAATTGACCAGCCTGGGCCTTGAAGCCAGCCTGCGTGCGCACTTGCTCAAGACACTGGCCAACACGCCGGTCAACTGGAGTCTCGATTGCCAGCAACGGCTCAACGGCATTCCCGAGGAAATGGCCGTCGCGGCGTTTCGCATCGCCCAGGAAGCCGTGACCAACATCCTCCGGCACGCACAGGCAAAAAACCTGTTGATTCGGGTACAGCGATTGCCGCAAGGTCTGACGCTGTTGATCAGTGATGACGGCCTGGGTTTTGCTCCGGCGGCCGACCCGGCCAGAGAAGGCCAACGCGGCATGGCCGGAATGGCCGAGCGTATCGAACAACTGGGCGGCACATTGAGCGTTATCAGCGAGCCGGGCAAAGGCACTCGAATCGAAGCACTATTCCCGTGGGCGCCTCGGGCACTCGAACGGGCCAGTACGAATAAGGTTATGCGTTGACTTGTAACTTACTTCTGGTGGATGACCACTCGCTGATCAGAGCCGGCGTGCGCGCTCTGGTACTGGATATTCCCGGTTACGCGGTAATCGGCGAAGCCAGTGATGGTTCGCAATTGCTTGAAATGGTCGAGCAATTGAGCCCGGACATCGTATTGCTGGACATCTCGATGAGAGAAACCGGTGGCCTGGAAGCGCTGCAACGGCTCAAGCGCGTGCGGCCGCAGAGCAAAGTGCTGATTCTGTCGATGCACACCGATCCGGCGCTGATCATGCAGGCGCTGGAGTCCGGTGCCCATGGCTACCTGCTCAAGGACACCACGGCCACCGAGCTCGAGCACGCGCTGGAAGCCCTGCGCAACAACGAACGCTACCTCAGCCCGGCCATCGCTCATACGGTGATCAATCAGGCACTGACCCGAAACCAGAAAAGCCAGCCGGACATCGCCGATTCGCACAATCTGACCGCGCGCCAGCTGGAAATCCTTCGCCTGATCGTGCGCGGCAAATCGACCCGGGAAATTGCCAACGGTCTGGGCTTGAGCGTCAAGACCGTCGAAACCCACCGCGCGCAGATCATGAAACGCCTGCAAATCTACGACGTGGCGGGTCTGGTGCTGTTCGCCGTGCGTGAGCAGATCATCAGCCTTGATGACTGATTGACGGTTGTTGGCCCAATAACGGCGAGTCCTTCGGCAGATGCACCTGCAACGCTGCAGGTTTCGCAACAAATCGCAGACTGTCGCCTTCCAGCGGCTCGCCATCGAGATTGATGCTCAGCCCTTCGGCGACCTTGATCTCGACCCACGGCAAACGTGCCCGCACAAACATGTTGTCGAGGCCGAAGCCCTCGCTCAGCAGATTCTTCAGCGTGCCGACCAGCTCCTGCGGTGCCGGCAGAATGCTGATGTCCAGCAAACCATCGTCGACTCGCGCCTCGGGGCACAGCACATGGCCGCCACCCGCCTGCCGTCCGTTGCCGATGCCCAGTGCGAGCAGTTCACCCTGCCAATGAAAGTCCGGCCCCTGCAACTCGCCATAAGCGGCATGCAGCTCGCTGAACCGGGTCAAACCGGTGAACAGGTAGGCGGCACCGCCCAAGACCTTTTTCAAGTCTTCCGAAGTATTGGCGGTCACCTGGCTGCCGAATCCGCCGGTCGCCATGTTCAGGAAAATCTGCCCGCCCACTTCGCCCAGATCGATATCCGAGGGCTGAACATCCAGTAGCTCAAGGGCTTCAGCAGGCTCCAGGGAAATACCGGCGGCGCGGGAGAAATCGTTGGCGGTCCCCAGCGGCAACAACACAAGACTGGCTTTTTGCGGATGCTGAGCCAGCGCCTCGGCAATATCGCGCAACGTGCCATCACCGCCACCGGCGATGATTTTGCTGTAGCCGGCCGCCAACGCTTCCTCGACCAGACGCTGGGCGTCGCCAGCCTCCCAGGTCACTCGTACAGCCAGTTCCCAGCCTTGCTCACGCTTGGCTTCGACGGCAGCGCGGACATCTTCGTTGAGTGCCTGTTTGCCATGCAAGATCAGCAGTGCCCGGCGTTCACTCATAACGTCACTCCAAGAATTGAAATCGATTGAAACATCTTGACCACTGCGCGCGTTAAAAAAGCCGCAGGGATGGCAATTAATTGCTTTTCAAACGGCCAGCGTCCTACACAGCGGTATTTTTTCGTACGGA
This sequence comes from Pseudomonas iranensis, assembly GCF_014268585.2. Taxonomy (NCBI): domain Bacteria; kingdom Pseudomonadati; phylum Pseudomonadota; class Gammaproteobacteria; order Pseudomonadales; family Pseudomonadaceae; genus Pseudomonas; species Pseudomonas iranensis. The sequence continues at coordinate 4,433,915 of NZ_CP077092.1, forward strand.
ACAAGAGGAATCGGCTTAATTGACCCCGTCCGATCATTGGGTCACCGTGTGCCGGCAGTACCAACTTTCAACTCAATAACACAAGGATGTGCCGGTAATGAACGGATACCCTGCGATTCATTTCCATGAATCGAGCAATGGAATAATCAGCAAGCGTGCAGTTGCTACGACCAGCGAGTACTTCCATGCGCAACCATGAAACCAAGGCACCGGTGAGCCCGGTAGCCGCTCTCGCCGAAAGTCGTGCCAGCAAGAAACCAGACTTCTGTAACAGCGCCAAGACCCCTGGAGAGTTTGATATGGAACCCCGAGTCAGCGAGCTGGAGACTCACTTCAAATACATGCGCCGCGACATGGACGAAGTGCTCAATGATGTCCGGACGATCAAACACCGTCTGGCGTATTCGGCGGGTGCAACCGCTGTCATCCTGGGACTGCTGGGATGGGTGGCCAACAGTCGATTCGACCAGTTGGTGACACTGATCAGCAACTGACCGAATCAATCGTTGCACGCGCCGTGCTTAACAGCCGACGCGTGCATGGGCAAGACGGGTTACCCCAGCAGGTCACTGAGGGGAATGAAGCTCACTTCATCACCCTCGCTCAGCGTGCGGCCCTCTCGGACTTCCACTAACCCGTCGGCCCACGCGGCGCTGCGCAGCACACCCGAACTCTGGTTGCGGTAAATGATTGCGCGCCCCTGCTCCAAGCGCCCGCGCAAATATTCACGACGGTTGCCGGCCACCGGCCAGACAAAGCCTGCTGGCACTGCAAACTTGAGTGGTTCGACGGCTTGCACACCCAGGCGACGCAAAAGATAAGGCCGCGTCAGCAGGGCGAACGTCACCAGCGTCGAGGCGGGATTGCCGGGCAGGCCAATCACCGGCACGTTGCGAAAATGGCCGAAGGTCAACGGCTTCCCGGGCTTGATGGCCAGCTTCCACAGGGCCAACTCGCCTTCTTCACGCAGGGCAATGCCGAGGAAATCCGCCTCACCGACCGAGACACCGCCGGTAGACAGAATCAGATCGACATTTTGTAGCTCGCCCAACCGCGCCCGCGTGGTGGCCAGATCGTCCGGGAGAATTCCGCCATCGATCACTTCACAACCCAGACGCTGCAGCCAACTGCACAGAAGTACGCGATTGCTGTTGTAGATCTGGCCCGGGCCCAATGCCTGGCCGGGTTCAACCAGCTCGTCGCCGGTGGACAAAACAGCGACGCGAGGTTTGCGCACGACATTGAGGCCGGCACAGCCAAGCGAAGCAGCCAGGCCCTGCTCAATCGGTCCGAGCCGGGTGCCAGCTTGCAGCACCAATTCGCCGACCGTAGTTTCCTGGCCCTGCGGACGAATGTTCTGCCCGGCTTTCAAAAGCTCAAGAAAGCGCACTCGGCCGTCGGCCTGAACTTCAGCGTTTTCCTGCATCTCGACACAGTCGGCGCCCGGCGGCAACGGTGCCCCGGTGAAGATGCGTGCGCAGGTGCCTGGCTCCAAAGGTTGTGGAGATTGTCCGGCAAACACCTTTTGACTGACCGGCAGCGGCTCGCCCTGCCAACCCGCCAGGTTCAAGGCGTAGCCGTCCATGGCGCTGTTTGGCCACGGCGGCAGATCCAGCGTCGAGATGAGATCTTCCGCCAGCACCCGCCCTTCGACTTGAGCCAGCGGCAAGTGCTCGCGCTCGACAATGCGCGACGCATCGGCGATGGCCAGCAAACGCTCGAGCGCCGTTTCGACAGGCAGCAAACTGCCGGTCTTGCCCGGCTTACCCACGGGATTCACAAGGCGCCGCCTGCTTCAGATGGGTGACGAAGTTGCAGGGACGATGACGGGCGTCCAGTTGCTCAGCAAGAATGCCATCCCAGCCAGTGCGCACCGCATTGGTCGAACCCGGCAGGCAGCACACCAGCGTGCCGTTGGCCAGACCGGCCAGGGCACGGGACTGCACGGTCGAAGTGCCGATATCGGCTACGGAAATCTGGCGGAACAGTTCGCCAAAACCGTCGACCTGCTTGTCGAGCAGGCATGCCACCGCTTCCGGCGTGCTGTCACGCCCGGTGAAGCCGGTGCCGCCGGTGATCAACACAACCTGAACCACATCGTCGGCAATCCAGTTGGCGACTTGCGCGCGAATTTTGTAGAGATCATCTTTAAGCAAAACCCGCTCGGCCAGCGCGTGACCGGCCGCGATCAAGCGATCAACGAAGACCTGGCCGGAGGTATCGGTTTCCAGGGTTCGGGTGTCGCTGACAGTCAGCACCGCAATATTGAGCGGCACGAAAGGTACATCAGCCTTGGCTTTCATAGGCTCTTCCAGTTGTAGGGGAAACAGCCCGGTGTTATATCACAGCGGCTCATTTTTCCGCCGCCCCTCTGGAGAGTCGTCATGCCCTCGAACAGTCAATTGCCGCCCTGCTCCGTCCTGCTTCTGGCGGGTGGACGCGGCCAGCGCATGGGCGGTCAGGACAAGGGGCTTATCGAGTGGCTGGGCGAGCCTTTGATCGCGCATTTGCAGCGCAAGGTACGGCCGCTGACCGACGATCTGATCATCTCGTGCAACCGCAATCGCGAGCGCTATGCCACGTTCGCCGATCAGTTGGTGATGGATGATGAAGGCGATTTCCCCGGGCCGCTGGCCGGTATTCGTGCCGGGCTGAAAGCGGCGCGCCATGCGCATTTGCTGGTGTTGCCGTGTGATGTGCCGCGAATCGACAAGGCGTTGCTCGAAGACATGCTGAATACTGCCGATCAGCAACGTGAAAAACCTTTAATGCTGCGCCACGGCGAACATTGGGAACCGCTGCTGTGCGTGATTCCCGTGGCGCTGTTGCCGGCATTCGAAGCAGCCTGGGATGCAGGTGAACGCAGCCCGGGCCGGGTGATGCGCAGCCTCGGTGCCGTTGCATTGCAATGTCCTGACAACGACCCGCGACTGGCCAACCTCAACACCCCGGAATTGTTACATCTGCACAACACTGTGTCAGACTGACATTATCCAAGGAACTCTCACGCCTTGTTTACGTCTCAAGCTCAGTAACCAGAAGATTTCCCATTCGGAGACACACTCATGACTCAACGGACCCTCGCCACTTTCATGCTCGCACTGGGCCTGGCAACCCTCGCAGGTTGCTCCTCGCCAACAGTGATCACCTTGAATGACGGTCGCGAAATCCAGGCCGTCGACACCCCGAAATACGATGATGATTCGGGCTTCTACGAGTTCCAGCAGCTGGACGGCAAAGAGACCCGCATCAACAAGGATCAGGTTCGTACCGTTAAAGAGCTGTAAGGCTCCGCGTCGTTACCGGATACAGAAAAGCCCGCATTGTCATGCGGGCTTTTTCATGGGCGCTCGGAAAGCAGTTTCAGCATTACCACTGTAAGGTGATTTGACTCTCGAACTCCCGCAATTCACCGGTCACCGGGTCAGAGAAGCGCAGGCCCTGCGCAAGCAGCTTCAACGGGTTGGCGTAATCGTCCTCGACATCTTTCAACACCGTCGGATAAAACGGGTCGTTGCAAATACTTGCGCCCAGCGACGTCATGTGCACCCGCAACTGATGCTTCTTGCCCGTCACGGGGTAGAGGCCATAGCGCCACAGATCACCGTTTTTCTCACGCACCTCGACCGCCGTTTCGGTATTGCTGGCGCCAGGTCCTTCCTGCATGCGGAAAAACGGCTCGCCATCGACCAGGCGGCTCTTGTGCACCAAGGGGAAATTCAGCTCGGGCAACGCCGGGGCGATCGCTTCGTAGCGCTTGTCGATCTGCCGGGTCGGGAACAATGACTGATAGGCCGAGCGGGTTTGCGGGTTAGCCGAGAAGATCACCAGCCCTGCGGTGTGCCGGTCAATGCGGTGCAGCGGCACCAGATGCGGATTGTCCAGCCGACGGATCAGCCGGCGCAGCAGGGTTTGTTCGACATATTCCCCGGCCGGAGTTACTGGCAGAAAATGAGGTTTGTCGGCCACTACCAGATGTTCGTCAGCGTAGAGAATCGACTCGAGCACCGGGATCGGCTTTTCGTCCGGCACCTCACGAAAGTAATGAATGCGCAGCCCTTCCCTGTACGGCAAGTCCAGCGCAATCGGCTGACCCTGCGCATCCAGCACCCGCCCGCGAGCAATCCGGTCGAGCCATTGTTCGCGGCCGATGGCACTGAAGTGTTCGCACAGGCAATCGAGTACCGTCAGCCAGGAACCGGGCGGCAAATACAAGGTGCTGGCCTGATTGTGCGCAGCGGAAAATACGGGGCTGGTCATACGAAACAGAAATCCTCAATGCAGGCCGGCATTATCCAACAGTGAGGCAAAGCCACCTAGCGCAGTTTGATCAGGCCGGAATCGACTTGAGGGCGGCCGCTTCGGTGAACTCCTTCAGCCAGCGCAAGACATCGACCGCCTCCCAACGCCCCGGGTCGTACAACGCGTACAACAGGCCCTGATAACCGACCACATCCAGTTGCTTGTGATAACCGGCGCGCTGAAACAGGGCTTCGATCTCGGCAAAGCAGGTGTTGAAATGCAGCTTGTTGAACGGCGTCTTGCCTTCCGTGACCAGCCCGTCCAGGCGCAATTCGAGGACGGCCTCGCGCACCACGTCCACCGACATCCGGTTAACGCTGCTCTTCAACTGTTCGACATTGACCACGGTTCATCCCTCTGACTCGATTGCTGTATGGACATACAGTAACCGAAGAATTCAGCGAGCGCCAACGCAAGGATGTATCGCTGCGACCAGCGGAAGGATCAAGGCAAAATCAACAGCCTAAAAATGCCACTACCTGGTCGCCACTGAACGGCCAATCCAGCTCAGCGCCAGTGTCGACCCGCCGCAGTACCGGGATGCGCAAGCTGTATTTTTCGAACCACGATTCGTCTTCGGCGATGTCCACCAATTCAACCAGCAGACCATGCTCGACGAAGGGCATCAGCTCGGCTTCGGCGACTTCACACAGGTGACACCCGAGGGTGCCGAACAGCTGACATTCAGGAGGCATGACGGCATTACCGGAAAACAAGTGAGCCCATTCTAGGACGCCACTAAACCCTCGTCGACCCGGCGGCGCCCAAAGGACCCAGCGCTCCCGGCGCAAAATCCTGACGCAAATCATTCAGCGCAAATTGCAAATGCGTCATCCTCGCGGACTTTTTGCCTCTACGCTTCAGAGGCCAACGCCCTGACAGCGGAGTGTCCCGTGTTTGCAAATCTGTTGATCATCCTCGCCTCATCCCTGGTGGTGATTGCCCTGTTCCGGCGCCTGCGACTGCCGCCGGTGCTGGGTTACCTGTGCGTGGGATTACTGGTCGGGCCGAACGCATTCGACTGGGTCAACGAGAGCGAACATCTGCCGGATGTCGCCGAGCTGGGCGTGGTGTTTCTGCTGTTTTCGCTGGGTCTGGAGTTCTCCCTGTCGAAGATGATTGCGTTGCGTCAGGTGGTGTTTCGCCTCGGCAGTCAGCAAGTGTTGATCAGCACAGCGCTGCTCGGCACACTGTTAATGGGCCTGGGCATGCCGCTGATGCCGGCGCTGTTGCTCGGTGCCGGGTTATCGCTGTCATCCACGGCGATCGTGACCAAGGAGCTGGGCAGTCTTGGTGAAGTATTCAGCAGCCACGGCCAGAACGCGGTCGGCGTGTTGCTGTTTCAGGACGTTGTCGCGGTATTGCTGCTGACACTGGTTCCGGTCTTCGCCGGCACCAGCGAGCAGGCCTGGTATTGGGCCTTGCCGTTGACCCTGGGCAAAACCGTGGTGCTGTTCTTCGGCCTGCTGCTCGCCAGTCGCTGGTTATTGCCACGGCTGTTTCATGAGGTGGCGGCCTCGCGCTCTGCGGAGCTGTTCGTCCTGCTGGCGCTGGTGATCGTGCTGCTGACTGCCTGGCTCACGCACTTGTTGGGGCTGTCGCCTGCACTCGGCGCTTTCCTCGCCGGCATGTTGCTCGGGGAAAGCCATTACCGGCACCAGATCGAAGCCGACATCCGGCCCTTTCGCGACATTCTGCTCGGCGTGTTCTTCGTCAGCATCGGCATGCTGATCGACCTGCAATTGTTCGTCAGTCACAGCCTGTTGATCATCGGCCTGACGCTCGGCCTGATGCTGATCAAGGGCATCGTGGTCGCGCTGCTGGTGAAGTGGCGCGGCAGTGACAGCGAAACCGCATGGCGCAGCGGCCTGGCCCTGGCCCAGGGTGGCGAATTCTGTTTTGCCTTGATGGCGCAGATGCAGCAGAACAGCCTGTTGCCGGCCGAACCGGGCGCCCTGCTGCTCGCGGCGACGTTCTGTTCGATGCTGCTCACGCCACTGCTGTTGCGTGCGGCGCCGCGCATTGCCGCCGTGCTGCACCGCAAGCCCAATCAGGAAGCGCAGATCGAACAGATCAGCGCGCTCAACGCCGACCTCGACCAGCACGTGGTGATCTGCGGCTACGGTCGCGTCGGCCAGTCCATTGGCCGCTTCATGGGCAATACGGGGCAAGCCTATGTTGCGCTGGACAACGATCCGGTGCGGGTGCAGGAAGCCGCATCCGCGGAAAGCGACGTGCATTACGGCGACTCGGCGCGTGGCGATCTGCTTACTGCGGTTGGCCTGTTGCGCGCCAGGCTGCTGGTAATCGCCGTGGATCAGAGCGACGTGGCGTTGCGCATTCTGCGCGAAGCCCGGCGACTCAACCGACAGGTGCCGATTCTGGTACGCACCCGTGACGACAGCCAATCGGCGGAACTCAGAGCTGCCGGCGCCACCGAGGTGGTGCCGGAGCTTTTGGAGTCAAGCTTGATGCTCGCTTCACACGCGCTGATCATGCTTGGCCTGCCCGCGCACAAAGTGCAGGAGAAGGTCGATCAAGTGCGTATCGATCGGTATCGCCTGCTCCACGGTTTCTATCCCGGAGCCAATGATGAGGAAATCTAGTCCTGACTCACCGCGCCGATCTTGTGCAGTGACAGGTCGGCGCCGTAATACTCTTGTTCCTGACTCAGGCGCAGCCCATGCAATGCCTTGATCGTGCCGTAGACGACGAAACCGCCGACCAGCGCGACCGCGACGCCAAGCGCAGTGCCGATCAACTGGCTGATCAGGCTGACACCGCCCAGGCCACCCAGCACAGACTGACCGAAGATGCCGCAGGCAATCCCGCCCCACACGCCACACAAACCATGCAGCGGCCATACGCCCAGCACATCGTCGATGCGCCATTTGACTTGGGCAGCGGTAAAGCACCAGACAAACAAGGCTCCGGCGATCGAGCCGGTTACCAGCGCACCGACCGGATGCATCAGGTCGGAGCCGGCGCAAATCGCCACCAGCCCGGCCAGCGGGCCGTTGTGCAGAAAGCCAGGGTCGTTGCGCCCAACGATCAACGCCGCGACGGTACCGCCAACCATGGCCATCAGCGAGTTGACCGCGACCAGGCCACTGACACCTTGCAGGGTTTGCGCGCTCATCACGTTGAAGCCGAACCAGCCGACAATCAGGATCCACGAGCCCAGCGCCAGAAACGGAATGCTCGACGGCGCGAACGCGACCAGGCGCCCATCGCGGTAGCGACCATTGCGCGGGCCGAGCAGCAGAACAGCGGCCAACGCCAGCCAACCGCCCACGGCATGCACCACCACCGAGCCGGCGAAATCATGGAATGCCGCGCCAAACTGCGCCGCCAGCCAGCCTTGCAAGCCGAAGTTGCCGTTCCAGATCAGCCCTTCGAAGAACGGATAGATAAACGCTACGATCAGCGCCGTCGCGCACAACTGCGGGACGAAACGCGCGCGTTCGGCAATGCCGCCGGAAATGATCGCCGGGATCGCGGCAGCGAAGGTCAGCAGGAAGAAAAACTTCACCAGGCCATAGCCGTGGTCAGCCGTGAGCACCGCCGCCGGTTGCATGAAGGTGACGCCATAGGAGATCCAATAGCCTATAAAGAAATAGGCCAGGGTCGAGACGGCGAAATCGCTGAGGATTTTCGCCAGCGCGTTGACCTGGTTCTTCTGCCGGACCGTGCCGACCTCCAGAAAGGCGAAACCGGCGTGCATCGCCAGTACCATCACCGCACCGATCAGAATGAACAACGTGTTGGAGCTGTGAACCAGCGTGTCCACAGCGCTTTGCAGATTTTCCATGAGGAGGCAGACCCAAGGCTAAAAGGCACCAAAGCGGTTCATGTGTGCATTTCATGCACCAAATTACGACTCATCAAATATCCAACGGCAGGGTTGATGAACTGATTTGGCGCATATATCGATGTCCGATCACGAACCGCGAGCAAATGAATTAGAGTTTTCTGCTCGGACGCCCGGCAACAGCGCACATACGCCGAGCGACGCACCAAGACACAGCAAAAGTTGTACCAGGCATTTGCACTGAACCTTCGCGCAAGGCTCATACTCGAACGCTTCAAAGCCACCTACGGAGATCCACCATGGCCAGCATCAAGGCAAAGACTGCTCAAGAAATCCTGATGAACGACTTCCAGACTCTGGTTGCCGACACCGAACGCCTGCTCGAGCACACCAAGACCCTCGCTGGTGATCAGGCCGATGAGCTGCGTGCCCAGATTCACGACAGCCTGCTGCGTGCCCGGGAAACCCTGAAAGTGACTGAAGACACCCTGCGCGAACGCGGTCAGGCGGCGGTCACCGCTACTGAAGACTATGTATCGGCCAATCCATGGCAGTCGGTGGGCATCGCTGCCGGCGTCGGCTTTCTGATCGGCCTGCTGGCAACTCGGCGCTGATCATGTCGATCGGTGAATCCGGCCCGACTGCGGGCACCGCCTCCTCCACACGTCGCCTCGGCGCTGCCGTTCTGGGCCTGCTGCACAGTCATGTCGAGTTGTTCGGCATCGAATTGCAGGAGCAGAAATCACGCACCGTCAGCCTGCTGCTGTTCGCGGGCTTGGCACTGGTGTTTGCCCTGCTGTTGCTGGTGGGTCTGTCGACGCTGGTGATGATCATCTTCTGGGACACCTACCGCCTGGCAGCGATCATCGGCCTGTGCGTGTTTTACACGCTGGCGTCGATCTTCTGCGGCCTACGCCTCAAAGCGGCGATTTTCGATGAGTCCTCGCCTTTCCACGGCACGCTCGAAGAGCTGGCCAACGACCGGGAGCGCCTGCTGCCATGAGCCTGCCTGAACTTCCGCACAACAGCTCACGCCGGGAAATGCGCAAGGCGCTGATCCGCCTGCGCATGGAAATGCACCGTCAGGAAATCCGCCACGAAACCGCACAAGTGTTGCAACCGTTGCAGCGCATGCGTGGCATGAAGCAGAACGTGCAGGACGGTTTCGGCATCAAGCACGCGCCGTTGTGGGGCGTGGCGGCGGTGACGCTGCTGGGTTTCCTCACCGGCAAAGGCTCGAAACGCAGCAGTGGTGGCGGTTTGACGCGACTGCTGCGTCTGGGCACGACGCTTGGGCCGCTGATCAGACTGGTCATGCACAGCTCGGGCAAACGCTGAAGCGCCCATCTGGCTACATTCTTGCAATAGCGCCGGGATGAATCTCCTTATCGGGAGATTCCATCCCGCGTGCCTATCCGGCAAGCGCGGCCAAACCAAAAACAAGATTAAGGACTTGCCGTGATCGACGGGCAACCGCTCGCCTGTTTTCAGCCTTTCATCGATACCGCCACCGGCCGCATCGCAGGCGTCGAGGCATTAGGTCGCTTGCGCCAGAGCGATGGTCAACTGACCTCGGTCGGGCCATTGTTCGCCGACCCACGGACCCCGGCCACCGCCTTGCGCCGTCTTGATCGGCAGATCCGTGACCACGCCCTCAGCCGCCTGCATGAAGCGCCGGCGGAGTGGTTTCTCAGCCTGAACATGTCGCCACGCTGGATCAGTCGCCTGCGCGCCGATCAAGCGCTGCCAAGCCTCAAGCAATTGGCACGACACGAGGTTGATCCGCAGCGCATCGTTTTCGAAATCACCGAACTGGGCGGTAACAGCGAACGCCTTGCCCACGTGGTCGGGCGCTACCGTGACGCAGGGGCAAGAATCGCCATCGACGATTTCGGCGCCGGCTATTCGCAGCTGGATCGGGTACTGGCCCTGCAACCGGACATTCTCAAGCTCGACATGCGCCTGTTTCAGGCTGCTGCCCTCGGCGGACCGAGCAGCGATGTGGTCAAAGCACTTGCGCAGATGGCCGAGAAAACCGGCTGCTGGATCATCGCTGAAGGCGTCGAAACCGAAGCGCAGCTGAATTTTGCTCTGGAATGCGGTTCGCGCTACGTGCAGGGTTTTCTCTTCGCCCGGGCGCAGGAAGAGTTCTTCGCTACGGATGCTTTCGTCGCGCATTTCGCGCAATTGCGGCAACGCTACGTGAAGCAGAAACTCAGCGAGCGCGGGCGGTTGATGCAAATGCGTCAGCAGCTCAGCGAACTGATGGCGATTCTGCAGCAATGGGCGCAGGCCCGCGCCCCGCTCAGTGCATTGCCGCAATTGCAGGCGTTTCCCTGGCTGCTGCGCTTTTATCAGTGCGACCGCCACGGCACGCAACTGACGCCCAACCTCGAATGGCGGCATGACGGCTGGTTCGCCGATGACCGCTATCTGGGGCACAACTGGTCGTGGCGACCGTACTTCTATCATCTGCTGGCCGAAGGCTGGGAAGAACGCCGCCTGACCCTGTCGAACACCTATCGCGATGCCACCAGCAACCAGTACTGCCTGACTGCGGGGCAGTTTTTCGATAACGGCGAACGGCTGTTGCTGATCGATATCGATGCGGCGGGTCTGTAGTTCCGCTTGCAGGCGCGCAGCCGAACCGGGAAGCTAGGGCGATCAGTCACCAGACGGAGAGAATCAGCCTTGGATTGGCCTACCCTGCTCAACCGCGAACGCCTCGGCAAGCCGCTGCACAGCCCGCAAGAACTCGGCCGCAGCCCTTTTCACAAAGACCATGACCGCATCATTTTCTCCGGTGCCTTTCGCCGCCTCGGGCGCAAGACCCAAGTGCACCCGGTCACCAGCAACGATCACATTCATACCCGCCTGACCCACTCGCTGGAAGTCAGTTGCGTCGGCCGCTCGCTGGGCATGCGTGTCGGTGAAACCTTGCGCAGCGCGCTGCCAGACTGGTGCGACCCGGCCGACCTCGGCATGGTCGTGCAATCGGCTTGCCTGGCTCACGATATCGGCAACCCGCCGTTCGGCCATTCTGGCGAAGACGCCATTCGTCACTGGTTCCAGCAAGCCGCCGGGCGAGGCTGGCTCGATGGCATGAGCGACGCCGAGCGTGGTGATTTCCTCAATTTCGAGGGCAATGCTCAAGGTTTTCGCGTGCTGACGCAGCTGGAATATCACCAGTTCGATGGCGGCACGCGCCTGACCTACGCGACGCTGGGCACCTATCTGAAGTACCCGTGGACCGCGCGCCACGCCGACTCCCTCGGCTACAAGAAACACAAGTTCGGCTGCTATCAGAGCGAGCTGCCGCTGCTCGAACAGATCGCTCACAAGCTCGGCCTGCCGCAAATCGAAGACCAGCGCTGGGCACGCCATCCATTGGTGTACTTGATGGAGGCGGCCGATGACATCTGCTATGCGCTGATCGATCTCGAAGACGGTCTGGAAATGGAGTTGCTCGAATACGCCGAAGTCGAGTCGTTGCTGCTCGGCCTGGTCGGTGACGATTTGCCGGAAACCTATCGCCAGCTCGGCCCGCAGGATTCCCGCCGGCGCAAACTGGCGATCCTGCGCGGCAAGGCCATCGAGCACCTGACCAACGCGGCGGCGCGGGCATTTGTCGAACAGCAGAATGCTCTGCTCGCCGGCACGCTGCACGGCGATCTGGTCGAACACATGCACGGGCCGGCGAAGCGCTGCGTGTTGAACGCCAAGGACATCGCGCGCAAGAAAATCTTTCAGGACAAACGCAAGACCCTGCATGAGATCGGCGCGTACACGACGCTGGAGATCCTGCTCAATTCGTTCTGCGGCGCCGCGCTGGAGCAGCACAACGGCCGCACGCCGTCGTTCAAGAGTCGGCGCATCCTCGATTTGCTCGGCAATAACGCGCCGGACCCGCAGGGTTCGTTGCACAGCTCGTTTCTGCGCATGATCGATTTCATCGCCGGCATGACCGACAGTTACGCCAGTGACATGGCACTGGAAATGACCGGGCGTTCAAGTCACTGAGTCTTGAGGGGTCAGCCGGTCACTGATCTGACCGGCTGACCCCCATGAGAGTTTTGCTGAATGCCCCTGTGAACCAGGTGAGATTCAACTACGCTTGACCCATTAACCAGATCAAATAAACACCGCTGATTAAACACAACTTTAAACACCGACAAATAATTGAATATCAATATTGGCCTTCGGATCATTTCAATCTTCGGCCAATTGATTGCTCGCCCTTCCTTACGCCGAACCTAATTTCAACGTAGTCTCTTTCCTCATTACGCGTAGGATTAATCCGATAACGTAGTCGCGACACTACCAGTCCATGCGAGTGCTCATGCATCTGAGCTAAGGTGCGCGCTTTATTCATGCTTGCATGGGACTCTATTTATGAACTCCGTTTTTATTGTGGACGATCATCCGGTCATCCGCCTCGCCGTGCGAATGCTCCTGGAACATGAAGGCTACAAGGTCGTCGGCGAGACCGATAACGGTGTCGATGCCATGCAGATGGTCCGTGAGTGCATGCCCGACCTGGTCATTCTCGATATCAGCATCCCCAAGCTGGACGGCCTCGAAGTGCTGGCCCGCTTCAACACCATGGGTTCGAATTTCAAGATTCTGATCCTGACGGCGCAGTGTCCTACGCTGTTCGGCATTCGTTGCATGCAATCCGGCGCATCGGGATATGTCTGCAAGCAGGAAGACTTGAGCGAATTGGTCAGCGCAATCAAAGCGGTACTTTCCGGTTATAACTATTTCCCCAGTCAAGCGCTTAATCCGGTGCGCGCCGACGACACTCGATACGCTGAACTTGAACTGTTCAAATCCGTCAATGACCGCGAACTGATGGTATTGCAGTTATTTGCTCAGGGACGTACCAACAAGGAAATAGCCAAGGGCATGTTTCTCAGCAACAAAACCGTCAGCACTTATAAAAAGCGTCTGATGCAAAAACTCAAAGCCAGATCCCTTGTAGAACTTATCGAGATGGCCAAACGTAACGCACTCGTGTGAGACTCCGCATGCCCAGCCGTGTAAAGGACTACCTGATTGCCTTGAGCGCTGTTCTGTACCTGAGCGCCAATGCCCTCGCCGCGCCAAGCGCTTCACCGGACTATGCATTGCTCAGCCGCTCGGCCACCGAGGCCGTGCAAACTGTCCTGCAGCCGTCACAACGGCAATGGCTGCAGACTCGCAGCGAACTGAAACTGGGTACCTCCGCACCTGATTACCCGCCATTCGACATGACCGTCAGTGGCCAGGACTACGAGGGACTGACCGCCGATTACGCAGGGATTCTCGGTCAGGCCACCGGTTTGCCGATTCGCGTGCAACGCTTTCCCTCGCGCGAGGCTGCAATTCGCGCCTTGATCGATGGCCAGATCGACCTGCTTGGCACAGCCAACGGCTACGAAGCAGGCAATGCCAACCTCGCGCTTTCCAGACCCTATGCGGTCGATCAGCCCGTACTGGTAACCCGCGAGGACGAAACCCGCTCGTTGACCGAAGGCCTCGCCGGGCTGCGCCTGAGCATGGTGTATCACTACCTGCCGGTGCCCGAGATCAAAGCGCTGTATCCCAAAGCGCTGATCACCTGCTATCCGTCCTACCAGAATGCAATCAACGCGGTGGCCTTCGACCAGGCCGATGTGTTTCTCGGCGACACCCTCTCCACCCATTACATGATCAACAAGGGCTATCTCAACAATGTCCGTATGGCCAACTTCGGCAAGCAGGAAGCCCATGGCTTCAGCTTCGCCGTGCGGCGCAGCAATCCGCAGCTGCTGGGCATCATCGACACGGTGCTCGCAGCGATCCCGAGCAGTCAGCGCGACGACATCGCCAAGCGCTGGAGCGCCGGCAGCGACCTGCTGCTCACTGACAGAAAACTGCAGCTGACAGATCGTGAGGAAAAGTGGCTCAAGCAGCATCCCGTCGTCAGCGTGGTGGTCAATGAAGCTTACGCACCGTTGACCTTCTTCGACAGCGCCGGCAATTTCCGCGGCATCAGCGCCGACCTGCTAGAGCTGATCCGCTTGCGTACCGGCCTGCGTTTCAAGGTTCAGCGCAGCCGCAACGATGCGGAAATGATCAGGCAGATCGACAACCACAAAGCCGATCTGATTGCCGCCCTGCTGCCCAGCGCCGAACGTGAAAAAAACCTGAGTTTCAGTCGCCCGTATCTGGAAAATTCCTACGTGCTGCTGACCCGCAAAAGCGCCGACAGCCCGACCAATCTGGGCCAACTCAAAGGCAAGCGTCTGGCGATCGCCCAAGGCAATCCGCTGGTCGCCTACTTGCATGAGAATTTCCCGGGCATCGAACTGATCGAAACCCCCGACACGTTCAGCGCCGTGTCGATGCTGGCCGACAACCATGTCGACGGTGCGGTGAACTCGCTGGTGATCGCCAACTATTTCATCTCATCGCGCATATTCGATCGGCCACTGCAAATCACCACCACGATCGGCACCAGTCAGGCAGCCTTCTCGCTGGCGACCGCCCGTGACAACACCGAACTGGCCTCGATCATCAACAAGGCGCTGCTGAGCATCGCTCCCGAGGAGCTCGGCGTGATCAACGGCCGCTGGCGCGGTTACTCCACGGCATCACAGAACATCTGGCAAAACTACCAGCGCCTGTTCTACCAAGTGGTCGCAGCCGCCGGCCTGATCCTGCTGCTGTTGTTGACCTGGAACGCCTACATGCGCCACCAGATCAAACAACGCCAGGCCGCCGAACGAGCGCTGAACGATCAACTGGAGTTCATGCGCTCGCTGGTCAACGGCACGCCGCACCCGATCTACGTGCGAGATCGCCAGGGTCTGCTGCAAAGTTGCAACGACAGTTATCTCGAAGCGTTCAACGCCAGACGCGAGGACATCATCGGCAAAGGCGTGATGCAGGGCACCCTGAGCAACGCATGCGAGGCCGAGGCATTCCAGGCCGATTACCAGAGAGTCATTGCCGAAGGCATTCCGTTGATCCTCGACCGGCCCCTGCACATCGGCAGCCGCCGTTTGACGATTTACCACTGGATTCTTCCCTACCGCGACTCCAGCGGTGACGTTCAAGGGATTATCGGCGGCTGGATAGACATCAGTGAACGCCGCCAATTGTTTGAAAAACTGCGTGCAGCCAAAGAACAGGCGGACGAGGCGAACCGGGCCAAAAGTACCTTCCTGGCAACCATGAGCCATGAGATCCGTACGCCAATGAACGCCGTGATCGGCATGCTCGAACTGACCCTGCGACGCATCGATCCGCAACACCCCGATCGCGCATCGATCGACACGGCCTACCATTCGGCCAAGGATCTGCTCGGGCTGATCGGCGATATCCTCGACATTGCCCGCATTGAGTCGGGACGTCTGAGCCTGTCCCCGGAATGGATCAATCTGGTCGACACCGTGACCTCCGTTGCACGCATCTTCGACGGCCTCGCGCGGCAGAAAAACCTTGCCTTGCAAGTCGTCTTCAACCCGCCGCACCCGGCTGTGGATGTGCATCTGGATCCGCTGCGCTTCAAGCAGGTGCTGTCCAACCTGGTCAGCAACGCTATCAAGTTCACCGACAGTGGCCACGTGCGGATCACCCTCGACCTGATCCCGGCAGACGCTGCTGGTCGAACATTGATGCAACTGACCGTGCAGGACAGCGGCTCAGGCATCAGCGCCGAAGATCAACAGCGCTTGTTCGAGCCATTCTCGCAGGCGGAAAACGGCAGTCGGCAGGCAAAAAACGGCGCCGGACTGGGGCTGGTCATCAGTCGCAACCTGTGCGAAATGATGGGCGGACAACTGCAGTTGAGCAGCCAGCCCGGCATCGGCACTCAGGTGTGCATATCGCTGCCGCTGGACAGCCTGCCGGCAAAGGCGAATCCGCCGAAAAGCGAACCGTTGATCAAGCCCGCGACCATGCCGTTACATGTCCTGGTTGTCGACGACCATCCGGCCAACCGTCTGCTCATGTGTCAGCAACTTGAGTTTCTCGGACATCGCTTCAGCATTGCCGAAGATGGCTGCAGCGGCCTCGAACGGTGGAAGGCCGATCATTTCGATCTGGTGATCGTCGACTGCAACATGCCCTTGATGAACGGCTATGACATGACCCGTGGGATTCGCCAGCTTGAACTGCAAAACCATCGCCCGCCGTGCACCGTGCTGGGTTTCACCGCCAATGCTCAGCCGGAAGAAGTCCAGCGCTGCAAGCTCGCCGGCATGGACGACTGCCTGTTCAAACCGTTGAGTCTGACCCTGCTCGGACAGTGGATCGACGGCATCACGCCGGCTTCACCGGCCTCGGTGTTCGACCTGCAAAGTCTGAGCTTGCTGACCGGTAACAACCCGGCGCAGACCCGACGCATGCTGGTGGAGCTGCTCAAGAGCAGCCGCCTCGACCGCGAGGAACTGCTCAGGCTGTCGCCCGAGGATGATCGCGAAGCACTGGCGGTGGCTGCGCACAAGATCAAGGGCGCAGCACGCATCGCGCAGGCCTCGCGGTTGATCGAATGTTGCGATGAGCTTGAGGCCGCTTGCGAGCAAGCGCTCGCATCACAGGAGATTGCCCGTCGCTGGGCGGCAACCAGCCAGGCGATGCTCGAACTGGCGCAGGCCCTGCAGCAGCAATTGACCCTGGCCGATCAAGGCACAGTCAGCGAGTCTTAACTATGCTTGGACGCTGAGCAGTGAGTTAAACATTCATGGAGAGCCAGCAATGCACAGCCCACTGCGCCCCGAGCAACGCCGGTTGCCGCTGCACGTGCACATCAGCGTCATGTTCACCTTTCTTTTATTGCTTACGGGCGTGGTGCTGGGCCTGTTCAATTACCACCAGACCACGCAGATCATCCTGTCGAGCAGCGAAAAGCTGTTTGACCGCATCGAGCAGGATGTACGCCTCGATCTGCAGGCAACCTATCAACCGATCCGCAACCTGCTGAGCCTGCTGGCGGACACCCCGGCGGCCCACGCGAGCGATCTGCAACAACGCCTGCCGTTGCTCAAACCCTTCAGCCAGTCGCTGACCGACAACCCGGCGCTGGCTTCGCTGTATCTGGGTTATACCAATGGTGATTTCTTCATGGTGCGCGCGCTGCGCACGGCGGAACTCAAGACACAGCTTCAGGCGCCGGAAGCGGCGGCCTATCAGGTCTGGAGCATCGAGCACGAGCCGCAAGGCACTGTACGCTCGCGATCACTGTTCTTTGATCAGGCCCTGACGCCGCTCAGCCGCCGCGATCATCCAGACGAGCCTTACGATCCGCGCAGCCGGACCTGGTTCAGCGATGCCCTGCAACAGGCAGGGCAAATCACCACCGAGCCCTATGTATTTTTCTCGACCCACAATGTCGGCACCACGCTGGCCCGGCGCAGCGGCGAGAATGCCGTGATCGGCGCCGATCTGACCCTCGCTTCGCTGTCGACAGCCTTGGGCAAGCACCGGGTCACGCCTTCGACAGAGATCGCGTTGTACGACACCGACGGCAACGCCGTGGCCTACCCCGACAGCCATCGTCTGATCGTCGATGACCGCACCGCGCGACTGGCCAGAGCGGCCGATCTCAGCCCTGAACTGAACACACTGCTCAGCTCCGACACTATCGGCAAGCGTCTGCAAGTAAACGACCGGCAATGGATCGTCGCGCGCACCAGCATTGAGGAAGGCGGGCCGAAAGGTTTGCAACTGGCGCTGCTGGTGCCGGAAGACGAATTACTGGTGGACGCGTTCCGGATGCGCTGGCAAGGCGCGCTGATCACCCTCGCCATCCTGTTGCTGTGCCTGCCATTGGGCTGGGTGATTTCGCGGATTCTGGTCAAGCCGCTGCATGCGCTGGTCAAGGAAGCCGACGCGATCCGCAGCTTCGACTTCAGTTCTCCGCTGGCGCGCCGCTCGCCCGTACTGGAAGTCGATCAATTGAGCCTGTCGATGGCGCGGATGAAAGAAACCCTGGGCAGTTTCTTCCGCATCACCGACAGCCTTTGCGCCGAAACCCGTTTTGCCCCGCTGCTCGAACGCGTGCTGTTCGAAACCGTGCAGATCGCTCAGGCGCAGGCCGGTCTGATCTATCTGCGCGAAGCCGACGGCGCGCGCATGGAACCTTATGGACTGGTGATTGATGGCGTGCCGCGGAAGCTGGAGGCGTTCGACATTGAGGGACGCGAGCTGCATAAGAACACCGGCCCGGCGTGGTTCGAGCAACTGGCCAGCGCCAACAATACCGTCAGCCATCTGGGCTTCGATCAGGCCGGCGACTTGCAGAAAATCCTCCTGGCCATGGAATCACCGCGCATCCACTTGATCGGCATCCGCCTGCACAACCAGCACGATGAAACCATCGGCCTGCTGATTCTGCTGGTCAATGACAGCGGCGCGCCGGGCGACCTGGAAAAGCTGCGCCCCGATCGTATCGCCTTCTTGCAGGCGGTGTCCGGCGCGGCGGCGGTGAGCATCGAAAGTCAGCGTCTGCAAGCGCGGCAGAAACAACTGCTCGATGCCTTCATCCAACTGCTCGCCAGCGCGATCGATGCCAAGAGCCCCTACACCGGTGGCCACTGCCAGCGGGTTCCGGAATTGACGCTGATGCTCGCCCAGGCCGCTGCGGCAAGCCAGGACCCGGCGTTCAGCGCTTACCAACCGAGCGAGGATGAATGGGAGGCGTTGCACATCGCAGCGTGGCTGCACGATTGCGGCAAGGTCACGACGCCGGAATACGTAGTCGACAAGGCCACCAAGCTCGAGACCATCAACGACCGCATCCACGAAATCCGCACCCGCTTCGAGGTGCTCAAGCGTGACGTGTGGATCAACTACTGGCAGACGCTGGCAAGCGGTGGAGACGAAGCGGCGCTGGCCCGCGCCCGTGATAGTGAGTTGCTGATGCTCGACGACGACTTCGCCTTTGTCGCCCGCTGCAATCTCGGTGGCGAGGCCATGGCCGAGGCCGATCTGCTGCGCCTCGAGCAAGTCGCGCAACGCAGATGGCTGCGCACACTTGATGATCGCCTCGGTGTGTCATGGGAAGAAAACCGCCGCCAGGCAAAAACACCGGCGCCGACACTGCCCTTCAGTGAAACACTGCTGGCCGACAAACCCGAGCATCTGATCGAACGCGACAAGAACGAGCTGATCCCCGAGGACAACCCCTGGGGCTTCAAACTCGATGTACCCGCGTACAAGTACAACCGCGGCGAGTTGTACAACCTGAAGATCGCCCGTGGCACCCTGACCCGCGAAGAGCGCTACATCATCAACCATCACATGGTGCAGACGATCATGATGCTCAGCCACCTGCCCTTCCCCGGTCACTTGGACAGCATTGCCGAGATCGCCGGCGGCCATCATGAAAAAATGGACGGCACCGGGTATCCGAAACGGCTGAAGCGCGAGGAAATGAGCCTGCCGGCGAGGATGATGGCGATTGCCGATATTTTCGAAGCGCTGACTGCCGCCGATCGCCCTTACAAGAAAGCCAAGTCGTTGAGCGAGGCGCTGGGGATCATGGCGACCATGTGCCGTGAAGCGCACATCGATGCGCCGCTGTTCGGCCTGTTCATCAATGAGGGTGTGTACATGCAGTACGCGACGCGGTTTCTTGATCCCGCGCAAATCGACAGCGTGGATACGGCCAGCCTGTTGCACAAGGCTGGCCTCAGCGGTTGATCAGCAGTCGGTCAGGCGCAGGAAAATCGCCGCCAGTTGCTCGATGCCGGCCTGATCCTCGGCGCCGAAACGTGCCAACTTCGGGCTGTCGAGGTCGAGCACGCCGATCAGGCGACCGTCCTTGACCAACGGCACAACCAGTTCGCTGTTGGACGCGCTGTCGCAGGCGATGTGACCGGGGAAAGCATGCACATCCTCGACTCGCTGGGTTTGCAGGCTGGCAGCAGCAGCGCCGCACACACCGCGCCCGAACGGGATGCGCACGCAAGCGATCTGACCCTGAAACGGGCCGAGCACCAGCTCTTCGTTGCGATTGAGGTAGAAACCGGCCCAGTTCAGATCATCGAGCTGGTTGAACAGGAACGCCGAGAACTGCGCGGCATTGGCGATGAAATCGCGCTCGTCCGCCAGTAGCGATTCCAGTTGCGCGGCCAACATACCGTAGCCTTCGAGGCCCTGGCCGCTTTGTTGCAAATCAATCATGCCTTGTGCTCCAGCAATTTCAGTCCCACCCAGTAGCGGGCGAATTGATACGCGCAACGTCCGTTGCGATTACCGCGGCCGGTGGCCCAGCGCACGGCGAGGATGTCCAGTGCTTCGTCGCGCTGCCAGCTCAGGCCGGCCTTGGCGGCCAACTGGCCGATCCAGTGCTCGACGACGTTGAGAAAATGTTCCTGGGTAAACGGGTAGAACGACAGCCACAGACCGAAACGGTCAGACAAGGCGATCTTGTCTTCCACCGCTTCGCTCGGGTGCAGTTCGCCGTCGACGCGCTTCCAGTTTTCGTTGTCGCTTTCCTTTTCCGGCACCAGGTGGCGGCGGTTGGAAGTGGCGTACAACAAGACGTTGTCAGGGGCCTGCTCGAGCGAACCGTCGAGCACGCTTTTCAGCACGCGATAGTCGCCTTCGCCGGATTCGAACGACAGGTCATCGCAGAACAGCACGAAACGTTGCGGCAATTTGGCGACTTGCTCGACCACCCGTGGCAGGTCAGCCAAGTGATCGCGTTCGATCTCGATCAGACGCAGGCCGGCAGCGGCGTGCTCGGCCAGCAACGCACGCACCAGCGAAGACTTGCCGGTACCGCGCGAGCCCCAGAGCAAGGCGTGGTTGGCCGGCATGCCATCAAGAAATTGTTGTGTGTTGCGCCCCAACTGCTCCAACTGACGGTCGACGCCGATCAGGTCGGACAGACGCATGTCGAGGCTGACTTCCAGCGGCAACAGGTAGCCGCTGCGACCGTCACGCTGCCAGCGCGCTGCCAGGCATGTGTTCCAGTCAATGACGGGGCGCGGTGCCGGCAACAGTGGTTCGATTCGCGCCAGAACCGACTCGGCGCGTTCAAGAAAAGCATTCAATCGGGAATCCACGTCTTCTCCTCGGGCACTTTCACAGTGATGATGACGATCCAGCGACGACACACAGATAAAATCGCCTCAGCAAGCCTTGTTACAAGGCGATTCGGGAACCTCGGTATCCCTGCATGATCGACTATGCTTGAGCAGCGAAGGGAAACGGAAGTGGTTCAACAACCCATGGATATCAAATTCACCCACCGGCTGTCTTACAAGCAAGCCAGGCTTACCGTGCTGGTCGGGTTCATTCTGGGCACCCTGCTCAGTCTGCTGCAGATCGGCATCGATTATGCCAGCGAAGACGCTTCCATCAACCGGGAAATCCTCGCACTGCTGGAAATCAGCCACAATCCGGCCTCGCGCATCGCCTATAACATCGACGCCGAACTGGCGCAGGAGCTCACCCTCGGCCTGCTGCGCTCGCCGGCGATCATCGCCGCGCAACTGATCGACAACAACGAGACCGTGCTGGCCAACGTCAAACGCCCGGAACTGCAGAGCAGCTATCGGCTGATCAGCGACTTCCTGTTCGGCGCCAAGCGTCATTTCGAAGATCGCCTGTACCTCGACCATTTGCCCAACGAATCCCTCGGCGTCCTCAAACTGGAAGTCGACACTTACGCCTTTGGCAGCCGCTTCTTGCGCCGCGCGGAAGTCACCCTGCTCAACGGTTTCGCCCGCAGCCTGCTGCTGACCGGGATCCTCCTGGCGCTGTTCTACGTGATGCTGACCAAACCACTGGTGCGGGTCATCCGTGAACTCAGCGGCCGCGACCCGCGCAGCGCCGAGCCGACCACGCTTGAGTGCCCGGCCGGCCACGGCAACGATGAGATCGGCGTGCTGGTCAAAGTCGCCAATCAGCAGTTCGAGAACATCGCCACCGAAATCCAGCAACGGCGCACCGCGGAAAACCGCCTGACCGAATACCTCGCGCAACTGGAAGACATCGTTTCGGCGCGCACCGCCGAACTCAAGGCAATCAACGCCCGCCTCAGTCAATCCAACGAAGAACTGGAAGTAGCACGCCGCACCGCGCTGGACATGGCCGAAGCGCGTTCGGCGTTTCTGGCCAACATGAGCCATGAAATCCGTACACCACTCAACGGTCTGCTGGGGATGATCGCGCTGTCGCTGGACGGCCCGCTCAACGCCGAGCAGCAGCAACAACTGTCGATCGCCCACGACTCGGGCAAGGTGCTGGTGGAACTGCTCAACGATATTCTCGACCTGTCGAAATTCGACGCCGGGCAACTGGAGCTGGAAAACATCCCGTTCGACCTCGGCTCGCTGATCGAGGACACCGCCAACCTGCTCTCGCAGAACGCCGCGCCGAGCGTCGAGCTGACCTGCCTGATCGAGCCGCACTTCCCGGCGCTGGTGCTGGGCGACCCGACCCGGGTGCGCCAGATCGTCAGCAACCTGCTGTCCAACGCGCTGAAATTCACCCGTTTCGGTCGGGTCGATGTGCGCCTGTCGGCACACAAGGGTGGCGTGCGCATCGAAGTCTGCGACACCGGCATCGGCATCGCCCAGGAAGCGCAAGTGAAAATCTTCCAGCCGTTCACCCAGGCCGGCGCTGGTATCACCCGTCAGTACGGCGGTACCGGGCTGGGGCTCGCGCTGACGTACAACCTGTGCGAGGCGATGCAGGGTCGACTGACCATCAGTTCCGAAAGCGGCTTCGGCAGCCAGTTCTGCGCAGAACTGCCACTGCCCTCTCACACCCGCGCGCTGCCGCCGATACCGTTACGCGGCAAGGTTCTCGCCATCACCGCTGCCAGCAGTGGCCTGGCGGAATTGCTGAAAAGCCTGTTGCCGGTGTGGGGCCTGGAATACACGCAGCGCACTATTGATGATTCGCTGCTGGGCCTGAATCCGGATGTGCTGATCACCGATTGTCCGGAATGCCTGTTCGGTCTGCGCCCGAGCATCACCGCGCCGATTCTGCTGGTGACTGCTTACGGCAGTTTTCTGCCCAGCGAAGAAGCCGCCGCCCTCGCCCCCTTGCAGCAGCAGGCCCGGCCGCTGGCGCGCAACGCGCTGTACCAGCATCTGCGACGGATTCTGCAACCGGAGGTCGCCGCCCTCACCGAAGCGCAAGCGGACGCCTCGCCGTCCGCGCGCCGCGGCAAGGTGCTGCTGGTCGAGGACAACCCGGTCAATCAACTGGTGGCAAAAGGCATGCTTGGCAAGCTTGGCTGCGATGTGGTGGTGGCGGGGCATGGCGCCGAGGCGCTGGATCAGCTGGAGTTTGCCGATTTCGATCTGGTGCTGATGGACTGCAACATGCCGGTGATGGATGGCTATGAAGCCAGTCGGCAGATTCGCCAGAGCGGGCGCTGGCCGAATCTGCCGATTGTCGCGCTGACCGCCAACGCCATGTCCGAGGAACGCGAACGCTGCCGCGCGGCGGGCATGAGTGACTATCTGGCCAAACCGTTTCGCCGCGAAGAACTCGCCGCGCTGCTCGATCAGTGGATGCCGACTACGCCAGCGCTTTGATTTGCCCGAGCAAGTGATCGAGGCCAGCGCGCAAGTCGTTGAGCCGGTCAAGATCAACGCCACTGTCGCAGAGCAGGCGCGCCTTCAGTGGCCCGACCCGCTCGCGCAATGCGGCTCCGGCAGGCGTCAGGCTCAGGTGCATCTCACGTTCGTCGCGCGCCGAGCGCCTGCGCTGGACCAGATCGATCTGCTCCAGACGCTTGAGCAATGGCGTCAATGTCCCCGAGTCCAGCGCCAGACGCTCGCCCAAGGCCTTGACCGTCGGTTGCTCCGGCGCAGCATCCTGCCACTCCCACAGCACCAGCATCGCCAGGTACTGCGGGTAGGTCAGGCCCAACTGATCGAGCATCGGCTTATAGGCGCGAATCACCGCCCGCGAGGCCGCGTACAGCTTGAAGCACAACTGGCTGTCGAGCTTCAGCGAGTCACCCGGCTGGCTCATTTCAGCAAAGCTTCGATCTCGCCGCTCAGGTCCTGCGGTTTGGTCGTCGGCGCGAAACGCTTGACCAACTGGCCATCCTTGCCGATCAGGAACTTGGTGAAGTTCCACTTGATGCCCTGCGAGCCGAGCAGGCCCGGGGCGCGCTTCTTCAACTGCACGAACAGCGGGTGAGCATCGGCGCCGTTGACGTCGATCTTCTTGAACAGCGGGAAGCTGACGCCGAAATTCAGCTCGCAGAACTCGCTGATGGCGCCCTCATTGCCCGGCTCCTGTTTGCCGAACTGGTTGCACGGGAAACCCAACACCACCAGCCCCTGGTCCTTGTAGGTCTGCCAGAGTTCTTCGAGGCCCTTGTATTGCGGAGTGAAGCCACACTTGCTCGCGGTATTGACCACCAGCACGGCTTTGCCGGCGAAATCGGCCAAGGTCTTTTGCTCACCCTTGATGGTGGTGCACGGGATATTCAGCAGGTTGTCGCTCATGGGTCGGCTCCGCAATGGTGAGGAAGGCGCAAACATAACGAGCAATTGAATTGTGTGCAATCTAATTGCTCGATAAAGAGGCGACGCAATGTCGCCTGTTTCGGTTATTCGCGCGGCTCGAGATTCAGGCACACCGAGTTGATGCAATAACGCAGGCCGGTCGGTGGCGGGCCATCCGGGAATACGTGCCCCAGATGCGCATCGCAGCGCGCGCATTTCACTTCGGTGCGGATCATGCCGTGGCTGGTGTCGCGGATCTCAGCCATCGCGCTATCGCCGATCGGCGCATAAAAGCTCGGCCAGCCGCAGCCGGAGTCGAATTTGGTCTTGGAATCGAACAAAGGCTCGTTGCAGCAGACACAGTGGTAGACACCGTCGGTTTTGGTGTCGTTGTATTTGCCCGAGAACGGACGCTCGGTGGCACTCAGACGGCAGACGTTGTACTGCTCGGGGTCGAGCATGGCACGCCATTCTTCCAGGGTTTTCTGCAACTTTTCCATCATCACACCTCAGCGGCTGAAAAAGCCCGATCTGTACCTTTTCCACGGATCGGGCGGCACGTATGATTGCGCCTCGTCACGCGCCAGTCTGGCAGCCAGACCGGGCGCATTCAAACGGATTCTGAGCGCAAAAGCGCCAGACCTCCGCCTGTGCGAAGACGCAGCAATCCCAGTACGGTTGTCCATTTGCCGCCTGGATCGTTCATTTTCGGGATCACATCGCCATGCAGTTCAGCAAATCGAACAAGCTCGCCAACGTCTGCTACGACATTCGCGGCCCGGTGCTCAAGCACGCCAAACGACTGGAAGAGGAAGGCCAGCGCATCCTCAAGCTGAACATCGGCAACCCGGCGCCGTTTGGTTTCGAAGCGCCGGACGAAATCCTCCAGGACGTGATCCGCAACCTGCCGACCGCGCAGGGCTACAGCGATTCCAAAGGCCTGTTCAGCGCGCGCAAGGCGGTGATGCAGTACTACCAGCAGAAGCAGGTTGAAGGTGTCGGCATCGAAGACATCTACCTGGGCAACGGTGTGTCCGAGCTGATCGTGATGTCGCTGCAGGCGCTGCTCAACAACGGCGACGAAGTGCTGGTGCCAGCCCCGGACTATCCGCTGTGGACCGCTGCCGTCAGCCTCGCTGGCGGTAACGCTGTGCATTATCTGTGCGACGAAGGCGCCGACTGGTTCCCGGATCTGGCCGACATCAAGGCCAAGATCACCCCGAACACCAAGGCCATGGTGATCATCAACCCGAACAACCCGACCGGTGCGGTGTACTCGAAGGAAGTGTTGCTGGGCATGCTGGAAATCGCCCGGGCGCACAATCTGGTGGTGTTCTCCGATGAGATCTACGACAAGATTCTCTATGACGACGCCGTGCACATCTGCACCGCTTCGCTGGCGCCGGACCTGCTCTGCCTGACCTTCAACGGCCTGTCGAAATCCTACCGCGTGGCCGGTTTCCGCTCCGGCTGGATTGCCATTTCCGGGCCGAAACACAACGCGCAGAGTTACATCGAAGGCATCGACATGCTGGCCAACATGCGCCTGTGCGCCAACGTGCCGAGCCAGCACGCGATCCAGACCGCGCTGGGCGGCTACCAGAGCATCAACGATCTGGTGCTGCCGCAGGGTCGCCTGCTGGAGCAGCGCAATCGCACCTGGGAGTTGCTTAACGATATTCCCGGCGTCAGCTGCGTGAAGCCGATGGGCGCGCTGTACGCGTTCCCGAAAATCGACCCGAAGGTCTGCCCGATCCACAACGACGAGAAATTCGTGCTTGATCTGCTGCTTTCCGAGAAGCTGCTGGTGGTGCAGGGCACGGCGTTCAACTGGCCGTGGCCGGATCACTTCCGCGTGGTCACCCTGCCCCGCGTCGATGATCTGGAAATGGCCATCGGCCGCATCGGCAACTTCCTCAAGTCCTACCGCCAGTAATGGGCCAGCAGTGCGCAACGAATTGGCTGTTGCGCACTGTCTGATTCAGCAACACATCTTTGTTCCGCGCCTTTGCAGCCCTTCTACACTTGCGATGCGAGCCGTACAGACGTATCTGACCTAATGGCGGCGGGGCGAAAGGCTGTGTCATCCGTGTCGGAATCGAGGGTGGGAATTTTCTTTTTGCTCAGGAAACCGCTGTAGGACACAGTTTGAAATAGTCACTCGGTTGAATAGCCCGGTGCCGCACCTTATATACCCCGCAGTACGCTACATCTTTAGCTTGAGGAGAGTTCTACAACCATGATGCGCATCCTGCTGTTTTTGGCCACTAACCTGGCGGTCGTGCTGATAGCCAGCATCACCCTGAGCCTGTTCGGCTTCAACGGGTTCATGGCGGCCAACGGGGTCGACCTCGACCTCAGTCAGCTGCTGGTCTTCTGTGCGGTCTTTGGTTTCGCCGGCTCGCTGTTCTCGCTGTTCATCTCCAAGTGGATGGCGAAGATGAGCACCGGTACGCAAATCATCAGCCAGCCACGCACTCGTCATGAGCAATGGCTGCTGCAAACGGTCGAGCAATTGTCCCGCGAAGCCGGGATCAAGATGCCTGAAGTCGGGATTTTCCCGGCCTACGAAGCGAATGCTTTCGCCACCGGCTGGAACAAGAACGACGCGCTGGTCGCGGTCAGCCAGGGCCTGCTCGAGCGATTCTCGCCCGATGAAGTGAAAGCCGTACTGGCCCACGAAATCGGTCACGTCGCCAACGGCGACATGGTCACGCTGGCGCTGATCCAGGGCGTGGTGAACACCTTTGTGATGTTCTTCGCGCGGATCATCGGCAACTTCGTCGACAAGGTCATCTTCAAGAACGAAGAAGGCCAGGGCATCGCCTACTACGTGGCGACCATCTTCGCCGAACTGGTGCTGGGCATCCTCGCCAGCGCAATCGTCATGTGGTTCTCGCGCAAGCGCGAATTCCGTGCCGACGAAGCCGGCGCCCGCCTGGCCGGTACCAGCGCGATGATTGGCGCTCTGCAACGTCTGCGTGCCGAACAGGGCCTGCCGGTGCACATGCCCGACACCCTGAACGCCTTCGGCATCAACGGTGGCATCAAACAGGGCTTCGCCCGCATGTTCATGAGCCACCCGCCGCTGGAAGAGCGTATTGACGCACTGCGTCGTCGCGGTTGATTTGACCGAAGTGAAAAAGAAGGCCCGCAGCGATGCGGGCCTTTTTTTGTATCTTCAGATCATGCGTTGTCAGCAAAGTCCCATTCGCGAGCAGGCTCGCTCCCACCTTTGGAAAGCATTCCCCTGTGGGAGCGAGCCTGCTCCCGAAGACGCCGGAGCTGCTGACAGAAAACTATCTGGAAGAAACCCGATAAACCCGCTCCACCAACCACTCAACCCCGCCCTGCAGAAACTTCGGGCTCACAGCCAGAATATCCCGCTCTTCCAGGTTCTCCACCTGCCAACCCTGGCCGAGCAACCGCTGCACCTCATCATCATTCACCGCAAACGGCGGCCCCGGAATCTGCGTCTGATCGTAATCCAGGGTAATCACCAGCCCTTTCATCTCCGGCGCCAGCAACTGCTGCAGATGCGCCGCATAGCGCTGACGCATCGCGTCCGGCAAGGCAATCAGCGCGGCGCGGTCGTACAGCGCGGTGCAACCGGCAACATCCTCTGCCGTCAGCGCGAAAAAATCCCCGCACCACAGTTCGATGGCATCACTGCGATAAACCTTGAATGCGCCCTTCTCGCTGATCTGCGGCTGCAACTGATGTTCGCTGAAAAACTCCTCGACAGCCTTTTCCGATAGCTCCACTCCAAGCACCTGATGTCCCTGCCCGGCAAGCCAGAGCAGATCCAGACTCTTCCCGCACAGCGGCACCAGCACACGCGCCGACGGTGCAATCGCCAGCTCCGGCCAGTAACGCTGCAAATACGGGTTGGCCTCGGACTGATGAAAGCCGATCTGGTTCGAATCCCATTTCTTGTACCAAAACTCAGGCTGCATGGATCACTCCCGAAAAACCGATGAAAAACCGCAGAAACTTATATTGGATTCAGATCGATGATCTGACTGAAGATGGCTCATCTTAGCGCTCAGGAGCCCGTCCATGTTGCCCAGCCTGTTTATCTCCCACGGTTCACCGATGCTGGCGCTGGAGCCCGGTGCCAGCGGCCCGGCACTGGCGCGACTGGCCGCCGAACTGCCGCGTCCCAAAGCCATCGTCATCGTCTCTGCACACTGGGAAAGCCAGGAACTGCTGGTCAGCAGCCACCCGCATCCGGAAACCTGGCACGACTTCGGCGGTTTCCCCCGTGCGCTGTTTGAAGTGCAGTACCCGGCACCGGGCAATGCGCAGCTGGCCGCCGAAGTAGCTGAACTGCTGAACGCCCATGACTTGCCGGCGCGGCTCGATCCGCAACGACCGTTTGATCATGGTGTTTGGGTGCCACTGTCGTTGATGTATCCGCAGGCCGACCTTCCGGTGGTGCAAGTTTCGCTGCCGAGTCGTGGCGGGCCGGCGTTACAGACGCGGGTTGGCCGTGCGCTGGCGAGCCTGCGCGAACAAGGCATTCTGTTGATCGGCTCCGGCAGCATCACCCACAACCTGCGCGAGCTGGACTGGCATGCCGGCCCGGAAAGCATTGAACCGTGGGCGCGTAGTTTCCGTGACTGGATGATCGACAAGCTGGCCGCCAACGATGAAACGGCGCTGCATGATTATCGCCAACAGGCGCCGAATGCTGTGCGCAGCCACCCGAGTGATGAGCATTTGTTGCCGCTGTACTTTGCTCGCGGTGCCGGCGGGATTTTCAGCGTGGCGCATCAGGGTTTCACGATGGGGGCGCTGGGTATGGATATTTATCGCTTCGGTTGAGGCCTTCGCGAGCAGGCTCGCTCCCACAGTAGCCAATGAACAGGCAAAAAAAATCCCCGAACCAGTCGGGGATTTTTTATGTGCGATCAATCAGCCCAAGGGCGGATCAATCTTCGCGGTAGCGACGCAGCTTGAGCTGCTTACCAGCCACGCGAGTGTCCTTCAGCTTGGTCAGGAGCTTTTCCAGACCTTCTTCCGGCAGTTCGACGAGGCTGAAGCTGTCACGCACCTGGATGCGACCGATCGCTTCACGGGCCAGACCGCCTTCGTTGAGGATGGCGCCCAGCAGGTTTTTCGCAGCGATACCGTCACGCGCACCCAGCGCGGTACGGCAACGAGCACGGCCTTCGCCCAAAGGCATTGGCGCGCGACGCTCGCGGTCACCACGATCAGGGCGGTCACCGGAACGCTCAGGACGGTCGCCACGCGGTGCGTTGTTCGGCACCAGTGGGCGTTCCTTCTCGATCGCTGCCAGGTTCAGCGCTTGACCGTTGGTGGCCTTGCGCAGCAGCGCAGCAGCCAGTGCACGCGGGGTGCAACCGATGTCGGCAGTCAGGCGATCAAGCAGTTCACCGTGAGTCGATTCGGCGTCAGCAACCAGCGGCGACAGGCTGTTGGTCAGTTTCTTGATGCGAGCATCGAGAACGGCTTGAGCGTCTGGCAGGCGTACTTCGGCAACTTTCTGACCGGTTACGCGCTCGATCACTTGCAGCATGCGGCGCTCACGTGGAGTCACCAGCAGCAGTGCACGACCTTCGCGACCGGCACGGCCGGTACGGCCGATACGGTGCACGTAGGACTCCGGGTCGTACGGCATGTCAACGTTGAACACGTGAGTGATGCGCGGAACGTCCAGCCCACGGGCAGCAACGTCGGTCGCGACAACGATGTCCAGACGGCCATCCTTGAGCGAGTCGATCACGCGCTCACGCTGGTTCTGGGCGATGTCACCGTTCAACGCGGCGGCTTTGTAGCCTTTGGCGTCGAGGGCGCTGGCCAGGTCCAGGGTCGCTTGCTTGGTGCGCACGAACATGATCAGGGCGTCGAAATCTTCGACTTCCAGCAGGCTGAGTACGGCCGAGGTTTTCTGGTCAGCGTGAACCAACAGGTGAGCCTGTTCGATCGCGGTAACGGTCTGGGTCTTGGTCTGGATCTTGACGTGTTGCGGATCGCGCAGGTGGCGTTCGGCAATGGCGCGGATCGACTGCGGCAGGGTCGCCGAGAACAGCACGGTCTGGCGGGTCGATGGCAGAGCCTTGAAGATGACTTCCAGGTCATCCATGAAGCCCAGCTTCAACATTTCGTCAGCTTCGTCGAGAACCAGATGGTTCACGGTCGACAGGACTTTCTCGTCGCGACGCAGGTGGTCGCACAGACGACCCGGAGTAGCGACAACAATCTGTGCGCCATTACGGATTGCCTTGAGTTGCGGGCCCATCGGCGCGCCGCCGTAGACAGCCACGACGGTGACGCCTGGCATTTGCTTGGCGTAGGTTTCAAAAGCGGTTGCTACTTGCAGCGCCAACTCTCGGGTTGGCGCCAGGATCAGGGCTTGCGGTTCGCGCTTGGCAGGATCGATGCGGTGCAGAATAGGCAGTGCGAACGCGGCGGTTTTACCGGTACCGGTTTGCGCCTGGCCAATCATGTCCTGGCCGGCCATGATGATCGGGATCGATTGCTGCTGAATCGCCGAAGGCTCTTCGTAGCCAGTCGCTGCGACGGCTGCAAGAATATTCGGGTTGAGATTAAAAGCGGCGAATCCGCCGGTTTCCTGGGTCATGGGTCTGCCTCTAAGTGCATCCGCAAAGACCCATGCTCCAAAGCTGCGCATGCCGTGTTGAGACTCAAGAGTCGCCCTGGCAGCTTTGTCGGCGGGGATTTGCGAAAACGAATGAATGAAGATGAATCGTCAAGGAAGAGCCCGCAATGCGGACGTGCAGCCGAAGCTGACTTCGGGAAATGCGCTACCTAAACGCGGCCCGGTTAAAGGCCGGCGCGCACTATACCGGATTTCGCCCGAAAAGGGAGCTTTTTTTGTGGCCCTTATCCGTGTGTCACCGCCGTGTAACGGGGTTTTGCGGATAATCGCGCAACGGTCTATTTTGCAAAGGCCCGGCCCTGCGGGCGATGACGCTTAAACGGTTCACCGACCTGCGGCAAAGCGCCGCGCACCCGCCCTTCCCGCTTGAGGATTTAGCCATGAATCAGCCCTGCGCCGGCCGCGTCAGCCGAGAACGTCGTGGTCATGTGCACTTGATCGGCCTCGATCGGGCGGCCAAGCGCAACGCTTTCGATATCGACCTGCTCAACGACCTGAGCCTGGCCTACGGCGAATTCGAAGCCGACCGCGAAGCGCGGGTCGCCGTGGTGTTCGGCCATGGCGAGCACTTCACCGCCGGGCTCGATCTGGTCAATGCCAGCGCAGCCCTGGCCGAAGGCTGGCAGGTTCCGAGCGGCGGCTGCGATCCCTGGGGCGTTTTCGTCGGCCCACGGGTGAGCAAACCGGTCATCGTCGCCGCGCAGGGTTACTGCCTGACCATCGGCATCGAGCTGATGCTGGCGGCGGACATCAACCTGTGCGCGAGCAATACTCGCTTCGCGCAGATGGAAGTGCAGCGTGGGATCTTTCCGTTTGGCGGCGCGACTTTGCGTTTCCAGCAGATTGCCGGCTGGGGCAATGCGATGCGCTGGTTGCTCACTGGCGATGAGTTCGATGCCCACGATGCGTTGCATCTGGGCTTGGTCCAGGAAGTGATGGCCAGCGAAGACTTGCTGCCCCGCGCGATCGAGCTGGCCGAACGGATTGCCCGGCAGGCACCGCTGGGCGTGCAGGCGACCTTGATGTCAGCGCGACAGGCGCGTTATGAGGGTGAGACAGCGGCGGCGCAGGCGTTACCGGCGCTGGTGAAGAAGTTGCTCGCCACTGAGGATGCCCGGGAGGGGGTGCGGTCGTTGGTGGAGCGGCGGCCAGGGATTTTCAAAGGGGTGTGAAGAATCTGCTGCCTGTCAGGGCCTTTTCGCGAGCAGGCTCGCTCCCACAGGTAGAACGCATTTCAAATGTGGGAGCGAGCCTGCTCGCGAAGGGGGCGGTACTGCCGGCTCAGGTCGCCGGGCGAATCGCGTTGATCAACGACTGCAACGAATACCCCAGCTGCGGCGCCAGCGCTTCGGCCCGTTGGGTCAGCGCCTGCATGTCCAGCGCCTGATCGAGATCCGCCGGAACGATCAGAATCACGTTGCCCTCCTTCACCGGCAACTCCCAGTAATGCCGGTGATAGAGCCCGCGCAACAACGCCGCGCCCAGTGGCTTGCCATCGTCGGTGGCCCACTGATTGATCACCAGCCAGCCGCCCGGATTCAGGCGTTTCTGACAATCGCCGAGAAAACTCCAGGCCAGATGTCCGACACCGGGACCGACATCGGTATAGAGGTCGACGAAAATCAGATCCGCCGGCTCGGCAGTCGGCAGCAATTCCAGCGCATCGCCGACGCGGATGTACAAACGCGGATCGTCATCCAGGCCGAGATATTCGATGGCCAGGCGCGGTACGTCCGGGCGCAGTTCGATGGCTTCGACGTCTTCCAGCGGCAGGAATTTCAGGCAAGCCTGGGTCAGCGTGCCCGCGCCCAAACCGAGAAACAGCGCGCTCTCCGGCTGCTCGTGGCACAGCGCGCCGATCAGCATCGCGCGGGTGTAGTCGTACTCCAGCCAGCTCGGGTCGGCGGTGAACACGCAGCTCTGCTCGATCGCATCGCCGAACTCGAGAAAGCGGTAATCGGCCACTTCCAGCACGCGAATCACGCCGAACTCATCCTGTACTTCGGCGAGCAGATGCTCGACGCGCTCCTCAGTCATTTCGTCTCCTGATGGTCACCGGGCGCGGTGACGCGATGGCACCGCTGTGGCGCCGTGGCAAAGCGGCGATTGTCGGCGATGGGGCGGGAGCAGGTCACGCACTAATTGCTGCTAACATGGCGCTTCCCTGCGTACGAACTTCGAGACCGTGATGAGCCAACCGTGGAGCCCTGACAGCTGGCGCGCCCTGCCGATCCAGCAACAACCGCAATACCCCGACGCCGCGCACCTGCAACAGGTCGAGCAGACTCTGGCCAGCTATCCGCCGCTGGTGTTCGCCGGCGAAGCGCGCGAGCTGCGCCGGCAGTTTGCCGAAGTCACCCAGGGTCGCGCGTTTCTGTTGCAGGGCGGCGATTGCGCGGAAAGCTTCGCCGAATTCTCCGCCGCGAAGATCCGCGACACCTTCAAAGTGTTGCTGCAAATGGCAATCGTCATGACCTTCGCCGCTGGCTGCCCGGTGGTCAAGGTCGGGCGCATGGCCGGTCAGTTCGCCAAGCCGCGTTCGGCCAACGACGAAACCATCGGCGGCGTGACCCTGCCGGCCTACCGTGGCGACATCGTCAATGGCATCGGCTTCGACGAAAAGAGCCGCGTGCCGGATCCGGAGCGTTTGCTGCAGTCCTATCATCAGTCCACAGCAACCTTGAACCTGTTGCGCGCTTTCGCCCAGGGCGGTTTCGCCGACCTGCACCAAGTGCACAAGTGGAACCTGGATTTCATCGCCAACTCGGCGCTGGCCGAGAAGTACAGCCACCTCGCCGACCGCATCGATGAAACCCTGGCGTTCATGCGCGCCTGCGGCATGGACAGCTCACCGCAACTGCGCGAAACCAGTTTCTTCACCGCCCACGAAGCGTTGCTGCTGAACTACGAAGAAGCCTTCGTGCGCCGCGACAGCCTGACCAACGATTACTACGATTGCTCGGCGCACATGCTGTGGATCGGCGACCGCACCCGCCAGCTCGACGGCGCGCACGTTGAATTCCTGCGCGGCGTGAACAACCCGATCGGCGTCAAGGTCGGCCCGAGCATGAACCCCGATGACCTGATCCGCCTGATCGACGTGCTCAACCCGGACAACGATCCGGGCCGCTTGAACCTGATCGCGCGGATGGGCGCGAACAAGGTCGGCGATCATCTGCCGGCACTGATCCGCGCGGTCCAGCGCGAAGGCAAGCAGGTGCTGTGGAGCTCCGATCCGATGCACGGCAACACCATCAAGGCCAGCAGCGGCTACAAGACCCGTGACTTCGCACAGATCCTTGGCGAGGTGAAGCAGTTCTTCCAGGTGCACGAAGCGGAAGGCAGCTATGCCGGCGGCATTCATATCGAGATGACCGGGCAGAACGTCACCGAGTGCATCGGCGGCGCCCGACCAATTACCGAGGATGGCTTGTCCGACCGTTACCACACCCACTGCGATCCGCGGATGAATGCCGACCAGTCGCTGGAATTGGCGTTTTTGATTGCCGAGACCCTGAAGCAAGTCCGCCGCTAGACGGCGTCGCCTCCCTTCGCGAGCAGGCTCGCTCCCACATTTGCAATGCGTTTCCCTGTGGGAGCGAGCCTGCTCGCGAAAGGGCCGGCTCAGGCAACCTCAATCCGCGCCAATGCCACCCGCAACCGCCCCGCACTCTCGCGCTGACAATTCAACTGCACCCGCTCAAGCCCCAGCCAACCCGCCATCCGCCGCAAATTCAGCGCCAGCGCCAGCATGCCCTCCTCGTCCAGCCCCGGCTCCTCTTCGTGCACCGCATGCACCGCCAACTGCCCCGCCGCCCGCTCTGCGCGTAGATCAACCCGCGCGGCGATCCGCTCGTTGTGCAAAAACGGCAGCACGTAATAGCCGTAAACGCGCTTGGGCTGCGGTGTGTAGATTTCCAGACGATAGCGGAAATCGAACAAACGCTCGGTGCGGCTGCGCTCCCAGATCAGCGAGTCGAACGGCGACAGCAGCGCACTGGCAATGACCTTGCGCGGCACTTTGGGCTCCGGCAGGCAATAGGCGATCTGCCGCCAGTCGCCGACTTCGCACATCTGCAATTGCCCCGCCTCAACCAACTCAGCCAGACGCGGGCGCGCATCCGCGGGGCTCAGGCGAAAGTAATCACGCAGGTCTTTTTCCGAACCAACGCCCAATGCTTGCGCCGCATGCAACAGCAAACCGCGTTGCGCCTCGGCCTCGTCCGGCGTGGGCTGTTGCAGGATCGCCGCAGGAATCACCCGCTCGGGCAAATCGTACAAGCGCTCGAAACCGCGTCGCCCCGCCACTGTGACCTCACCGGCGGCGAACAACCATTCCAGTGCATGTTTCTCGGCACTCCAGTCCCACCACGGCCCGGCCTTGTCTTCGCGGGTCGACAGACTGCCAGCGCCCAGCGCGCCCCGCTCCTCAACCGCAGTCAGCACACGGCGGATGGTTTCCTGCTGTTCGCGACCAAACTTTGCCAGTTGCTGATAGATGTCTTCGCCACGCTTGGCGCGTTGCATGCGCCAACCCAGCAACGGGTACATCGACAGCGGCAACAGCGACGCTTCATGGCCCCAGTATTCGAACAGCGTGCGCCGCCGGCCCGCACTCCAGGCAGCCTGGTCGAGCAAGTCAGATGGATAGGAACCGAGACGGGAAAACAGCGGCAGGTAGTGCGAGCGCACCACGGCATTGACGGAATCGATTTGCAGCAGGCCCAGCCGTTCGATCAGCCGGTTGAGATGACTGGCATTGACGGTCGGCGGCTGGCGCCCGTTGAACCCTTGGGCGGCCAGCGCCAGACGTCGCGCCTGTTTGAGGGAAAAGAACACTGTCGCGGGCATTTATTCCTCCATGTCTGCTCGCAACCTACCTCACCTGAAAGGGGTTTGTGTAGCGATAGCCTCATCATTTATGCATCGGATCGTCCCAGAACGGCCGCACGGTTTCGTGTTCAACATCGGCGCGGCTGATGCCGATGTCTTTCAGCGCCTCATCGCTCAGACCGGCGAGCATTTCCCGTTCACGATGCAGCTCATACCAGCGGCTGAATTTGTGCAGCAGATCGGACACGATATGGCCGTGGCCGGACAGCTGTTCTTCGCTTGCATACTCTCTTTGACCTTTCATCGTCTTGCCTCCTTTTGTGGATGGCTCAAGTCTCGCGCCAGCGCTAAGATCAATCCAACGAATGTTTCTGATGGCATGCATCACGGAGATTCATCAATTGTCCGCCTACCCCAGTATCGATACCGATGTCCTGCGCACCTTTGTCGCGATTGCCGATCAGGGCGGTTTCACCCGTGCCGGCGAGATGGTCAACCGCACCCAGTCGGCGGTGAGCATGCAGATGAAACGCCTGGAAGAAGACGTGTTGCAGCGCCAGCTGTTCGAGCGCGATGGCCGTCAGGTGCGACTGACAGCTGAAGGCCAGGTGCTGCTCGGTTACGCGCGGCGCATCCTCAAACTGCACAGTGAAGTGTTCAACACCCTGCGCGAGCCGCACATGGTCGGCACCGTGCGCATCGGTACGCCGGATGATTACGTGATGCGTTTTCTGCCGGGGATCCTGTCGCGGTTCGCGCAGTTCTATCCGCTGATCCAGATCGAAGTACATTGCGAATCGACCAAACAACTGTTGCAGCGCACTGATCTGGACTTGTCGATCGTCACCCGTGAGCCGGGCAACGAGATCGGCCAGTTGCTGCGCAAGGAGCGCTTTGTCTGGGCCGAGGCGCAGAACTTCAGCGCCCACGAACAGACGCCGCTGCCCCTGGCGATGTTCAACAGTGATTGTTTCTGCCGCCTGTGGGCGTGCAATGCGCTGGATGCGATGGGCCGCGATTACCGCATCGCCTACAACAGCAGCAGCCTGTCGGCGCTGATGGCGGTAGTCAGCGCGGGGCTGGCGATCACCGCGCAACTGGAAAGCCTGATCACCCCGGACATGCGCATCCTTGGCGCCGCCGAAGACCTGCCGCTGCTGCCCGAGGCGAGCATCATGCTGATCCGCAATCTGAACAACCCGTCGCCGATCACCGAGTGCCTGGCCGAACACATTGTCGAGGGCTTCAAACTTTAAACGCGAGCATCACCGCACACAGCACCAGAAAACCGCAGAACAGCCCACGCAGGAGTTTTTCCGGCATGGCGTGGGCAACTTTCACGCCCCAACTGATGCTGAGCAGACCTCCGACCGCCAGAGGCAGGCCGATCATCCAGTCGACTTCGTGGTGCACCGCATAGGTCACCAGGGTTACGCCAGTGCTCGGCAGGGCCAGCGCCAGCGACAAGCCTTGAGCAACCACTTGACTGGTGCCGAACAGGCTGGTCAACACTGGCGTGGCCACCACCGCGCCGCCGACGCCGAACAAGCCGCCCATGGTCCCGGAAGCAGCGCCGAGCACGCCCAGCCACGGCCAGGAATGGCGCATCTCGGCAGTCGGCGCTGGGCGCGGACCGAACATCTTCAACAGGTTGTAGGCCGACAGCGCCACCAGAAAGGCGACAAATCCGATGCGCATGGTCTGCGCATCGATGCCCACCGCCCAGATCGAGCCAAGCCAGGCAAAGCAGAAACCCATCACTGCCAGCGGCAGCGCATGGCGCAATTCGATGCGATTACGCTGGTGATAACGCCACAGCGCCAGCATCACGTTCGGTACCACCATCACCAGCGCCGTGCCTTGGGCGATCTGCTGATCAAGCCCAAACCACACGCCAAGCAATGGAATCGCAATCAAGCCACCGCCAATGCCAAAGATCCCGCCCAATGTGCCCAGGGCGGCGCCGAACAGCAGGTACAACAGAAAATCCATCACAACGGTAATCCTCTAACGACAGGCGGCCAATGCTACGCACTCACGCCTAGCGGGGAAACGCATAGCAACGCACAATGGCTATGCCGATTTTGCACAAGCGTGATTTCCATGAATCCCAACCAATTGACCGATCAGCTCGGCCTGTTTCTCGATGTGCTGGAGAGTGGCAGCTTTTCTGCCGCTTCGCGCCGTCATCCGCTGACACCATCCGCCGTGGCGCGGCGCATCGATAGCCTGGAAAGTGCCGTCGGCAGTCAGCTGTTCGTGCGTAGCACCCATGCCGTGCTGCCGACTTCGGCCGGTCTGGCCTTTGCCGAACGGGCGCGACGGATCATCGCCGAGTTGCAACTGGCGCGTGCCGAAGCGGTGTCATTGAGCAGCGCACCGGAAGGCCTGATCCGCATCGATGCGCCAGCAGCCTTCGGGCGGCGGCATCTGGCGCCGGTGATTGCCGATTTTCTCCTGCTGTATCCGGGACTGGATGTGCAGATGCACCTGATCGACAGCTTCAGCGACATGGCCGGCAGCAGCCTGGGCAAGGTCGATCTGGTGCTGCGTACCGGCCAATTGGCTGACTCGCGCCTGGTCGCCACGCCATTGGCGAGC
The DNA here is from genome assembly GCF_014268585.2 of Pseudomonas iranensis. Classification (NCBI taxonomy): domain Bacteria; kingdom Pseudomonadati; phylum Pseudomonadota; class Gammaproteobacteria; order Pseudomonadales; family Pseudomonadaceae; genus Pseudomonas; species Pseudomonas iranensis. The sequence goes on from NZ_CP077092.1 coordinate 4,472,556, forward strand.
ATGGTCCGCGTCGCCTGCGCCAGCCCTGACTATCTCAAGCAGCGCGGCGTGCCCGAGCATCCGGCGCAGTTGAGTGAACACGACGGGCTCGACTGGGAAGGCCTTGCGCCGCCCTTTGCCTGGAAATTCGAAGTGGACGGGCAAATGCAACTGCACCGGCCATCGCGGGTACGCCTGAGCGCCAACAATGCCGAAGCTCTGGCGTGTGGCGCGGCGGCGGGTCTGGGCGTCGCACACCTGCCGACCTGGCTGGCCAGCGAATACTTGCTGCGTGGCGAACTGGTGCCACTGTTCTGCGAAAACGGCCTGCCGCCGCCGGAGTCCACCGGCATTTACGCGCTGCGCATGGAACAGCAGGTCCATTCGCGCAGTCGGTTATTGCTGGAATACCTGAAAACCCGCTTCAGCCCGGTGCCTCCATGGGATCTGGCGCTGCAACGGCAATTCGCCCGGCACTGACGCCGGACATATTTATCTGGCGCCTTAAAGATTCGAGCGCTAGATTAAAAAACGATCAACGATCAAGGCTTTGACAATGACTTGCGAACGCGACAACTGCGACGACCTTCTGCTCGACAATCAGGCGTGCTTCGCCCTGCACTCGACCTCGCTGATGATGACCAAGGTCTACAAGCCGCTGTTGCAGGCGCTGGGTCTGACCTATCCGCAGTATCTGGCGATGATGGTGTTGTGGGAGAAGGACGGTCTGACTGTCGGAGAAATCAGCGCACGCCTGCTGACCGATCCGGGATCGCTGACGCCATTGCTCAAGCGTCTGGAAGCCGAAGGCCTGCTCAGCCGCACCCGCAGTCGTGAAGATGAGCGGGTGGTGATTGTCGAACTGACCGCAGCAGGCCGCGCCTTGCGTGACAAGGCGCAGACCGTGCCGCAGTGCATCCTTGGCGCCAGTGGCTTCACCCTTGAACGTCTGCAGAAATTGCAGGCAGAGCTGCAAGCGCTGCGCGGACATCTGCAAGACAGCCTGAATTAAGCCCCGCTACATTCCCCTGTGGGAGCGAGCCTGCTCGCGAAAGCGTCCGATCAGACAGCGAGTCGTTGAATGTTCCACCGCCTTCGCGAGCAGGCTCGCTCCCACAGTGATTTCAGCGCCAACAAAAATATTTTTCCCGCCTGCATTCCCTCGTCAAGCGCTCTAAATCAAGCCTTACCCGCCCCTTCCACGCTATGCCCTTGAGCAAAACGCGATTTTTATTAAAAATTTATCTTGCGCGCTAAACATTAGCGCTATACATTCTCTTCACACCTACTTAGCGCGCAAACAATTAGCGCGCAACACCACAACCAATGAGGCTCACACCATGCAAACTCTCTACACCGCAATCGCAACTTCCACTGGCGGCCGTGACGGTCGTGCGATCTCCAGCGACAACGTACTCGACGTCAAACTGGCCACCCCGAAAGAACTCGGCGGTGCTGGCGGCGCGGCGACCAACCCTGAGCAACTGTTCGCTGCCGGTTACTCGGCCTGCTTCATCGGCGCACTGAAATTCGTCGCCAGCCAGACCAAGCGCAAGATTCCTGACGACGCGTCGATTACCGCCCATGTCGGCATCGGCCAGATCCCTGGCGGTTTCGGTCTGGACATCGATTTGCACATCAGCCTGCCGGGCCTGGAACAAGCCGACGCGCAGTCGCTGGTCGACGCCGCTCACCAGGTCTGCCCGTACTCCAACGCCACCCGTGGCAACGTTGATGTGCGCCTGCACGTAACCGTGTAATCACTCAAGCCCCCGGCCCGAACAAGGAAAAATGAACATGAACACTTTCAGCAAAGTCTTGACCGGTACCCTTCTCGCCCTGTCGGTACACAGCGCTTTCGCCGGTGATGTCGAACACAACACCCAGGCATTCCTCGATGCGCTGAATTCAGGCAGCGGCAAGCCGATCGAGCAGCTGTCGCCCAAGGATGCCCGCGCCGTGCTGGTCGGCGCGCAGTCCGGGGTCAAGTTGACGTTGCCCAAAGCCGATGTCAGCGAGAAGACCATCCAGGTCGATGGCCAACCGCTGAGCCTGACCATCGTCCGGCCGGCCGGGGTCAAGGGTGAGCTGCCGGTGTTCATGTTCTTCCACGGCGGCGGCTGGGTGCTGGGGGACTTCCCGACTCACGAACGTCTGGTACGCGATCTGGTGGTCGGTTCGGGTGCGGCGGCGGTGTTCGTCAACTACACCCCTTCGCCGGAAGCGCATTACCCGGTGGCGATCAACCAGGCCTACGCTGCGACCAAATGGGTGGCGGAACACGGTAAAGAGATCAATGTCGACGGCAAGCGCCTGGCCGTGGCCGGCAACAGCGTCGGCGGCAACATGGCCGCAGTGGTTGCGCTGATGGCCAAGGACAAGGGCACCCCGGCGATCAAATTCCAGGTGCTGCTGTGGCCGGTGACCGATGCCAACTTTGACACCGGTTCGTACAACCAGTACGCCGAAGGGCACTTCCTCACCCGCAACATGATGAAGTGGTTCTGGGACAACTACACCACCGACGCCAAACAGCGCAACGAGATCTACGCGTCACCGCTGCGCGCTACTACCGCACAGCTCAAAGGCCTGCCGCCTGCACTGGTGCAGACTGCCAGCGCCGACGTGCTGCGCGATGAAGGCGAAGCCTATGCGCGCAAACTCGACGAGGCCGGGGTTCCGGTAACGTCGGTGCGCTACAACGGCATGATTCACGATTACGGTTTGCTCAACGTGGTCAGCCAGGTACCGGCGGTGCGTTCGGCGATGTTGCAGGCGTCTGAAGAACTGAAGCAACACTTGAAGTAACCACCGTCCCATTGTGGGAGTGAGCCTGCTCGCGAAAGCGTCCCGTCAGACAGCGCTTCATTGAATGACACACCGCATTCGCGAGCAGGCTCGCTCCCACAGGGTTCCGAGTGTTTCTTACAGGCACAAAAAAACCCGACTCAATGGTCGGGTTTTTTCTTTCCGCAAAAAACAGTGCTTATTTTGCACGGCCTTTGTAGGAACCGCCTTCGCGGGTATCGATCTCGATCATGTCGCCGATTTCGATGAAGTCGGCAACCGACAGCTCGGTACCGTTCTTCAGTTTGGCAGGCTTCATCACCTTGCCGGAAGTGTCACCGCGAGCGGAGCCTTCGGTGTAGTCAACCTGACGCACGATGGTGGTCGGCAGCTCTACGGAAACCAGGCGCTCTTCGAAGAACACGGCTTCGCAAACGTCGGTCATGCCTTCTTCAACGAAAGGCAGAACGCTTTCGATGTCTTCGGCGTTCAGCTCGTACATGGTGTAGTCAGTGGTGTCCATGAACGTGTAGGTGTCACCGCTGATGAACGACAGGGTGGCTTCTTTACGATCCAGGATCACGTCGTCCAGTTTGTCGTCCGCACCGTAAACGGTTTCGGTCTTGTAACCGGTCAGCAGGTTCTTCAGCTTGGTCTTCATGATCGCGCTGTTACGGCCCGACTTGGTGAATTCAGCTTTCTGAACCAGCCAAGGATCGTTGTCGATACGGATCACGGTACCGGGTTTGAGTTCTTTACCAGTTTTCATTGCGAATATCCGAATTTGGATGGGATTTACAAAAATCTAGGCCGCGTATCATATCCAATTTACATAAAACTGTACCAGCGCCGTGGCAAGATCCGCCTGCAAGGCCTGTTCCAGACACCATGCCTCGGCGTTTTTCTCGAGTTCCGGCCAATGATTTCGCACCGCCAGCCAGTGCTCGCCGATCGGTTGACCGGCACTCCACGCTCGCCACAGACCGTTCATCGCCTGCGCCGCAGCGGGCGGAAGGCCGTGAGTGTAGAGCGCGAGAAAAGCATCGAGCTTGTCCAGATGGATGTCATCGTCCTGCTGATAGATGTGCCAGAGCATCGGCCGCCCCGCCCATTGCGCGCGAACGAATGAATCTTCACCGCGCACCGCGTTGAAATCGCAGCACCAGAGCAGATGGTCGTACTGGTCCTGACGGACGAACGGCAGCACTTGCACGGTCAGGGACTCGCGCACATGAATCGCGCCGACCGTCAGGGTTTCCACATTTAGCCAGCGCGCCACATCGCCGAGAATCCGCCCTTCCGGCACCAGCAGGTGAGTCGCCTGTGCATCGGCCGCCAGCACGTCCAGCCAACTGGCCAACCCGGGGTTTTCATAAGCAAACAGCGAGATCAGTTGCGCGTCCGGAGCAGGATCGATACCCAAGGCTTGCAGGAAATGTCGCTGGGCCGGCCGATCCTGCTGAAACTGCCGACGCTGTTCGAGCAGTCCGCGTTCGCGCAGCAGGCCACCGGTGCCCGGTTTGAAGCCTGGAAAGAAAAAGAACTTCTGCACCGTTTTGTATTTTACCGACGGCAAGCCGTGGCAGCCGGTGACCCAGTCTTCGGCGCTGAGATAATCGAGGTTGAGCCACAGCGGTGGCGTTTCCCGTGCGGCCATGCTGTCCATGTAATCAGTGGGCAACTGACAGGCGAAGGCGGCGATGACTACGTCGGCCGCCTCGGCGTGCAGCCATTCGCTCGGCCACTGACGCACCTCGACGCCCTGCTGCCATTGCTGCACAACATCGACATCGATCTCAGGACAGAGGCGCTCGAACGCGCGCAGATCATCCACCCACAGGCGCACCGGCAAGGCATGCTCGGCCACCAGCTGCCGGGCCAGGCGCCAGGTCACGCCGATGTCACCGAAGTTATCGACCACGGTGCAGAATATGTCCCAGCGGGGTTTCGCTTCAGGCATGCCGTTCTCCCGTTGGCAAAAAACCTCGATTGTCCGCATAAATGCGCTCGCGCAGAAGAGCCGACGGCGATTAATCTTCGTGCGACAATCGCCGCTTGCCCGCAACCATCCGCCAGGAGGCCGCCATGCCCTACCGTCCCAATCCGCGTCGTCCCTTGCCTGTTCAGCTTAGCGCGCTGCATCTGACCGGCAGCATTGCGCTGGGCCTGTGGCTGGGGTTCCTGGCGATTGCGCTGACCTGCTGGCTGCTTTCGCGCTTTATCTTTCCCGAGCAACTGGCCCCTGTCGCGCAAGCGGTACAGCAGCGCGTCAATCCCCCGGCTGTGGCGCCCGTGCAGGTTCAGCCTGACATTCCGCCGCAAAGTCCGCTGTTCCAACAGTACGAAGAAAACCTGCGCAAGAATGAACAGCAGGCCCGACTGGATCAGGCGCGCGCCAATTCGCGTAACGCGTCCAATCCGAAATGCCAGTTCTGGCTGCAGCAGGACCAGACCGCGCCGACCGAAAAGAGCCGCGCCAACGTTTTGCAATTCTGCGATTGATCATGAACAAACACAGCGTCCACCAGTTGATTCTCGACAAGCTGCGCATCGACCTCGACATCGCCGAGCGCGCCGCGCAAACCGCTTACGAAACCGCGACCCACGAAGAAAATATCGCCGAAAACAAATACGACACGCTGGGGCTGGAGGCGTCGTATCTGGCGGCGGGTCAGGCGAAGCGGGTTGAGGAAATCCGTCAGTCACTGGCGCTGTGTCAGAACCTGACGTTGCGTGCCTACGATGAAAATCGCGGCATTGAAGTCGGCGCCCTGCTCGGTCTGGAGGACGAAAAGGGTCGCGAGCAATGGCTGTTTCTGGCGCCGGATGCGGCGGGGCTGAAAGTCGACGTGGTCGGTCAGCCGATCACCGTCATCACCCCACGCTCGCCGCTGGGCAAAAGTCTGCTGGGCAAGTTCGCGGGCGATGAGGTGGAGATTCTGGTGGCGGGCACCCGGCAACAATTTGCTGTCACCGAGGTGCTCTGAAGCGGGTGCTTAGTGAACGGGCAGTTCGACGCCGTCGAACAGCTCTTCGAGCTCTTGCTTGTTGTGGCACTGAATGGCCTTGGCCATGACTTCGCGGGTCAGGTGCGGGGCGAATTTCTCGATGAAGTCGCACATGAAGCCACGCAGGAAGGTGCCACGACGGAAACCGATCTTGGTGATGCTCGACTCGAACAGTTCGCTGGCATCCAGCACCACCAGGTCGTTATCGAGCTTGGTATCGACGGCCATCTTAGCCACGATGCCTACGCCCAGACCCAGACGCACGTAGGTTTTGATCACGTCGGCGTCAGCAGCGGTGAACACCACTTTCGGCGTCAGGCCACGATGGCTGAAGGCTTCGTCGAGCTTGGAACGGCCGGTGAAACCGAACACGTAAGTAACAATCGGATATTCGGCCAGCGCTTCGAGGGTCAGCTTCGGCAGCTTGGTCAGCGGGTGGCCGTGGGGTACGACCACGCAGCGGTTCCAGCGGTAGCACGGCATCATCACCAGATCACCGAACAGCTCCAGCGCTTCAGTGGCAATGGCGAAATCGACGGTGCCGTCAGCGGCCATTTCGGCGATCTGCATCGGCGAGCCCTGATGCATGTGCAGCGCCACGTCCGGGTATTGCTTGATGAAATTGCTGATCACCGGCGGCAGCGCGTAACGTGCCTGGGTGTGGGTGGTGGCGATCGACAGGGTGCCCTTTTTCTCGTTGGAGAATTCCTGGGCAATCTGCTTGATGCTTTCGACTTTGCGCAGGATCTCGCCAGCGGTGGTGATGATGCGCTCGCCGGCCGGGGTGACGCGGGTCAGGTGCTTGCCGCTGCGGGCGAAGACTTCGACGCCCAGCTCGTCTTCCAGCAGGCGGATCTGCTTACTGATGCCCGGTTGCGAGGTGTACAGGCTTTGAGCGGTAGCGGAAACGTTGAGGTCGTGGTGCGCCACTTCCCAGATGTAGCGCAGTTGTTGAAGCTTCATATCAATCCCTCAAAGCAGGTAGACGCCACGGGCATCAGCGACGGTATATAACTATATTAATGGTTCGAAGAATAAATCTAGAACTTTTTTATCAAAACGCCATTATTCCTGCTTCAGCGATCCTCACGCCGCCGGCGTTCCATCAGCGGCACCAGATAGACCGGCACCTTGGCCAACTGCAGGACCCGCGCCGCCGTGCGCCCCAACGGCGTTTCCGCGCCGACGCCATGGCTGTGACTGCCGACGATCAGCAGATCGACCGAGAGCTTGTGCACCTGGTCGAGAATCACCTGCGACGGATCACCCTGCAGCACGCGCACCGCGCGAATGCGCTGCAGATCCTGTTCGCCGTCGTCCCCCAGTTCTTCACGAAAGCTGTCGAGCACCCGTTGTTCGATATTGGCGATGACTGTTTTCAGACCCTGACTATGGAATTCGTTCAATGCCTGTTCGTCGAGATAGCTTTGCAGCACCGACTCGGCAAACAGGCCCATGGGTTCCACCGCGTGTACTACATACAGATCGGCATTGAAGGTGCGCGCCAAGGCCAGGGCATGCTGCATCACGAACGGTGCGTACAGACCGAGGTCGGTGGCATACAGCATTGAGCGAATCATGGGACCTCCTCGCGAGCCAACGATGGCGGAGATTGATTCAGCTTAGCAGTGCCTTGGCGAGTACGACGTGCGACGCAACGTCCTGAATGAAAAGGCTCTAGATCGACGGTTCGTTGCTGATGCCATGGGGCACGTGGCCGGTGGCGACCACTTCGCGAGCCAGTTCGCAATGGCCGGTCTGGTCATCGAAGAACACGTCGGCGGCGAAGGCTTCGAGGAACGCCGATTTGGTCAGACCACCGAGAAACAGCGACTCATCGAGGCGAATATCCCATTCCCGCAAGGTGCGGATCACCCGCTCATGGGCCGGCGCCGAACGCGCGGTCACCAGCGCCGTGCGGATCGGGCAATCGTCATCGGGAAACTCGCGCTGCAACAGATTGAGCGCTGCCAGAAAGCCCTTGAACGGCCCACCACGCAATGGCTCGCGTGCCGATTCGCGTTCCTTGGCCTGAAACGCTTCCAGGCCGCCGGACTGATAAACGCGCTCGGACTCGTCGGAAAAGATCACCGCGTCACCGTCAAAGGCGATACGCAATTCATCACTGGCCGCGCGGCTCGCGCCTCCGGACAGAATCGTCGCGGCGGCGAACCCGGCGTCCAGCGCCGCACGCACGTCTTCGGCGTGGGTCGAGAGAAAGAGGTCGCAGCCAAACGCTTTCAGATACGGATACGGACTGCGCCCGCCGACGAACGCCGCACGAGAAATCGCCAGACCGTAATGATGAATCGAGTTGAACACGCGCAGCCCGGTGTCGGCGCTGTTACGGGAAACCAGAATCACCTCGACCCGCGCGCGGCCGAGGCGACTGTTCAAGCTCAGGAGTTTTTCCACCAGAGGGAACGCATCGCCCGGCGCGAGGATTTCGTCTTCGTGCTCGATCTGATATTGCCGATAGGCTTCGACGCCGCTCGACAGGTAGACCTTGTGGCTTTCGCTCAGGTCGAACAAGGCCCGCGAGGAAATCGCCAGCACCAGTTTGTCATCGATGTTATTGGCCATGCCTTCCCCCAGAACAACCGACTCAGGTATTGCGTCGGTCGATAAAACCCAAATGGCGATACAACGCCTCGATGCGCGGCAACTCGCACCCCGCCGCTTTCGCCGCCGCCAGTGGCCGGGCGTAGATCGCCTCCAGCTCCAGCGGACGCTTGTATGCAAAGTCGTGGTACATGCTCGGCCAGTAATCGGGCATTTTTTCCGTCATGGTGAACAGGTATTCGGCGTAACCGGGCGGGATCTCGTATCCACAGGCCCGGGCGCCCTGCACCACTTCCGCCATCAACGCCTGAATCGACACGCGGCTGTCAGCATCAGCCATCAGCGCTTCGGTTCCCGCGCCGAGCAATACCGAAAGTCCGTTATAGGGAATATTCCACACCAGTTTCTGCCAGCGCGCCTGATGCAGGTTGGCCATCGCCTGCGAGTCGATGCCGGCGGCACGGAACAGTCCGGCGCCCTCCTCGACGATCGCCATGCGCGCTACTTCATCAATGGCCGAGCCGCTGTGATAACCGACATTCACCGCGCCAAGGGCCTGATGGGTAATCTGCCCCGGCCCCTCGCGGTGCACGCAGATCAGGCACAGACCACCGAGCAGATGCAGCGAATCCGGCAACAGCGGCCGCAGGCTGTCTTCGACATCCAGACCGTTCTGCAGCAACAGCACTTTTGCGTCAGGTTTGGAGGCCTGAATGATCGCCGGGGCCAGACCGGCGTTGCTGGTGGTCTTGGTGCCGACCAGCAGCCAGTCACAGGGCGGCATGTCTTCGGCAGCGGAATAGGCATTGACCGGATGCAGCGTCAACGGCCCATGCACCGCACTGTTGATCTGCAAACCGCGCTCAGCCACGGCGGAAAATTCGCTGCGCAACAAAAAGTGCACCTCAAACCCGGCACGCGCCAGCATCACCCCGTAGAACCCGCCGATTGCACCGGTGCCGATAATCCCCACCACCGGTTTGCTGACTGTCTCGCTCATGGCAACTCCTCTGCAATTCGACCCAGCGCCTGTGCCACTGCCTGGTTGAGCTCATCAACCGTCAGACGAGTGTGCACTGCGCCAAAGAACTCGCCGTCGCACACCACAAACAGCGCCGGCAAATGAAACACCTGATAACGCTCGACCAGGCCGCCATTGTTGCCGGCGTCGATCCAGCACAGCCGATCGATCGCCAGCGGCAATCCCGGCAACACCTCGCGGGCATAACGACAACTGGCACAGCCGACGCTGGTGAAGATCACCAGAGAAACCCCGCGCATCGCCAGCAGCCGCTGGTCGGCGTCGAAGTCGGTCAGCTCGGATTCGACCACTATACTGGGGGAAACAATGTCAGATGGCCGACACAGGGAGTCTGTGCTCATGGGACGTTTCATTCCTCATCCGGACGAAGTGCCGGTTGAATTGACGTTACTCAAGCCTGAATGCATTTCCAGACAACAGCTGCACACTATCAGCCTCGGCGGCATCGCTTGCAATTACCACCGCGCCTGGCGCCATGGCACTGCGCTGCAAGTACGCATGCCGACGCTGAATGCCGACTTCTGTTATCCGGGCTATGTGGCCTGGTGTCTGCGGCGTAAAAAAGGCTATCTGGTGGGCATTGCCTTCACTGACGAACAGACCCTGTTCAGCGCGCGAATGGGTGAGCAGGTGTGTCAGATCGAACGCTATTCGCGCATGCAGGACAGCCACGACGATCTGCAGGATAGTCAGGCGCTGGCCCTGCAATGGGTCGAGGAGCACGCCGAAGAGTTCTCCCACGACAACCTGCGCAAGGCTTTTGCGCAGCCAGCGCTGGACTAAAGCACGGTTTGCCCATTGTCGAGCCGCCTCTGACGCGCTAAGGTTCGGCTCCCCCGACGCGCTAAATCTGCTGTGCTCCGCCGCGCGGGGATCGCTGGCGGCCGGCACCCGTGACCTGACGAGTAAACGATGGCTGATTTACCGATCAACGACCTAAACGTCGCCTCTAACGAGACCCTGATCACTCCCGATCAGCTCAAGCGTGATATCCCCCTGAGCGACGCCGCCCTGCGCACCGTCACCAAGGGCCGCGAAGTCATTCGCAACATTCTCGATGGCACCGACCACCGTCTGTTCGTCGTGATCGGCCCGTGCTCGATTCACGACATCAAGGCTGCCCACGAATACGCCGATCGCCTCAAGGTGCTCGCCGAGGAAGTCTCCGACACCCTGTATCTGGTCATGCGCGTGTATTTCGAGAAGCCGCGCACCACCGTCGGCTGGAAAGGTCTGATCAACGATCCGTATCTGGACGACTCGTTCAAGATCCAGGACGGTCTGCACATCGGTCGTCAGTTGCTGCTCGACCTGGCCGAGAAAGGCCTGCCGACTGCCACCGAAGCCCTCGACCCGATCTCCCCGCAGTATCTGCAGGATCTGATCAGCTGGTCGGCCATCGGCGCGCGTACCACCGAATCGCAGACTCACCGCGAAATGGCTTCCGGCCTCTCCTCGGCGGTCGGCTTCAAGAACGGCACCGACGGCGGCCTGACCGTGGCGATCAACGCCTTGCAGTCGGTGTCCAGCCCGCACCGTTTCCTCGGCATCAACCAGGAAGGTGGCGTGTCGATCGTCACCACCAAAGGCAACGCCTACGGTCACGTGGTGCTGCGTGGCGGTAACGGCAAGCCGAACTATGATTCGGTCAGCGTGGCCCTGTGCGAGCAGGCGCTGAACAAAGCGAAGATCAAGCCGAACATCATGGTCGATTGCAGCCACGCCAACTCCAACAAGGACCCGGCCCTGCAACCGCTGGTGATGGAAAACGTCGCCAACCAGATCCTCGAGGGTAACCAGTCGATCATCGGCCTGATGGTCGAAAGCCACCTGAACTGGGGCTGCCAGGCGATTCCGAAAGACCTCGCCGACCTGCAATACGGCGTGTCGATCACCGATGCCTGCATCGATTGGTCCGCTACCGAAAACACCTTGCGCAGCATGCACGCCAAGCTCAAGGACGTATTGCCGAAGCGTCAGCGCACGTAAGCTGCGTTTTACGGGCATAAAAAAACGCCGGACATTGTCCGGCGTTTTTGTGTGTGCGATTCAGATCTTCGCGGCGCGACGCTGATGGCGTTCCATGTAGCGCTCGACGTAGGAGCAAGACGGGATCACCGTGTAGCCCATTTCTTCGGCGTATTGCAGCGCGCGTTCAGTCAGCGCTGCGGCAATGCCACGGCCGCGCAGGGCATTAGGCACGAAGGTGCGGTAGATATCCAGGGTCTGCTTGCCCAGATCCATGTAGGTCAGGTAAGCACGATGACCGTCCACAGTGGTCTCGAATTGATGACCAGCCTGGTCATGGTGGATGGACAACGCCTCGCTCATCACTACTCCTCGCGGGTCTTGAATTGTGACCCCTACCTTACCGATGTTTTTCCGGCGAAGGAACATCTACGCCACCCCGTGCCTGATGGACACTGAGAAGAGCCACACCGATCTCGCGCAATCTGACACCTGCTGAATAGTAGGCACCATTGGCGAAAATGCTCAAGGTACGCTCGTCATCGGACGGTTTGGGGGCAAAGGCTTCGATGCTCGCAGGTTCGGTCGCAGACCCTCTTTGCGCGCCGCTTGCCTGAACATTGCCGGAATGTTGAGACTTAAGACGTGCAAGCTTTTTTAAAGTCACCTGAACATCAACAAAGATACGCGAAGCGCTTCGCAGAACCTGAACAAAAGTGTGGACGAATTCATTTAGAAAGACTTTAGCCGAAGTCGCAAAAACAGCATGCGACGGTGGGAACTTTTTCCGTTTGAGTCGCTCACGCCGGGGCTTGCAGCTGGATATTTTTTATACAGCGCAGTTAAAAGTTGCTCGAAAAAGAATCAACGCCTACAATTTTTTTTGCTTCTTGCGCTACGTCAGTTTACTTACTACAAGTAATGGGTAGTATGTACGCCGGCTATTTCCTCAATCGTGAGGAGACAGCCACTTAATTTGAAAGTCCTTGAAGGGGAACACGATGAACAACGTTCTGAAATTCTCTGCTCTGGCTCTGGCCGCAGTTCTGGCTACCGGTTGCAGCAGCGCATCGAAAGAAACCGAAGCACGTCTGACCGCTACTGAAGACGCAGCTGCTCGCTCCCAGGCTCGTGCAGACGAAGCTTACCGTAAAGCTGATGAAGCTCTGGCTGCTGCTCAAAAAGCACAACAGACTGCTGACGAAGCTAACGAGCGTGCTCTGCGCATGCTGGAAAAAGCTAGCCGCAAGTAATAATCCCTCGGGATTGTTATCGAGCCGATCCGGTTTTCCGGGTCGGCTTTTTTGTGCCCGGTGCTTTTCTCCGGGCAATAAAAAACCCACCGACGCTGCACGCCTCGGCGGGTTTCCGATCAATGCTTATTGCTGCAGATCGATCGGTGCACTGCTGACCATTGGCGCCGAGGTATTCGGCACGGCGATCTCAACCGGCAGGCCGTCTTCGGCCGCAACCACATCACGCACCACATCCCAGTTCATGCGCAGGTTGCTGGTGATGTCTTCACGCTTGAGCATCGCGTTGATCACCGCGGTGTGCTTGTCGACCACCGACGGGTTGCCCTTGTCGTCGAGCGGCGTGTGCGCTTCCAGATAGACCTTGCCGCCACTGCGACCGAACTTGTACGGGTCGTTGATGATGCGCACCGAGGTGCCGACCGGGACCATGCCGGCCATTTCCAGCACGTTGTTGTTGAACATGCGGAAGCAGCCGTGGCTGGTGCGCATGCCGATGCCGAACTTCTTGTTCGAACCGTGGATCAGGTAGCCCGGTGTGCCGAGGGTGAACTTGAACGGCCCCAGCGGGTTATCAGGACCGGCCGGCACCACATTCGGCAGCGGATCACCGTCAGCGGCGTGTTCGGCCTTGATCGAAGCCGGAGGCGTCCACGTCGGGTTCGGCGTCTTGGCGATGATCGAAGTGTGCGCGATCGGCGAGCCCCAGCCTTCACGGCCGATGCCCAGCGGGAAGGTGTACACCACGTCGCGGCCTTTCGGGTAGTAATAAAGACGGTATTCGGCAAGGTTGATGACGATGCCTTCACGCGGGCCCGGCGGCAGGATGAAACGCGTCGGCAGGACGATCTCGGTACCGGCGCCCGGCAGCCAGGCATCGATGCCCGGGTTGGCCGCAACCATTTCCGAATAGCCCAGATCGTAGGTGGTGCCCAGGTCGGCGAAGGTGTCTTCGTACTTGGCTTTGATCACCTGCACCTGGCCGACGATGTCCTCGCCGGGTGGTGGCAGGGGAAGCTCCAATGCAGCAACGGGACCGGCCACACACAGGGCGGCAAGTGACAGGCAGCGGGTGACGGCAGGAAAGCGCGGCAACATCCGGAAAATCCTTCGCATGATCATCAAGGGTATAAGGGCGCGATTGTACACCGCGGCCTGGGGATTCGGGAGACACGCCGATAGACCGTGTCGCGCCCTGAAAGATCGCAGCCTCGTTGCACTCGTCAGCTCCTACATTTGCAACGCATTCCCTGTAGGAGCTGACGAGTGCAACGAGGCTGCGATCTTTTGATCTTAAAGTTCGAATCGAAGCTCGGGCCAGATCGGCGAGGTGCCGCGCTTCTGCGATTCGAGAATCGCCCGGCACAGCGAGCACAGACGCTGATCCTGGAACACCCGGCGATCAACATTCGACCAGCGCGGTTGCGCCGGCAGCAGAGTGCCGCACAGCGTGCGATCGGCCGAGCCACCGAGTTCCAGCTGACGCGTCACCAGATGCACCCGCACTTCCTGGCAGGCGAACAGATCCAGCTGCTCGTCAGGCTCGATCAGTTGGTAGGCAAACAGGGACCAGGCAGGACGCGGCATCGGGGGCTCCAAATTAGGGGGCGCCACATTAGCCGAAAGCCTGCCACTAGAAAAGCCTCATAACAGCGGTTTTAGCGTCGGCCAGACATTTTCCAGCAACTTGCCCTGAGCCCCGGCCGCCGGGTGCAGACCGTCGGCCTGCATCAGCTCCGGATGACCACCGACACCTTCGAGAAAAAACGGCACCAACGGGATGTTTTTCTCTTCGGCGAGCTTGCCGTAAACCTCGGCGAACGAATCGGTGTAGCGCTTGCCATAATTGGGTGGCAACTGCATGCCGAGCAGCAGCACTTTCGCGCCGCTCTGCCGCGAGCTGTCGATCATCGAGGAAAGATTTCGTTGCAATTGCGCTGGCGGCATCCCGCGCAGGCCGTCATTGCCACCCAGCTCGAGGATCACCAACTCCGGCTTATGCTCTGCAAGCAGCGCCGGCAGCCGCGCCTGGCCTCCGGCACTGGTGTCGCCACTGATCGAGGCGTTGACCACTTTATCGTCGAAACCCTCCTGTTTGAGCCGCTGCTCAAGCAGCGAGACCCACCCCAGACGGGTATCCAGGCCGAAACCGGCGCTGATACTATCGCCAACGATCAGGACAGTACCCGCCGCTGCGTTCTGGGCCATGCACATCAAGGCCAGGCCAGCACTCAAAAACCATACACGCATCGGATTCTCCATGGGCGCAAGCATTCTCACCGCGAAGAACCTCAGCAAAGTGGTCCCTAGCGCGGAAGGTGAACTGACTATCCTGCACGAACTCAGCCTGGAACTGAACAAGGGCGACAGCCTGGCCATCGTCGGCGCGTCCGGTTCCGGCAAATCCACCCTCCTCGGCCTGCTCGCCGGTCTCGACCTGCCGAGCAGCGGCGAAGTCACCCTCGCCGGCCAGGGCCTGAGCAATCTCGACGAAGACCAGCGCGCACGAATCCGTGCCGAGCACGTCGGGTTTGTCTTCCAGTCATTTCAGTTGCTCGACAGCCTGAATGCGCTGGAGAACGTCATGCTCCCGCTTGAGCTCGACGGCCGCAAAGATGCCCGCGAGCGCGCCACGCAATTGCTTCAGCGCGTCGGCCTCGGGCAGCGCCTGACCCACTCGCCGCGCCAGCTCTCCGGCGGTGAACAGCAGCGCGTGGCCATCGCCCGCGCCTTCGCGGCCGAACCGGACGTGCTGTTCGCCGACGAGCCGACCGGCAACCTCGACAGCCACACCGGCGAGCGCATCAGCGACTTGCTGTTCGAATTGAACAAGGAACGCGGCACCACCCTGGTGCTGGTGACCCACGACGAACGCCTGGCCCATCGCTGCCGGCGCCTGATCCGTCTTGAAGCCGGGCTGCTGGTCGCCCCTCTGGAGCCTTGATGGCACGTCTGCCGCTGTTGCGTCTGTTCAGCCTTGCCCTGCGCCAGCTCATGCGCGATGCCCGCGCCGGTGAGTTGCGCGTGTTGTTCTTTGCGCTGGTGGTGGCCGTCGCGGCGAGCACCGCGATCGGCTATTTCGGCGCCCGCCTCAATGGCGCGATGATGCTGCGCGCTACCGAGTTTCTGGGTGCCGATCTGGTCCTTGAAGGCAGCTCGCCGGCCCGCGAGGAGCAAATCCGCAGCGGCACCGAACTGCGCCTGAATCATGCGCAAGTGGTGGAGTTTTCCAGCGTCATTGCCACCGACAACGGCATTCAGCTGTCGAGCATCAAAGCTGTCGACCGTGCCTATCCACTGCGTGGCGAGCTGAAGAGCGCGCCCGCACCCTTTGCCCAGGAAGAAGTCGGCGGCGAACCGCAACCCGGTGAAGCCTGGGTCGAGGCGCGTCTGCTGACCGCGCTGGATCTGAAGATCGGCGACAACATCGACGTCGGCATGAAGACCTTGAAGCTGACCCGCGTGCTGACCTACGAGCCGGATCGCGCTGGCAACTTCTACAGCCTGACGCCACGGGTGCTGATCAATCTTGACGACCTCGCCGCCACCGGCGTGGTGCAACCGGGCAGCCGGGTAAGCTATCGAGAACTGTGGCGCGGTGAACCGCAGACGCTGGAAACCTATCGTGAATTGATCAAACCAGGCCTCGCTGCCAATCAGCGAATCCAGGATGCCCGTGATGGCAACCGACAGATTGGCGGCGCGCTGGGCAAGGCCGAGCGCTACCTGAACATGGCCAGTCTGGTTGCGGTATTGCTGGCTGGCGTAGCCGTGGCGTTGTCGGCGAACCGTTTCGCCAGTCGGCGTTTCGACGCCAGTGCCTTGCTGCGCTGCCTCGGCTTGTCGCGCCGGGAAACCATGGTGCTGTTCAGCCTGCAACTGACCGTGCTCGGCCTGATTGCCGCCATCAGTGGCGCCCTGCTCGGCTGGCTGGCGCAACTGGGGCTGTTCGCCCTGCTGCATGATTTGCTGCCAAGTGACGTGCCACCGGGCGGGCTGTTTCCGGCGATGGCCGGAATTGGCACCGGACTGGTGGCGCTGGCCGGTTTTGCCTTGCCGCCTTTGGCTGCACTGGGTCGCGTGCCGCCGCTGCGGGTGTTGCGCCGCGATATGCTGCCGATCCCCTCGAGCACATGGATGGTCTACGGCGCGGCGCTGGGTGCGCTGGGCCTGATCATGTGGCGTCTGAGCCTCGACCTGCTGCTGACCTTCGCCCTGCTTGGCGGCGGCGTGGTCGCCGCGCTGGTGCTGGGCGGCCTGCTGTTGTTGCTGCTGCAAAGCCTGCGCCGCATGCTCGCCCGCGCTTCGTTGCCATGGCGTCTGGGCCTTGGCCAGTTGTTGCGGCATCCATTGGCGGCGGCCGGGCAGTCGCTGGCGTTCGGTCTGATCCTGCTGTCGATGGCGCTGATCGCACTGCTGCGCGGCGAACTGCTCGACACTTGGCAAAACCAGCTACCGAAAAACGCGCCGAACTACTTCGCGCTGAATATCCTCCCGGCGGACAAACAGGCTTTCGCCGATCACCTGATCAAGGTGTCGGCGCAAGCGGCGCCGTTGTATCCAGTGGTGCCGGGTCGGTTGATCAGCATCAATGGCGAAGCGGTACAACAGATTGTCAGCAAGGACTCGGCCGGCGACCGCGCCATCCAGCGTGACTTGAGCCTGACCTGGGCGGCGGATCTGCCGGCCGGCAACAAGCTCACCGCCGGCTCGTGGTGGAGCGGCCAGCCGTCCGGCGACGTGCCGGGGGTTTCGGTGGAAGGCAAGGTGGCCGAAAGCCTGAAACTCAAACTCGGCGATCACATGGTGTTCAGCGTCGGCGGGGTCAATCGCGAAGCGAAGGTCACCAGCCTGCGCGAGATCAACTGGGACAATTTCCAGCCGAACTTCTTCATGATCTTCCAGCCCGGCACCTTGAAGGATCTGCCGGCGACCTACCTGACCAGTTTCTATCTGGCGCCGGGGCATGATCAGCAGATTGTCGAGTTGTCGCGGACCTTCCCGGCGGTGACCATCCTGCAGGTCGAAGCGTTGCTCGAACAGCTGCGCAGCATCCTCGCTCAGGTCACCCTGGCGGTGGAATATGTGTTGTTGTTTGTTCTGGCTGCGGGGATGGCGGTGCTGTTCTCCGGTCTGCAAGCGACGCTGGATGAACGCATTCGCCAAGGGGCGCTGTTGCGCGCGCTGGGTGCCGAGCGGCAGTTGCTGATCAAGGCGCGGCGTATCGAATTCGGCTTGTTGGGCGCGGTAAGCGGCTTGCTCGCGGCGATCGGTTCGGAGGTGGTCAGTCTGGTGCTGTACCGCTTCGCCTTTGATCTGCCATGGCATCCGCATCCATGGCTGCTGGTGCTGCCGCTGATTGGCGCCGCGCTGATTGGTGGCGCCGGTGTGTTCGGCACGCGGCGCGCGCTGAATGCCAGCCCACTGACAGTGTTGCGCGAGGGTTGATAGACTCACGCGGTCTTAATCACAAGAAGTCGCCATGAGTCGTTATCGCCCTCCCCGCACCGCCGGCACCGCGCTGATCACCCCCGAGGGTGAAGCGCGGATGCGCGCCGAATTCCATGAGTTGTGGCATGTACGTCGCCCGCAGGTCACCCAGGCGGTGAGTGAAGCGGCGGCGCAGGGCGATCGTTCGGAAAACGCCGAGTACACCTACGGCAAAAAGATGCTGCGGGAAATCGACAGTCGCGTGCGTTTTCTCACCAAACGCCTGGAAGCGCTCAAGGTGGTCAGCGAAAAACCCAGCGACCCGAACAAGGTCTATTTCGGCGCCTGGGTAACCATCGAAGACGAAGACGGCAAGCAATCGCGCTACCGCATCGTCGGCCCCGATGAACTGGACCTCAAACAGGGTTTGATCAGCATCGACTCGCCGCTGGCCCGCGCGCTGATCGGCAAGGCACTCGACGCGGAAGTGCGGGTGCAGACGCCGACCGGCGAGCAGTTCGTTTACATCGTTGCGATTGAATACCCGTAAGTCTGATCAGCGCCGAGTGATCAGGCCCTGCCGTGCAACGCGGGTGAGTTGCTTGATCATCTCCGGCGCATCGTCTGCGCTCGGCGCCTGAATCACCGCCAGATCAAAGCTGTCGGTGGCGAAACGCGCCAGCGACTCGCCGTCATCGACAAACTGGATCAGGAACGCGGCAGGACCGCCGCTGCGACGTGGCCAGCCATCGAGATAACGCAACAGCGTCGGCTGGTGTTTGCCGCCAAGAAGGATTTTCGGGTTGCGCTGGGTGACATGTGCCGTGATCGGCGCGGGACGTGCTGGAGGGCGTAGTGCGTTCATCGTGTCGTGTCTCTGCCTCAAAAGTCTGCATGGCAGGTGAGAGGCAACACCGAACCAGCGCTTTAGCGGTATTTCGAAGCCCTGTTCCGGCTTCTGACGGTAACTGTAGAAGTCACCTGGCGCCCCGCAAGTAGCTGTTTAAATCGGCGCATGGGCAACATCCTAGAGAACGTGACCGATCAGTGTCAAGAATCCCCCGCAACAAAAAAGGCCCGCGCAATGCGGGCCTTTGCCTTGAGCCAGAGCCTTCAACCGGCGATGGCGCGATCCGCCGAGAGCTTGCCGGCACCTTCGATCAGTACCGCGATGCTGCCAGCCAGCAGAGCCAGAGCAAACTCATAACCGTTGTTGGCCATGAACAGACCGTTGCCGATGTGCACCGAGAAGATCGCCACCAGCGAGAGGAACGCCAGACCCAGTGCCGCCGGGCGTACCAGCAGGCCGATGATCAGCGCCAGACCGGCGAAGAACTCGGTACCACCTGCCAGCGCGGCCATCAGATAGCCCGGGGTCAGGCCGATGCTTTCCATCCATTGCGCGGTGCCGGCCAGGCCGTAACCACCGAACAGACCAAAGAGTTTCTGCGAACCGTGGGCGGCGAAGATCACGCCGACAGCAATGCGCAGGACAGTCAGGCCGTAACCGGCGCGGGTGAACAGAACCTTGTTGATCAGAGAGCTCATGGTGCATTCCTTGTTGTGCAGAAGTGTTTGTGTGTTTGGGTTGGTCGCTATATTAATCAGTTTATTTCATGTTTAAAGCGCAAAGATTTCGCCATAACAATCGAATTTTTAGATTATTTCCGTGTGACCACTTTCTGCTGCCGGGGCTCGAGCGATTCACGCTCCCGGTCGAATGCCAGGTAATACTTGTTCACGCTATTAACATAGCTGACGGCGCCCATCCCCACCTGCTCCATGGCAATGCGCTCGACCTGGAAGAACCACTGGTTGGGATTGAGGCCACGGCGGCGGGCTTCGGCGCGCATGCCCTGCACGCGCTCGGGGCCGATGTTGTACGCGGCGAGGGTGAAGGCCATGCGCTCACGCTCGTTGAGTTTCGGGCTGCTGAAGAATTTGCGGCGGATCATCGCCAGGTACTTGGCGCCGGCCTGCACATTCGCATCGAGATTCTGAATATTGCTCACGCCGACCCGCTGCGCGGCGGACGGGGTGATCTGCATCAGCCCGGTCGGGCCGCTGCCGCTGCGAGCGTTGGGCTGCAGACGCGATTCCTTGAACGCCAGCGCCGCCAGATTGAGCCAGTCCATGTTCTGCGCGTCGGCGTGCTTCTGCAGGGTCGGACGGAGTTTTTCCAGACGCTGGCGATCGGCCTTGGCCAGCGGATTGTGCACCTGATACAGGCGCCGATAGATGCGCAGGAACGCCGCGTCTTCGTCCGACGGTTTCTTGTAACCGGTGAGGAAGCGATCGATGCTCGCGCGCAACATCGATGCATCGCGACGCACGAACCAATGCTCCTCGCCCGGCTCGCCGAGGCTCAGTTGCCGATCAAGGCGCAGCTTCGGCAGGATCTTGCCCCAGCGCTCGGCAATTGGTTGCTCGACAATGGTCAGGTGGAAAATGCCGCCCTGGACCATTTCCAGCACATCTTCGACCGCCAGCGTCGGATCGACCCATTCGATGTTGATCGGCGCGAGTTTGTGCAGCGCCAGTTTCTGATTGAGCTGACTGACCACCTCCCCCGCCGCACTACCGGTGGGCAGCGCCAGGGTTTTGCCGGACAGTTGCTCGACCTTGGTGTAACGGCGCTGACCCTTGATGCCGACCAGCACCAGCGGCACGTTGCTGGCAATCGGCTCACTGCTGGCCACCGCGTAGCCAGATGGCAGATCGAGCAATTCACCGGGCGCGACCATATCGCCTTCGCCGCGCTGCAAGGCGCCGAGCAATTGATCCTTGGCTTTGGGAATGATCTTGAGGGTGACTTCCTGGCCGTCACGAGCATGGCCATTGAGGTATTGCTCGAACGCGCGCAGTCGGTGGTACTCGACACCGATGGCTTGGCCCTGGACCTCGCCGGAGCTGTTGCGGCTCTGATTGACCAACACCCGCAACACGCGGCTGCTGCGAATGTCCGAGAGGTCGCGAACCTTGCTCGCCGGCACGGCTTGCAGCGGCCCGGGCAGGCGCGCGACCGCCGTCATCGGCAGCAGCAACGCAGCACACAACAGCAGCAGAACCGAGGGACGATGCATCCACTCTCCGAAAAGAATACGGGGCGATTCGTCGCAAAAAAGACGACATCACCGACGAAAACAGAGCGCTCTGAGCGCTGGTAAAGTGCGAGAGACTGGCACAGTGATGGCATCGTCGCCACCCCGGAGTTCTTCGCGGCCTCAACAGACAGCCATAAGTCTTTGTAGTTCTTGGCTTTTCTTATAAATCTACAGCTCTGATATGCTTTCCGGCCTTCGGCCCGAGGTAGCACCATGCAACTCATCGATATCGGCGTCAACCTGACCAACCCCAGTTTCGCCGACAAACACCAGGCCGTGCTCGACCGCGCCTATGCCGCCGGCGTCTGCCAATTGGTGCTGACCGGCACCAGCGTCGAGGGCAGCGAGCAGGCGCTGGAACTGTGCCAGCAACTGGATGAAAGTGGCCAACGGCTGTTCGCCACCGCCGGTATCCACCCGCATTCGGCCAGCGACTGGAACGCTGACAGTGCTCGTCGCCTGCGCAGTCTGTTGAACGAATCCAGCGTCGTCGCGGTGGGCGAATGCGGGCTGGATTTCAACCGCGATTTCTCCCCGCGCCCGCAACAGGAAAAGGTTCTCGAAGAACACCTGGCGCTGGCCGTCGAGCTGCAATTGCCGGTGTTCCTGCACGAGCGCGATGCCAGCCAGCGCCTGCTGGAGGTTCTCAAGGATTTCCGCGATCAACTGCCGGCGGCGGTGGTGCACTGTTTCACTGGCGAGCAAAAGGCCTTGTTCAGCTACCTCGATCTGGATCTGCACATCGGCATCACCGGCTGGATCTGCGACGAACGTCGGGGCACGCATCTGCATCCTCTGGTGAAAGAGATCAAGCCGGGACGGCTGATGCTGGAAAGCGACGCACCGTATCTGCTCCCGCGCACGTTGCGGCCGAAGCCGAAAAACGGTCGCAACGAACCGGCGTATCTGACCGAAGTGCTGCGCGAAGTGGCGTTGCATCGCGGCGAGACCGAGGAAGCGCTGGCCGCACATACCACCGCGTGTGCCCGGGCGTTCTTTAAACTCCCAATTCTCACCTGACTGCACACCTCCCCTGTGGGAGCGAGCCTGCTCGCGAAGGCGGTGGATCAGCTACAAATGGGCTGAATGACGCAGCGCTTTCGCGAGCAGGCTCGCTCCCACATTAGATCTCGGCATCTGTTGATTCATATCAAACTCCCGAATCTGCATAGCGGCACAATAATGGCACCTTGCCAAAACTGTTTCCGCTATCAGAGAAGACCTCCATGGGTGCCTGGCTTAGCAACATCTCGCTGAAATACAAATTCTGGGCGGTCAATGCGGTCGCCTTTGTCACCACCCTGCTGCTCGTACTGTACGCCGTGCACCTCGAACAACAGGCCCGCAGCCATGCCGCGCAGGTGTCCGCGCAGGCGCAGGCGCAGTTGCTCATGGCCTGGCCGACCGGGCAAGCTTTGCCCAAATCCGCCCAGGTGCTGACCTTCAAGCGCGGTGAAGCGCCGCGTCTCAATGATCAACCGTTGCTGGAAATCAGCGGCAGCAACGGCTGGAACGCCATCAATGAAATGCCGCTGTTCGGTGACGACCCGTTGATGGGCGCCGAAGTGTTCAGCCGTGCCGACGGTGAGCAAGTGGCGGTCATCGCCTATGCCCCGAGCTTGAGCCAGGTGTTTAGCGAGCGTTTCGCCAACTATGCGCTGGCGGTCTTCGTCTTGATGCTGGCAATGCTCGGCGCTTCGCAACTGCTGATCCGCTTTCTGCTCAGCCAGCTCAACACGTTGAAAGACGTGATGTTGCATGTTGAAAAAACCGGCGACCTCTCCGCTCGCGTGCCGCTGGCAGGCAAGGACGAAGTCGGGCAGATGGCCAATGCCTTCAACGCCATGCAGGCCGGTTATCAACGCGTCGTAACCACCGTTGCCAGCACCGCGCGACAACTGGATAACGGCGCTGCGCGGCTGGCCTCGAGCATGAATGATGTGCGTCACGGCATGCTCGGCCAGCAGAGCGAAACCGACCAGGCTGCCACCGCGATCAACGAAATGACCGCCACCGTTTATCACATCGCTCAACACGCCGGCGCCACCCGCGATCTATCGAAAACCGCCGATGGCCTCGCCGGCAGCGGTCAGCAGGTGGTGGCGCGGGTGCAGCAGTCGATTGCCGGACTGTCCAGCGGCGTGCAGCAGACGGCAGAAATGATTCAACGCCTGGCCGAGGACAGTCAGAAGATCAACGGCGTGGTCAGCGTGATTCACAGCATCGCTGAACAAACCAATCTGCTCGCGCTGAATGCGGCGATCGAAGCGGCCCGTGCCGGGGAGATGGGTCGCGGCTTTGCCGTGGTCGCTGATGAAGTGCGCAACCTCGCCAAGCGCGTGCAGGCGTCCACCGACGAGATCACCGGCATGATCGCCGCGTTGCAGGCCGGCACCCGCGATGCGGTGGATTTCATGCAGGAGAGTTCGTACAAGGCCGACGACTGCGTGCAGCAGGCGCAGGAGGCTGGCGCGGCGCTGGCGGAAATCACCGGGGCGGTGGCGCAGATGCGTGAAAGCAACACGCAGATTGCCGTGGCGGCGGAACAGCAGAGTCAGGTTGCCGAAGAGATGAATCGCGCCGTGGTGAGTATTCGTGATGTGACTGAGAACACCGTGCAGCAGACAGTGGATTCGGCGACGACCAGTAACGAGTTGGCGACATTGGCCGGGGAGTTGAACAAGGCGATAGGTCAGTTGAAACTCTGATGGCCTCTTCGCGGGCAAGTCCGCTCCCACAGGGATTTTCTACAATCAACAATTGTGCGTACACCGAGCACACTGTGGGAGCGGGCTTGCCCGCGATGGCGTCCGCTCAGGCGACATCAATTTTTGCCATTGCCGCTATCAACTCAATAGCCAACCTTGATTCGCCGCCCTCCGCGCCCGGGCCTATTCTTCAACCATGAAGTTCAACATGGATCGAGGAGTAGCAAACATGGGCAAACGTCACCCCAACCTTCCCGCGTGGCAATGGCGCGCCTACCCGGGCAATCATCAGCATCCGACCAATCTGGTCCTGCACTTGATTGCCGTGCCGTTGTTCATTGTGGCGTTTCTGTTGATCGTGTCGGGAGTGTTCAGCCTGAGTCTGGCCAGCGTCGCCATCGGCGTGATCGGTATCATCGCGGCGCTGGGTCTGCAGCGCCACGGCCACGGCCTGGAGGCGCAAGCCTCCGAGCCGTTCAGTGATCGCAAAGATGCCGTGTCACGTTTGCTGGTCGAGCAGTTTCTGACCTTTCCGCGGTTCTTTCTCAGCGGTGGCTGGTGGCGCGCCTGGCGTGAGCGTCACCGTCGGCATTGAGTCAGGCGAAGATCGTCACGGTCTGCCGACTCATGGCAATCAACTCTCCCTTCGCACTCCACAACTTCGCGGCGACATGGCCGTAGCCGTCGGCTGCGTATTCGATGTCGGCCAGGTATTGGCACCAGTCCAGCGTGCTCAGGTCGTGTAACGGCTGCACGAATTCGATGGTCCAGGTCAGCGTGCTACCCGGTGCCGGTTTCTTCAGATACGGCAACAGCGCCGGCGGCCAGGCATCCACCAGCGCCAGCAGATGCGCCTCGTTGACCGGCTCCTCTTTGACATCCCCACGCAACCGCACCCAGCCGCCCATCAAGCGCGAGGCCGTGCCGGAGAACGGAATGCCGCCGACGCTCCAGCGCATCGCCAGATGGCGCATGAATTCCGGGGTCACGCCTTTGATGTAGGGCAGCTCCTGGCATTCGTCCCAGTGTTTCATCGTGGGCGCCGGATAGGCTTCGACGGCGACTTCCGAAGGCCGCGAGGCACCGAAGCTGCCCTGAATGATCGTCACCACCTGACCATTCTGCATGGCGCGGCCCAACACCTGGCTGACGGCTTTGCCTTCACGCAGCAGATCGACTTCGAAACTCACCGGCACCTCCGGCTCGACCGGGCCGACAAAGGTAATCGCCAGCGAACGCACCGGGCGCTCCGTCGGCACCCTGGCGCGCATGGCTTCAAATTGCAGCGCGGCCACCAGCCCGCCAAAACTGGCACGGCCCTGCCCCCATTCGGCGGGGATGGTCACTTCAGGTTGTTGGCGGACAGCATCGAGCAGATCGCAAAAGCGCATGACAACCTCGGAAAACGAGAAAGGAATGCGCGGATCTTACCCAGCCCCGGGCGGCGGCGCAGCGTCTATTCCGGTCAAATGGGCTGACAGATAGGCCTTGGCCCGATTCCTTCAAGCGACAAATCACCTTGTGGGAGCGAGCCTGCTCGCGAAAGCGGTCGATCAGTCGACAACGATTGCGACTGACACGGCCCCTTCGCGAGCAGGCTCGCTCCCACAGGGGAACAGAGCCATCTTCAGGAGTGTTTGAAACACGTCGCGCTGAGCTTCTCCAGCACTTGATCGGCCTTCAGCTCTGCCTTGATCAACCCCGCCTGCCAGGTGGCCACGCACGGTTGCAGATCGGCTTCCTGCTCGACACGCGCCAGCCATTGCCAGCAATCGTGCCAGTCGCCGAGTGCGCCTTGCGCCGATTTCAGGCGTTTGTAAGCCGGTTTCGGCAAGCGATCCAGCTCGGGATAGGCTTCGATGCCATAGCGCACGCGCTTGATCAGCAGGCGCAGACGATGGCGGTCATGGGCGGGATCGTGCAGCGCCGCGTCGAGCTTCTGCCATTGTTTGGCCAAGCGTTTTTCAATGCGTTTACCCAGATCCTTGAGTAAGCCCTGACGCTCGGACGCGCGCAGAAACCGTGGAAATGCGTCGAGAATCATCAGCAACGAAGCCAGTTCCGCACTCGCTGCCAGCGCCGGATACGCCTCGGCCATTTGTGCCAGACGCCGCTGCGCAGCCTCGGGCTGATCATGCTCGAGCAGATACGCCGCGAGCACTTCGCGATCACGCCACGGTGTGGTCAGATCGCCCACCGCAGACGCCGCCGCCTCCAGTTGCTCGACACCCGGCAAGCCGCGCAACGGCCGCAACAGACTGCGCAAGCGCCGCACCGTAGTGCGCAAATCATGCAACGCCTCCGGATCGGTGCGCGCAGTCAAGCGCGCCTGACATGCCAGCAGCCGCACATCCAGGCTCAAAACATGAGCCACCAAGCGATCGATCATGGGGTCTACTCCGTAGACGGCTGCAAGCTTCTAGCTACAAGCTTCAAGCTGAATGCGTTTGCTTCAAAGCTTGCCGCTTGCAGCTGGAAACTTGCAGCTGCTTTTTTTTAACGTCCTGCGCGGGATTCGCGGATGTAGAAGCGGGCTTTCTCGGCTTTCTTGCTGCAGCCT
Source organism: Pseudomonas iranensis (assembly GCF_014268585.2). NCBI lineage: Bacteria > Pseudomonadati > Pseudomonadota > Gammaproteobacteria > Pseudomonadales > Pseudomonadaceae > Pseudomonas > Pseudomonas iranensis. The sequence continues at coordinate 4,498,957 of NZ_CP077092.1, forward strand.
TCAAAGCCTTCGAATTGTTGCTGGGTCTTGGCGGCGGTCAGCAGCGACAGCGCTTTGGAATAGCTGACGGTGCCGGCGAAGCCTTCAGCCTTGGCCAGGTCCAGTTCGTGCCAGGCCGCGTCGAGTTGGCTGCCGCAGCTGTCGCGGTACGCGGTTTTGCCGGCGCAACCGGCCAGAACCAAAGCCATCAACGGTACACAGATCCAGGCTTTCATCACTCACACCTCAAGGTAGGTCAACAGTCGTGCAGGTAAGACGGTCAAGCGGCGAAAAAGTGCCTCGCTGACCGGGCAAACCACGTGGCGCAGAGCATAGCGCGCAAGCGTGTGCCGCGAACGAAAAACGACGTCACCGCTTCGCGCAACGACCTTGGCGATTGAGCCGCTTGGCCGATGCGTGCATTGTGCAGGCTTGTCGGGAGGAAGTTTGATGAAAAAGCGTGTCGCACTGGTGCTGGGCTCCGGTGGCGCCCGGGGCTATGCCCATATCGGCGTCATCGAAGAAATCGAGAAACGCGGTTACGAAATCGCCTGCATCGCCGGGTGTTCGATGGGCGCGGTGGTCGGCGGGATCTACGCCGCCGGTAAACTCGATGAATACCGCAACTGGATCGAGCGTCTCGACTACCTCGACGTCCTGCGTCTGGTCGACGTGAGTTTTCGCCTCGGCGCGATTCGCGGCGAAAAGGTCTTCGGGCAGATCCGCAAGATCGTCGGCGAGATCAACATCGAAGACCTGCGCATCCCCTACACCGCCGTCGCCGCCGATCTGACCAACCAGCAGGAAATCTGGTTTCAGGAAGGCTGCCTGCATCAGGCCATGCGCGCCTCGGCGGCGATTCCCAGCCTGTTTACCCCGGTGATGCAGGGCAACCGCATGCTGGTCGACGGCGGCATTCTCAATCCGTTGCCGATCGTTCCGGTGGTATCGAGCCATTGCGACCTGATCATCGCGGTCAACCTCAACGCCACCAATCAGCGCCAGTACAAGTTGCCGGTGATCGAGCGGCCAGCGGCGTTCCGTTCGCGCTTCGACAGTCTGATCAAATCCATGGGTTCGAAGTTGCCATTCCGGCGTAAACAGGCCGAGCAATTGTTGAAGCTGGAACAGGAAGCCTTGCGCGCCGAGGCGGCGGAGATCAATCCGTGGCTCGAGGGCGTCGAACCGGAAAGCCAGCAACCGGCCGCCGCCCCGGAACGCGAAGGCGCACCGAAATCCGCTACCGGTTCGTTCATCATCGATAACGTCGGGCCGGCGTCGCTGCTGGATTTGATCAACCAGAGTTTCGAGGTGATGCAGACTTCACTGGCGCAGTACAAGATTGCCGGGTATCCGCCGGATATCCTGATCAACGTGCCGAAGCGGGTGTGCCGGTTTTTCGAGTTCTACAAGGCGCCGGAATTGATCGCGCTGGGGCGGGAGATTGCCAGTGATACGCTGGATCGGTATGAGCAGGAGCAGGGTTGATCTGATGCGGATTTTTCGGAGTATTTGATGGCCTCTTCGCGAGCAGGCTCGCTCCCACATTTGAAATGCATTCCCCTGTGGGAGCGAGCCTGCTCGCGAAAGCGTCAGCTCAGCCAGCTTCACTCAACAACCGATACCCAACCCCCGCCTCAGTCACGATAAACCGCGGCCGGGTCGGGTCATCCGCCAGTTTCTGCCGCAGGTGCCCGACCACGATGCGCAGGTAATGACTGTCCTCGGTGTGCGTCGGCCCCCAGATATCCTTGAGCAATTGCTGCTGAGTGATCACCCGCCCCGGATGCCGCGCCAATTGCGCGAGCACCGCATATTCCTTGCGGGTCAGGGCGACTTCGGCGCCATCGAGCAGCACGCGCCGATAGGCCAGATCCACGGTCAACGGGCCGAAACTCAGCGCCGCCGGCTGCGCCTCCCCCGCCGGTGCCTGACGCAACAACGCGCGGACCCGGGCGAGAAACTCCTGAATGCCGAACGGTTTGGTCACGTAGTCATTGGCGCCGCCATCCAGCGCTTCGACTTTCTGCCCTTCACTGGCGCGCACCGACAGCACCAGCACTGGCGTGGTCGCCCACTCGCGCAACTCGCGCAGCACCTGCTGACCGTCCATGTCCGGCAACCCGAGGTCGAGCACCACCAGGTCCGGTTTGCTCAGCGCGGCCTGCGCCAGGCCTTCAGCGCCGGTGCCCGCTTCGAGCACTTTGTAGCCTTGTGAAGCGAGGCTGATGCGCAGGAATTTGCGGATCTGCGGTTCGTCATCGATGACCAAAATGGTCGCGGTCTGGCTCATGAATTCACATCAACACAATAGATTGGCAAGAGAGTAGCGCAGTCGACTTCAAGCTTCACCGTCCATCCCCGGCTGCGCCTGCAACGGCAGGTGCAAGGTGATGCAGGTGCCGCGCCCGTCGATGCCGTCAGCTACGGAAATACGCCCGCCGTGCGCGCCGACCATGCCCTGACAGATCGCCAGCCCCAACCCCGTGCCCTGCCCGCCGCGATCACCGCGCGCGGCGGTGTAGAACATGTCGAAAATCTTCGCTCGGTCCTCTTCGGGTATCCCCGGGCCTTCATCGCTGACCGCAAAGAAAATCTCCTGCTCATCGGCGCCGGCGCGCAGTTGCAGGCGACCGTGGCTGGGGGAAAAGCGCGCGGCGTTCTCCAGCACGTTAACCAGCGCCTGCTCGATCAGCGCCGCGTGCACATACAGCAACGGCAGCTCGGCCGGCACTTCGGTGCTGACCTGCAGCGGCGCCAGCACGGCGCGCAGGCGATTGAGCGAACTGCCGACGATATCGGCTGGCGAAACCCAGTCGCGCGCCAGCTTCAGGGCGCCGTGGCCGAGGCGGGTCATGTCGAGCAGGTTCTGGATGTAGCGGTCGAGGCGTTCGGCCTCATCGCGGGTGCCTTCGAGCAGCTCGCGGCGATCCTCCAGCGGGATCGCTTCGCCGAGGGCCAACAGGCTGTCGATGCTGCCGCGCATGGCCGTCAGCGGCGTGCGCAAATCGTGGGACACCGAGGCCAGCAAGGCGCTGCGCAATTGTTCGGTTTCGCCGTGCAGACGCGCCGCTTCGAGGTCATCGGCCAATTGCGCGCGGGCCAGGGCTTGCGCCAGCGGCTGGCTCAGCGCAGTGAGCAAACGCCGGCGCTGACCGCTCAAGCTCTGGCCTTCCTTGGCGCAAACGCCGAGCAACGCCAGCGGCCCGTCCTCGACCGACAACGGCCACCACCACCAACGGCCCAGCGGCAAGGTACCGGTGCCCTTGCCCGCCGGTTGATCGTGTTGCCAGGCCCAATCGGCGGCGGCGCGTTCGGCCTCGGTGAATTGCAGTGGCCCGCCGGTTTCGACTTTCCAGCCGCCCTGGCCGTCGCGGTTGAGCAAGCACAATTGCACATCGCTCCAGCCTTCGAGGTGTTGCGCGGCGGCGCTGATCACGGCCTGGCGGTCGGTCGCGGCGGTGAGTTTGCGCGACAGGTCGAGCAGTTCGCTGGTTTCTTCCTGGGTATCGCGCAAAGCCTGCAATTGCCGCCGCTGACGCGCCGCAAGGTTGCCGGTGAGCGCCGCCATCAACAGGAAGAACAGCAGCGTCAGCACATCTTCTTCGCGCTGAATGCTGAACGAGAAATTCGGCGGGATAAACAGAAAATCGTAGGTGAGAAACGACAGCGCCGCACAGGCCAGCGCCGGGCCGAGGCTACTGCGCACCGCCACCAGCAACACCGCCGCGAGAAACACCAGCGAGATGTTCGGCAACGGCAACACACTCGACACCGCCCAGGCCAGGGCCGTGGCCAACAACGTCGCGACCAGCGCCAGCGCATAGTCGAACCACACCAGCGTGACTGAATTACGCGGGCGCGGTTGGTGCTGCTCGTGGTCACTGTCGAGCACGTTGATTTCCAGACCGTGAGCCTGACGCAGCAGGCGCGCCGCCAGGCCACCGCCGAACAGTCGACGGCGCAGACGTGGCCGCGATTGGCCGACCAGCAACAGACTGGCGCGGCGTTCGGCGGCGTGTTGAATCAGGGTTTTCGCCACTTCGCCGGCCCGCAACAGCACCACTTCGCCACCGAGGCGTTCGGCCAGTTGCTGGGCGCTTTGCAGGCGCAACCGCGATTGCTCGTCACGGGCACTGCCGTTGTCGACGTGCACCAGACTCCACGGCAGATGCCGGCGCTGGGCGACGCGGCTGGCGTGACGCACCAGCCGCTCGGCCTGCGCATCGCCATCGATGCCGACCAACAAACGCCCGCGCACCGCCGGCGCGGCCTGGCCGAGTTGGCGATAGCCCTGGGCCAGATCGTTGTCGACCTGCGCGGCAGCGGTCTGCATTGCCAGTTCACGCAGTGCGGTGAGATTGGTCTGGGTGAAAAAAGCATCGATCGCAGCGCGGGCCTGTTCCGGCACGTAGACCTTGCCTTCGCGCAGACGCTCGAGCAATTCACGCGGCGGCAGGTCGATCAGCAGCAGCTCGAAAGCTTCCTGCAAGACCCAGTCCGGCAGGGTTTCGCGCACCTGCACGCCAGTGATGCCGCGCACCTGATCATTGAGGCTTTCCAGGTGCTGGACGTTGACCGTGGTGAACACGTCGATGCCGGCGGCGAGCAGTTCCTGAATGTCTTGCCAGCGCTTGGCGTGACGACTGCCGGGGGCGTTGCTGTGGGCCAGTTCATCCACCAGCACAAGTTTCGGCTTGGCGACGAGAATGCCGTCGAGGTCCATTTCCTCAAGCAGCACGCCACGGTATTCGCTGCGCACCAACGGCTGCTGCGGCAGGCCGCCGAGCAAGGCTTCGGTTTCGGCGCGGCCATGGGTTTCGACCACGCCGGCGAGAACCTTCACGCCTTGCCGCAGTTGCGTGTGGGCGGCCTGGAGCATGGCGTAGGTCTTGCCGACCCCGGGGGCGGCGCCGAGGAAAACCTTGAGCCGGCCACGGCCATCGCGGGGCAGGTCTGCTAACAATGCGTCGGCGCGGCCGGAGTCGCTCATGCTTGATGTCTCTCTTCCTGATGATCGTTCCCACACCCTGCGTGGGAATGCAGTCCGGGACGCTCTGCGTCCCATAAAAGCAGACGCAGAGCGTCTATTGATGCATTCCCACGCAGAGCGTGGGAACGATCGGTATCAACTGAATTACAGGTTTTGCAGTGCCAGATTCAGCTCCAGCACATTCACCACCGGCGGCCCCACCAGCGGTTGTTCGATGTGCTTATCGAGCAATTGCTGCAAGGTCGACACCGGCAGATTGCGCGCCGCCGCGACACGCGCCAGTTGATAGGCAATTGCCGCCGGTGGCAAGTGCGGATCGAGGCCGCTGGCGGAGGTGGTCAGCAATGCCAATGGCACCGGCCCCTGCCCAGCGACTTGTTGTTTCTGCGCGTCGTCGATTACGCGGGTCGCCAGGGCCGGGTTGCTCGGTGCAAGGTTGCTGGCGCCGCTGGCGACCGTGGCATAAGCCCCAGCGGACGGGCGTGGGTGGAACCAGTTGTCGCCGCTGAAATCCTGGGCGATCAGCGCCGAGCCGCGGACTTTGCCGTCGGCGTCGTGGATCAGGCTGCCGTTGGCCTGAGCCGGGAAAGCGACCTGGGCGATGCCGGTGACCGCGAGTGGATAGGCGACGCCGGTGATCAGGGTCATCAGCGCCAACAGGGTCAGGGCCGGGCGTATCATTGTGGACATTTCAAGATCCTCGAATTCGTTGGACAAACTTTTGCCGGGTGTCAGGGAGATCCATTCCCCCTCACCCCAGCCCTCTCCCCCAAGGGGGCGAGGGGGAAAGGGAGCCGATCTTCATGCTGTTCAAAACCTGAGTTCGGCTCGGAATTTCAGGTCGGCGAACCTCGCACAAACACCTCGGTCAGTCCCCTACGGTGATTGGCTTTCCAATCGCGCATTCACCTCGGTATCCCAAGTCGGCGTACCTCTCGCAAACACCTCGGTCAGTCCCCTCTCCCCCCGGGAGAGGGCTAGGGTGAGGGGCTCTTTTCAGCCTTACACCAGATACAACGCCGTAAGCAGCATGTCGATCACCTTGATCCCCACGAACGGCACGACGATCCCGCCGACGCCATAGATCAGCAGATTGCGCCGCAGCAACGCCGCCGCACTCGCTGCCTGCACGCGCACGCCGCGCAATGCCAGTGGAATCAGCACAACGATGATCAGCGCGTTGAACACAATGGCCGAGAGAATCGCGCTCTGCGGACTGCTCAGATGCATGATGTTCAGCACGCCCAGCTGCGGGTAAATCGAGGCGAACAGCGCCGGCAGAATCGCGAAGTATTTGGCGATGTCGTTGGCGATGGAAAAGGTCGTCAGCGCGCCACGGGTCACCAGCAATTCCTTGCCGATCTGCACCACGTCGAGCAGCTTGGTCGGGTCGCTGTCGAGGTCGACCATGTTCGCCGCTTCACGTGCCGCTTGCGTGCCATCGTTCATCGCCATGCCGACGTCGGCCTGAGCCAGCGCCGGGGCGTCGTTGGCGCCGTCGCCGCACATGGCGACCAGGCGACCGTCGTTCTGCTCGTGACGGATGCGCGCGAGTTTCTTCTCCGGCGTGGCTTCGGCGAGCACATCATCGACGCCCGCTTCAGCGGCGATCGCTGCTGCGGTCAGCGGGTTGTCGCCGGTGACCATCACCGTGCGAATTCCCAGTTTGCGCAACTCGGCAAAACGCTCGCGAATGCCTGGTTTGACCACGTCCTTGAGATGGATCGCGCCAAGCAATTTGCCGTCAGCGCAGACCAGCAACGGCGTGCCACCACTCTGGGCGATCTTGTCGATTTCCCGCGCCAGCGCCGGGGCCAGATCGCTACGCTGTTGACCGAGAAACGCCAGCAGCGAATCCACCGCGCCTTTGCGATACACGCGGCCCTGATAATCGACGCCGGACAAACGGGTTTCCGCGCTGAACGGCACGGCGATCAGGGTTTCCGAGGCCGGCTCCGGTTGTGGATGCAGGCCACGGAGGAACTCGACGATCGACTTGCCTTCAGCGGTTTCGTCGGCCAGCGAGGCGAACAACGCGCCTTCGGCCAGCTCACGGCCGGTCACTCCCGGCGCGGCATACACCGCGCTGCAACGACGGTTGCCGAAGGTGATGGTGCCGGTCTTGTCGAGCAACAGCACGTGCACGTCGCCCGCCGCCTCCACCGCGCGACCGGACTTGGCGATCACATTCAGGCGCACCAGACGATCCATCCCGGCGATACCGATGGCCGACAGCAGACCGCCGATGGTGGTCGGGATCAGCGTGACCAATAACGCCACGAGGAACACCAGCGGCAGGCTGCCGTTGGCGAAATGCGCGAACGGTTGCAGGGTGACGACCACCAGCAGAAAGATCAGGGTCAGGCCGATCAGCAGGATATCCAGCGCGACTTCGTTCGGGGTCTTCTGACGCTTGGCGCCTTCGACCAGGGCGATCATGCGGTCGAGGGTCGATTCACCAGGGTTGGTGGTGATCTTCACCAGCAGCCAGTCGGACACCAACCGCGTGTTGCCGGTGACGGCCGAGCGGTCGCCGCCGGACTCGCGGATCACCGGCGCCGATTCGCCAGTGATCGCCGCTTCGTTGACCGCCGCAATACCTTCGATGACTTCGCCGTCACCGGGGATCATTTCCCCGGCTTCGACTCGCACCACGTCACCCTTGCGCAGATTGGCAGCCGGCACGATCTTGAAGCTGCCATCGGCTTGGCGGCAGCGGGCGCTGAGGCCTTCGCTGCCGGCCTTGAGGCTGTCGGCGCGGGCCTTGCCACGACCTTCGGCCAAGGCCTCGGCGAAGTTGGCGAACAGCACGGTGAACCACAGCCACAGAGCGATTTGTGCGGCGACGAAGGTCGGCACATCAGCGTCCGGAATGAAGCACAGCACGGTGGTGAAAATCGCCGTCAGTTCGACCACCAGCATCACTGGCGAACGGGCCAGCTGCCGTGGGTCGAGCTTGACGAAGGCTTGCACCAGCGCCGGGCGCCACAGGGCCGAGATCGCGGTTTTGGCTTGTTCCGGCGCCTTGACGGCGGCGGGTTTGATTGCAGGCATATTCATGATGGATTCCTTAGAAGCCCATACTTAAATGTTCGGCGACAGGACCGAGCGCCAGCGTCGGCAGGAACGTCAGGCCGCCCACCAGCAAAATGGTCACGGTCAACAGGGTCACGAACAGCGGGCCGTGAGTCGGGAAGCTGTTCTGGCCGACCGGTGCGCTTTTCTTCATCGCCAAACTACCGGCCAGTGCCAGCACCGGCAGGATGTAGCCGAAGCGGCCGATCAACATGCCCAGGCCGAGCATCAGGTTGTGGAACGGCGTGTTCGCGCCCAGGCCACCAAATGCCGAACCGTTATTGGCGCTCGCCGAGGTGTAGGCATAGAGCAACTGACTGAAACCATGCGCGCCGGGGTTGCTGATGGTTGCCGCAGCGCTGGGAACCGTGGCGGCAATGGCGCCGAGCACCAGCACGCCGACGGGCATCACCAGCAGCGTCACCACCAGCAATTGCACCTCACGCGCTTGAAGCTTCTTGCCGAGGTATTCCGGCGTCCGACCGATCATCAGACCGGCGAGGAACACGGCGATCAGCACGTTGAGCAACATGCCGTAGAGCCCGGCGCCGACCCCGCCGAAGATCACTTCGCCGACCATCATGTTGACCAGCGCGACCATGCCGCTCAGCGGGTTGAGGCTATCGTGCATGCCGTTGACCGAGCCGTTCGACGCCGCCGTGGTGGTCACCGACCACAGCACCGTCGCGGTGGTACCGAAGCGCGCTTCCTTGCCTTCCAGCGGCGCGGTCTGCTCGACGGCAGCGTTGTTCAGGGTCGGATTCGGCTGATACTCGGCCCACAACGACGTCGCACCGCCGATCAGGAACAGCGCCAGCATGCAAGCGATGATCGCGCGGCTCTGGCGCAGATCCTTGACGTAATGGCCGAAGGTGAACACCAGCGCCACCGGGATCAGAATGATCGAAGCGACTTCGAAGAGGTTGCTCCACGCGGTCGGGTTCTCGAACGGATGCGCCGAGTTGACCCCGAAGAAACCGCCACCGTTGGTGCCCAGTTGTTTGATCGCAATCTGGCTGGCGGCCGGGCCGAGCGGGATCACCTGATCGACGCCTTGCAGGGTCACGGCATTTACATACTGGGCGAAGGTTTGCGGCACGCCCTGCCAGACCAGATACAGCGCCAGCAACAGGCACAGCGGCAGCAGGCCATAGAGGGTGGCGCGGGTCATGTCGACCCAGAAGTTGCCGAGGGTCTGCGCCGACTTACGGCCGATGCCACGGCACAGCGCGACCAGCACGGCCAGACCGGTGGCGGCGCTGACGAAGTTCTGCACGGTGAGACCGACCATCTGGCTCAGGTAGCTGAGGGTCGCTTCACCGCTGTAGGACTGCCAGTTGGTGTTGGTCATGAAACTGACCGCGGTGTTGAACGCCTGGGTCCATTCCTGACCCGGCAGGTTTTGCGGATTCAGCGGCAGGTGATCCTGGAACAGCAGAATCGTAAACAGCAGCAGGAAACCGGCAAGGTTGAACGCCAGCAGCGCCAGCGTGTACTTCTGCCAGCTCTGCTCCGCCTGCGCATCGACCCCGGCAAGACGATAGCAACCGCGCTCGACCGGGCCGAGAATCGGCGTCAGCCAGGTGCGCTGGCCCTCCATCACCTTGTAATAGAAGCGCCCAAGGAACGGCGCCGGCAGCAGGACCAGCGCAAAAAACCCGAGGATCAGCCAATAGTCATAACTGTGCATAGCCGCTCCTAGTTCCGGTCCGCGCGCAACAGCGCAACCAACAGATAAATGAACAGCCCCACTGCCAACAGCAGTGACACCCCGTCCAGAACGCTCATGGAAGATCTCCGTGTAACGGCGTATTGCCGTGTGTGCGGTGATTGTCGGGAAGGAGGCTGTAAAGGAACGAGAGCGAGGCGCGGCGTGGGGCATAAAGAAAGCGTAAAGAGTGGGTTTATGCGGGCTTTACGGCTGAGTTTCGTGGTGTTTGGGCTGGCGCCTTCGCGAGCAGGCTCGCTCCCACCGGGGCAACACATTTCAAAATGTGGGAGCGAGCCTGCTCGCGAAGACGGCATCACCGACAACATCGCACCCAACTGGCGCACAAAAAGCAGCTATCCCCACCCGAACATCCCCGATACGACAGCTTTCAACTTATTACGACTTGTTTCACGGTGATGGCACGCCCACTGCACACGCCCTCCCCGAAGCTTTCCAATTCTTCAGGGAGCAAGCGCATGAACACACAACTCAAACCCACGCTGGGCACGTTGCACCTGTGGGGCATTGCCGTGGGGCTGGTGATTTCCGGGGAATATTTCGGCTGGAGTTACGGCTGGGGCGTGGCCGGTACGCTGGGATTTCTGGTGACTTCATTCATGGTCGCGACCATGTACACCTGCTTTATCTTCAGCTTTACCGAACTGACCACCGCGATTCCCCACGCCGGCGGGCCGTTTGCCTACAGCCGCCGCGCGTTTGGCGAAAAAGGCGGATTGATCGCCGGACTGGCCACACTGATCGAATTCGTCTTCGCCCCGCCAGCGATTGCCCTGGCAATTGGCGCTTACTTGAATGTGCAGTTTCCCGCGCTCGACCCGAAACACGCGGCGGTCGGCGCGTACATCTTGTTCATGGGCCTGAACATTCTCGGGGTGAAACTGGCCGCGACCTTCGAACTGATCGTCTGCGTGCTGGCGGTGGCTGAGTTGCTGGTGTTCATGGGCGTGGTCGCGCCGGCGTTCAGCTTCAGCAACTTCGCGCTGAATGGCTGGGCCGGCTCAGACGTCTTCGGCGCGCCGGCGATTGCGGGCATGTTCGCGGCCATCCCGTTTGCGATCTGGTTCTTCCTCGCCATCGAAGGCGCCGCCATGGCCGCCGAAGAAGCCAAGGACCCGAAACGCACGATCCCAAAAGCTTACATCAGCGGCATCCTGACCCTGGTGCTGCTGGCAATGGGCGTGATGTTCTTCGCGGGCGGCGTCGGCGACTGGCGCACCTTGTCCAACATCAACGACCCGTTGCCGCAAGCGATGAAAACCGTGGTCGGTGACAACTCCGGCTGGCTGCACATGCTGGTGTGGATCGGCCTGTTCGGCCTGGTCGCCAGTTTCCACGGCATCATCCTCGGCTACTCACGCCAATTCTTCGCCCTCGCCCGCGCCGGTTACCTGCCCGCCTCATTGGCAAAACTGTCGCGCTTCCAGACCCCGCACCGCGCAATCATCGCTGGCGGCATCATCGGCATCGCGGCGATTTACAGCGACGGTCTGATCAACCTGGGCGGCATGACCCTGACCGCTGCGATGATCACCATGGCCGTGTTCGGCGCCATCGTGATGTACATCATGAGCATGCTCAGCCTGTTCAAACTGCGTAAATCGGAACCGAATCTGGAACGTACTTTCCGCGCGCCGTGCTATCCGCTGGTGCCGATGATTGCGCTGATACTGGCGGTGGTTTGCCTGGTAGCGATGGCGTGGTTCAACACACTGATCGGGCTGATTTTCCTCGGTTTCATGGCGGTGGGATTCTGCTACTTCATGCTGACCGGGCAACTGCGCGCCGATGCGCCGGCGGATGCGATGTTGACCGGTTTGTGACGCCGTTCGGGTGTGCCGGGCATTAGCGGCCTAGAATGGAACCACTGCGAAGTCGTTTCGCTCAAAGGTGGTATGCAGCATCGCACGGCGAAGTCCTCGCCCGTCGAGCTGCCCTTAAGGAGAGCCGTTATGCCCTGGTATGCCTGGTTGATTCTGGTCGTTGCGATCGGCTCGATTGTTGGCGGATTGATGATGTTGCGCGACACCGCCAACAAGGTCGAACTGACCGATGAAGAACGCAAGCGCGTCGCACAGCGCAATGCCGAAGCGGACGCCAAGGACGCACAAGACCGCTGATACCAACCCCGCCGCAATGGCGGGGTTTGTTTTTTCAGCACGATCGGACTTACCCACAGGCTGTTTAGATTTTAGAAGTACAGTCACCATTTAATCTTCCGTGGTTAAGATGGCAGCATCGTCGCGGAGAGCTCCACATGCGTTACTCGCCAGATCACAAAGCCCAGACCCATCAACGCATCATCAAGGAAGCTTCCGCCCGATTTCGCAAGGACGGTATCGGCGCCACCGGCCTGCAGCCTTTGATGAAAGCCCTGGGCTTGACCCATGGCGGCTTCTACTCGCACTTCAGATCCAAGGAAGAACTGGTCGAAAAAGCCCTGCAAGAGGCCGGCGAGCAAGTCGCGGGCCTGTGCGAAGAAATCTTCGCGCAGGAAAACCCTCTGCAAGTATTCATCGACACCTACCTGTCAGAGTGGCATCAGACCTCGCCCCACGAAGGCTGACCGCTGCTGACCATTTCCTCGGAGCTGGGCCTGCGCGGCCAGCCAAGCCCCACCAGTGACGAAGTCCTCAATGCTCGCCTCGGACAAATTCAGGGCACGCTCAAAGGCGAGAACATCGGCGATCGCAGCATTGTCATCATGGCGACCCTGGCTGGCGCATTGCTGCTGTCACGCAGCGTCGCGGATGCTGACTTCGCCCAGCGCATCCTCGACGTCACCCGCGAACATCTCAAGCAATCGAGCGGTTAACCCTCCCAGCGCTTGAACAACACGCTCGCATTGACCCCGCCAAAACCGAAGCCGTTGGACAATGCATATTCGATCGCCATCGACCGCGCCTCGCCATGGACAATGTCCACCCCTTCGCTCGCTGGATCCGGGTTTTCAAAGTTGAGCGTTGGCGGCACTAGCTGATCACGAATCGCCAAGAGCGTGAAAATCGCCTCCAGCCCACCCGCCGCGCCGAGCAAATGACCGGTGGCGGATTTGGTCGACGTTACGGCGATCTTGTTCTGCGTGCCAAACAACGCCTTGATCGCCGCCAACTCGCCCAGGTCACCGACCGGCGTCGACGTCGCATGAGCATTGAGGTGTTGCACCTGATCCGGCGTCACACCGCCCTGAGCCAGTGCCAATTGCATCGCCCGGCGAGCGCCGCTACCGTCTTCCGGACCGGCGGTCAGGTGATAGGCGTCGGCAGTGGTGCCGTAGCCGACCAGTTCGGCCAACGGCGTCGCACCGCGTGCCAAGGCATGCTCCAGCGACTCGATGACCAGCAGACCAGCGCCCTCGCCCATTACGAAACCATCGCGCCCACTGTCGAAGGGACGCGAAGCTTTCTCAGGGGTGTCGTTGTAACCGCTGGACAACGCCCGCGCGGCGGCGAAACCGGCCAGACTGACACGATCAATCGAAGCTTCCGCACCGCCACATACGGCAATGTCCGCCTCACCCGCTCGGATCAACCGCGCCGCATCGCCGATCGCCTGAACACCTGCGGCACAGGCGGTAACCGGCGCACCAAGCGGCCCTTTGAGGCCATGCTGGATCGACACATGACCCGCCGCGAGATTGACCAGAAACGATGGAATGGTGAACGGCGACAAACGCCGGGGGCCACGGCTGTCGGTGGTACGCACCGCATCGGCAATCGCACCGAAACCACCGACACCCGAGCCGATGATTGTTGCGGTACGCTCTTGGCTTTCGGCGTCGGCTGGATGCCAGCCGGCCTGCTCCAGCGCCTGCCGCGCCGCTTCCATGGCAAACATGATGAAGCGATCCATCTTCTTCTGTTCCTTGGGCGGCGTCGCACGATCCGGATCAAACCCGGCCTCGGCATCCTCCTCCACCGTCGGCACACTGCCGCCGACCCGGGTCGGCAGATCAGCCACGACTGCATCGGGCAAGTTGCGCAACCCGGAACGACCGGCCAGCAAACGCTGCCAGACGATTTCAACATCACTGCCCAAGGGTGAAACCAGGCCCATGCCCGTGACGACGACTCGACGTTGGTTCATACCGTGGTTACCCCTTATCAATTCAAAATTCGACGTGCACCGGTGTGCTGCGATTCGGCTGCCGAATCAGTCCCGAGCGAAATTATTATAGGCATAATCAAGGCGCAATATGATACCCGTAATTTTCAGCGTTCAGGCATCCACCCGATCAGCACCCAATAAAAAGGCCGGTCAAAGACCGGCCTCTCGGCGTTGAACTGTCAGCTTAGTTCACTTCCAGCTTTTCACGATTGCGATCCAGAATCGCCTTACCAATCCCCTTCACCTCCAACAACTCATCCACCGACGCGAACGGCCCGTTTGTATCCCGATACGCAACAATTGCCTGCGCCTTCGCCTCACCCACACCCGCCAACTCCTTCTGCAAAGTCGCCGCATCCGCGCCATTGAGATCAACCTTCACGCTTGCCGAAGGCGCAGCCGCATCCATCAGCAAAGGCGCCTTTGTTGTCTCGGTGGGCACTACAGGCGCAGCAATCGCAGCGATCGAGGCGCTGGTGAGGAAAGCAAAAATCAGTGAGTAGAAATAACCGGTACGCATAAGTGACGCTCCATCATCGTTTTAGAAAGCAGCTTTTCCCAAGCTGCTCTCCAAACGTAGGTCATGATGGAGGGAAGTCAAAAATGTGAGAGTTACAGGATGTGAAACAATCAGGGTTCAAGACGTCGTTGCTGGTAGATCCAGTCAACGATTTCGCCATCGGGGGTGTAGCCGGAGACGGTTTCTCGCAGGAGCTGGCGGACGCGGGTGTAGTCGTCGGCTTCAACGGCTTTCAGCAGTTCATCCAAGCGGGCTTTCAGAACGTCCCACGGAAGGTGATCTTCATTTGCGCTCATGATCATCGGATGCGATGTCGCTGCGACGTTATCCCCGATGAGCAATTCCTCGTAGAGTTTTTCGCCCGGGCGCAAACCGGTGAACTCGATGGAGATGTCGCCCTGCGGGTTGCGCTCGGAACGGATGCTTAAGCCGGATAGGTGGATCATTTTTTCCGCCAGCTCGACGATTTTTACCGGCTCACCCATATCCAAAACGAAGACATCCCCGCCCTGCCCCATGGAACCAGCCTGGATGACCAATTGTGCGGCTTCGGGGATGGTCATGAAGTAGCGGGTGATCTTGGGATGCGTGACCGTCAGCGGTCCGCCCGATTTGATCTGGCTGTGGAACAACGGAATCACCGACCCCGACGATCCGAGTACATTACCGAAACGCACCATGGTGAAGCGCGTCTTGTTGACTCGGGAGACATTGGAACGATCCCCAAACAATACGGGGGCAATCTCACGACTCAAAGCCTGAAGGGTCAACTCGGCCAGACGCTTTGTGCTGCCCATGACGTTGGTAGGACGGACGGCCTTGTCGGTCGAGATCAATACAAAGTTTGAAACGCCAGACTGCAAAGCCGCCTGAGCGGTGTTAAGGGTGCCGATGGCGTTATTCAGAACACCTTCGGCGATGTTGTGCTCGACCATCGGCACATGTTTATAAGCTGCCGCATGGTAAACCGTATCGACCTTCCACGTTTTCATCACATCGAGGAGCTTGTCCTGATGACGGATCGAACCGAGGATCGGCAGTAGCTTGACCGATACCGACTCACGACAGCCCCGCTGCTCCAGCTCCGAGAGAATGCTGTAAAGGTTGAACTCGCTGTGTTCAAACAAAAGAAGTGTGGTGGGCTGCAAGGAAAAGATCTGTCGACACAGTTCAGACCCAATGGATCCTCCTGCCCCGGTCACCATGACAATCTTGCCTTTGATACACCGCTCCAGCAGATCAGGCTGAGCCGGCACCGCGTCGCGTCCCAACAAGTCGGCAATATCGACTTCCTGGATGTCTTCGACCTTCACCCGACCGCTGGCCAGATCAGTGAAATTGGGAACACTGCGCACGTGCAGGGGAAAACCTTCAAGCAGGTGCAGAATCTCCCGGCGCCGGGCACGTGTAGATGATGGCAGGGCCAACAGAATCTCCTGAGCCCCAGTGACATCAATCATCTGCTGGATATGTTTGGGTTTGTAGACCTGAAGGCCGGAAATCGAGCGATCTGAGATCCCCGGATCATCGTCGATAAAGGCTACCGGGCGCATGACTCGCCCCATCCGAAGCGCCGCCACCAACTGATTGCCGGCAACACCCGCCCCATAAATCGCAACTTTGGTAAGGCCGTCGTCACGATTGGTGAACGGAACATGCTGGGCGGCGGTGAACCAGTCGCCCATGAAATAATGGCGCATGCACAGGCGCAGTCCGCCGATGATTACAAGGCTCAGCCACCAATAATTGAAAATAATCGAGCGCGGTACGACCGCTTCGTGATTGCTGTACCAGTATACGACCAGCGCCAAAATCAACGAAGACAGACTGACTGCCTTGATAATCACCACCAATGCGTCGTTGCCGAAATAGCGCATGACTGCCCGGTACATGCCAAACCGGATAAACAGCGGGATAGCCACGATGGGAGCGCAGACGAACAGCCACAAGTGCACTTTGAACGGATTGACCATCTCGTCGATGCCCAGACGGACGATGAACGCCAACCACAACGCCAGCCAGACGAGGCCCACGTCGGTCAACACCTGAATCAATCGCTTCTGTCGACGCGGTAACCCCAGTAAGAATTCGCGCATTCTGTTCATACTCCCTTGTACCAATCTGGCCTACTCCCTTGGGTTGAATCGGCGGTTGACATTGTACGGAGGTGAGGGCTTTCGTTACAGAAAAAACAGCCGGACAAAGCGACTTTCGCGTCATGTATCCACCTTCAAGGACTCAGACCCCATCACCGACTTCTCCGGTCAGCCGTTAATATTTCAATCGCTGCCTGCCGCCCAGCTACTGCGACGGGCCAAGTGAGCAGGTATACTCCCCGGCGCGTTTGCGGCCGACTCCGTGCCTGAGGGAACAACTGGGCAGTTTCCGCAGCCTGAGGTCCCCCGCTTTACGCGTGCCAGCACAATCAACAATCAGAAAGTATAGGGAAGTGAGCACACGTTATGCACACCAGGTTCAGGATAAAAGTAAAGACACTTGTAAAATCAACCGCCCTGGTCGTCATCCTGACGCTGGCTCTGACCTGGTTACTGCTGAAAAGCCCGATATTAACGCCTACGCTGAAAATTGAAACTCTTGAATTTCCGGCAGAAAAATCACAGTTATTCTACAAAAGGCTGTCACCCTTTACCGAGCAAAACTCCTCCTATACAAAACTTGACGCGTCCCGGACAGCATTTCAGTTCAGCCTGCCAATCTATGACGATGACCTGCGTTGGGACCCATTCGAAAAAGCGGGAGATTTCTACCTGACATCGGTGCGTATCAACTTGCTCGCGTATCACTCAGTCATCCCGATGGAAAATGTGAATCCATCGTTTCAACTGCAAAAGGGTATTCGCAACAACCGCACTTTCTTTATTGCGCCGGCGGGTTCAACAGACCCCCAGATCACCATTCACATAGACAGCGCACATCTGGACAAAGTAAGAGTTGGCATGGCTCTTACCTTGGCGGCATTGATTGCATTGGCCATCGTCATATGGATCAACTGGCACGCGGCCATTCTTGACTATGCCCAGCGTGAAAGTGGCTGGATCGCACGCTTGAAAGGCGCGATAAAAAAAGACGGTTTCTCGCCAACAGAGTTTTCAGCACTGCTGGGCGTCGGGATTGTTCTGAATCTTATTCCCATGAGCCACTTCCTACTGTCAGTTGATGACGAGGTTGGAGCCTTTCGAACAGATCCTGCAGTCTGGATCTCGGATGGGCGATGGACTGCGTTTCTGGTAGAAAAGTTTATTTTTCCATTGCCGGTAATGCCGTTCGCTCCAAATCTGTTCTTTTATATCTGCCTCGCCGTGTCTTACATGGTGATATTACGTGCACACAACCTGAAGTTTAGCTGGATCACAACGCTCGGATACTGCGCATTTGTCGCGCACCCAGTCTGGTGGTTCATTGGCGAGTTCTACTCAAACTTGCCATCAACCGGTCTTGGCGTATTGTGCCTGTCCGTGGCCGTATACATCACATCTCGTATAAATCTTTGCGGCCGATTCAATCGAAGCCGAATACTCCAGTTCGCCGGCGCCAGCATCTTTCTCTCACTGGCTATCGGCGCCTATCAGTCGCTGGCAATGTTCTATCTGGTAGTCGCGATCGGCAGCGTCATCTTTATCGCCAAAGACAAAGCCAACGAACCATCAACAGCTTCCCTGTCGCTTGTTAAACGGATTGCTGCACTGGTCGCTGTTTTTTTGAGCGGTTTAATTTTGTATGCATTTTTCAACAAAGTCGCGAAGCACTTTTATCCGGTAAATTACGGATATCTGGACAGCTTCCTGAAAATAGACGAACTACTCGCAAACCCTCTGCAGATCACTAGATTGACCGTCAACGAGATGTTCAAGATCTATGGGGGGTCGGTGCAGAGCTTCGGCGTAAGCTTTTTCATTTCCACAGTAGTCCTAGGCATTGCCACAGTGCTTCTGATTACGCAAAAGACGCTGATCTCCTCCGCTCGCATGACGCTGTTTATCGGCGCCCTGCTACTCTCGCCTTTCTTGCTGCATTTTGTCACCGGAGGTACCTTCCTCCCCATGCGCTCCATGCTGGCGGTGTCTTTCATCACGTGGCTCAGCGTCATTGTCATTCTTGAAAAACGAGGCTCTCTCCAGGTTTTGGGGCTCATACTGACCTCAGTACTGGTCTTTCAAATGGTAACCATCAACAGTCAGTACGCCGCCAGCACCATTCTGGCGACCACCCACGACCGCCTCACGGCAGAAGCCATCTATGCCCGAATAGCAGAGGTTGACCCTCATTTTGATCGAGAAGCCCGGGCACCGGTTGATCTATATGGCAAGCTTTCCTTCAGTAGCCGATATCCATCGCCCGACTCTTCGACCATGAGCGCTTCGTTCTTCGACTGGGATGAGGGCAACGCCAACAGGATGCTCAAATATATGCAACTGCTCGGTTTCAGCAATGTATTTGCTCTGCACCCGACAATTCGTATCGGGCTGACGCCGAAGTTCAAGAATATGCCCGTCTGGCCTGCGCCAGGCTCTGTTCGCTTGGATAATGGTGTCTACCTGATCAAGCTGTCAGAAAAACCAGACCCGACCCACGCCAAGCACCAATAGACTATCGAAGTCCCTCGCGAGTGGAGCTCCGAGGGAGCTTCCTCGGAGCTCCACTCTGCGCAACACAAATGCACTCGAGATGTTGAAGACAGCCACTTTGAACCAATGCACGCCACTTACGAACGGCGTGGATTGGCCCGACATACGCAGCAACATCTGTAGTAACATTTCGCCCATCATCAAGTGCTCCGCCCTATATTTTTGGATAAATCATGGAAGTGAATCAAACCGTTCCGTTGTTTTCTGCAGCCGCGGCGAACGCAGGCATCGACTTCTCCGAACCCCTAATGCGGGTAGTCAATCGACACTGGTACATCATGGGCGAGGAGGTCAAAGCTTTTGAGCGCGAATTCTCCGACTATGTAGGCGTTGAGCATTGCATCTCCGTCGCCAATGGCTCCGAAGCATTGGAGATCGCTTTGCTTGGGCTCGGCGTAGGCCCGGGAGATCGTGTCATTACCGTGGCCAATGCCGGTTTCTACAGCAGCACGGCTATTCGGGCTGTGGGCGCCGAGCCGGTGTATGTCGATGTGGACGAACATTCTCTGACTATGTGCCCCGCCTCACTGAAAAAAGCCCTGTCCAAACCGGCTAAAGTCGTGATCGTCACCCACCTTTACGGTCAGTTGGCTGAAATCGAAACGCTTGCCCAAATGGCGAAGGTGGCAGGTGCGGCGGTGCTGGAAGATTGCGCTCAATCTCATGGCGCACGATCATCCGGAGGACAGTGTGGCTCTTTTGGCGATCTGGCCTGCTTCAGCTTTTATCCGACGAAAAATCTCGGGGCTCTGGGTGATGGCGGGGCAATCGTTACGTCCTCCGCCGAAATTGCCGAACGTCTGCGCACGCTGCGGCAGTATGGCTGGTCGACCAAGTATCACGTCACCACAGCCCTTGGCCGCAACAGCCGTCTCGACGAAATGCAGGCTGCTATTCTTCGCGTCAAACTGCCTCTGTTGGACCAATGGAATGAACAACGCCGGCATATCGCTCGCCGTTATAATCAGGGGCTCAAAAGCCTGCCCGTAATACTTCCATTCAGCCTGGAAAGCGATTTTGTCGCACACTTGTTCGTCTTGCGTGTAGCGGACAGAGAGGCCTTCACCCAGTACCTGAAAGAGCAAGGCGTCAGCACCGATGTTCATTACCCAGTACCCGATCACTGGCAGACTGCCTACACGTTGACCGAGCAATTCGACCTGCCGGTTACCGAGTCGGCGTGCTCTCGCCTCGTGTCCCTGCCTTGCTTCCCAGGGCTGACAGAGTCTCAGGTAGACCGCGTCATTGAAGTGGTCAACAGCTACTTCAAGCAGAGGACTTAACGTGCTGTCGCTCGTCATTCCGGTCTATCGCAACGAAGAATCACTCCCTTCACTGTTGAAGGCTGTCGACAACTTGAATGTCGAGCTTCACGGAGCGTTGGAAGTGGTGTTCGTTGTAGATGGCAGCCCGGATCGCTCGTATGAGATACTGCGCGACAGCCTGCCACTGCAAAATTTCGCGTCGCAGCTGATTCTACTGTCGAAGAACTTCGGCTCTTTCATGGCGATCAGAACCGGCCTTCAGCACGGTAAAGGCACGACGTTCGCTGTCATGGCTGCCGACCTGCAGGAACCACCGAGCTTGGTTCTGACCATGAATCGAGTGCTGAATACCGAGCCCGTCGATGTTGTCGTCGGCGTGCGAGAAAGCCGTCAGGATCCGTTCCTGTCAAAGCTGGCGTCGAAAACGTTCTGGGGACTATATAAACGCTACGTGATTCCGGAAATGCCGGCCGGCGGTGTCGATATGTTTGGCTGCAATCTGGAGTTTCGCGACAATCTGCTGAAGCTTGAAGAGCGGCATAGCTCGCTGATCGCCCAGATTTTCTGGCTCGGCTTCCGCCGTCAGATCGTCCACTATTCCCGGGTGGCCAGAGAGCACGGAAAATCTGCCTGGACGCTGCGCAAGAAGGTCAATTACCTGATGGACAGCGTCTTCTCTTTTACCGACCTGCCGATCCGGTTGTTGATCCGGATCGGCGCCGTGGGGTCGGCGCTTTCTGCACTTTATGGCTTCAGTGTCGTTCTAGCCAAGTTGGGAGGACTGATCGACGTGCCAGGCTATGCCATGACCCTGTTCACCATCACGCTGCTGGGCAGCCTGAATCTGTTGGGACTGGGCGTGATCGGTTCGTATGCCTGGCGCACCTATGAAAATACAAAAGGGCGCCCACTGGCGATCCCTATGAAAGTTTCTGAGTTTGGAGCCAATAAATGAGTGATTCACGGGATTTTTTCGTTCACGACCGTGCGATTTGTGAATCGTCCACTATTGGCGCTGGCTCGAGAGTCTGGGCGTTTGCCCATGTTCTGCCGAACGCCCGGATCGGCGCCGAATGCAATATCTGCGACAACGTGTTCGTAGAGAACGACGTCATCATCGGTGACCGCGTGACACTGAAATGCGGCGTGCAGGTCTGGGACGGCATCACCATTGAGGACGATGTTTTCGTTGGACCGAATGTCACATTCACCAACGACAAGTTCCCGCGCAGCAAGGTTTACCCGGAAGCTTTCTCCCGCACCATTATTCGCAAAGGTGCCTCCTTGGGTGCCAACTCAACGATTCTGCCGGGCATCATCGTTGGTACTTCGGCAATGGTCGGCGCGGGCGCAGTCGTCACGAAATCGGTTCCACCCAATGCCATTGTGGTCGGCAACCCGGCAAAAATCATCGGCTACGTCGATGCCAAACCTACCGATGGTGCATTGGTGGAAAATCCGGTCGAGGTCGGCAAATCGGGTGTCTACCCTTGCGGCGTCACGCTGCACCGCATGATGGAAGCCGTCGATATGCGCGGTAGCCTCAGCGTTGGCGAATGCGGTAAAGATGTGCCGTTCGAAGTGAAGCGTTACTTTCTCGTGACCAATGTTCCAACGGCGGAAACCCGTGGCGAGCACGCTCACCGCGAATGCCACCAGTTTTTGGTAGCGGTCAAAGGCACCGTACATGTCGTTGCCGACAACGGTAAGCATCGCCAGGAGTTTGTTCTGGACAACCACACGCTGGGCCTTTTCCTGCCAGCGATGACCTGGGGGATTCAGTACAAGTATTCGGCGGACGCTGTCCTGCTGGTCTTCGCTTCGGAACACTACATGGCCGATGACTATATCCGTGATTACGATCAGTTCCTGATCGAGAAGAAACAGCAGGCAGTTTCGCCGGAATGAAGCTGAAAAAACTGCTGGAGATCAAGTTTGTCCGGTTCCTCCTGACTGGAGGACTCAACACTGCACTGACGTACATTCTGTACTTGGCTTTATTGAGTTTCCTGCCTTATATCTGGAGTTACTCAATCAGTTACGTCTGCGGGATTTTTCTCGCGTTCCTGCTCAGTCGCTTCTTCGTATTCAAAGAGCACCAAGGGTTGAAGTCCGCCCTTTTGTTCCCTTTTGTCTACCTGGCTCAATACATCCTGGGTGTTTTCATTGTCTGGCTATGGGTCAAGAAGCTCTCGCTTCCTGATTACCTGGCGCCGCTGGCAGCAATTGCACTCACGCTGCCGCTGACCTTTGTGCTGAGCAGGCTAGTGTTTGTGAAGGGGAGAACGCCAGCGCATTGAAAAACCCGTAGACATCCAGCCAAAACAGTTGTTTTGGCGATCAACAGACATAAAAAAACTCGGTAATCCGGGTTTTTTATACCTGAAGGTCAGGCTGTTTTTTCAAGCACCGCCGGTGCCGAGAACTTCTTTTTGAACTGCATGGACGGCTTTTCAATGTACCGCCAGGAGAGCCAGGCCAGACTCATGGAAACAACACTGGCGGCAATCGCCAGCCACCAGGCGTTGATAGACTTGTGAGAGATCGACACCAATGCCTGCTGGATCGGGAAAGCGAATAGATAAGTACCGTAGGAGAGATCGCCAAGCTTGCGCATGCCATCAACGCAGACAGGACGACGATAAGCGAGGTACATCAGCAAGTAAGGCAACGCGATAAATAGCGCCAGATCGTTGTAATTGAATCGTGATCCGATCAGCAGGATCACCAGACACATTGCCGCGATACTGCCTTTGAACGGCACGATGTCCTTGTACTTCCAAAGGAAGGTACCCGCCAGGAAAATCAGACCAAAACGCATGGCCGGCATTACTGGAGTTGTGCCGAAAAGCGTTCTCGGTGCCATGGGTCCATGGAAGAACAACCAGATAGAGAATGCCGAGATCAACACAATTACCGGCACAACCAGCGAGAAGGTTTTACGCCCGGCAAAGAAAATGGCGGCCAGAGCTACGTAGCAGAACGCTTCGATCGGGATCGTCCATAACGAACCGTTCACCGTCTGTGGATAGGTTACATCCATGAAGACGCCAGGCAGTACGAACGCTGTCTGATACGGAATCGAATTGGTCAGATAACGATAGGTGCCGGAGTCCTGGAAATACTCGCCAAGTGGCAGTGCCGTGAAAATCGGGCCCAAGATCAATGCGGTGACAAACGAGGTAACCGCCAGAGCCGGTACTATGCGCAAAGCACGTGCCTGCCAGTATTCGGTGAATGTCCGCCGCTCCAAAGAACCGGCAATCAGAAAACCACTGATCGCAAAAAAAGCACTAACTGCGAGGCTTCCGGGCTCATACCCCATAAAAATGTTGAACCACGTTCCAGGCGATTTACCTGTTAGGGCAAAGCTATGAGTTATCAGGACGACCAGCGCGGCGCACAATCTGATCAAGTCAAAATTGTTAGTACGAAGCTTTACCATGTCGCCGAGTGATGTTGCTGGCTGCTTGAAATTGATCATTACGCGAACTCGTTTTGGCACCTTATATTCGGCGCGCGCATATTATCACGTAAGTGCGGCAGGATAATTTCGCCCTACGAAAGCAATATTATCTGCCGCTCAAGCTTACTCCGCCATTCCCGCTTGGTACTTGAAGGCGAGAAATATCAAAGGGACATAAGAAAGGATGAGCCCTGTCACCCCGTCCAGCCAGAATCGACTGACGCCTACGGCAATCGGCAGCAACCACAGCAGATTGATCAAACAGATTGCAACCGTGACACGCCAATGCTTGCCATATCGGCGCGAAGCGAACTGATAGGCATGACTGCGATGGGCCTCATAGACCCTCTCGCCGCGAAGCAGTCGGCGCAGGAGTGTAAACGTCGCGTCGACGATGAAAACGCCCAGCAGGATCAGCCATCCCCAAAACAGCTCGAATGACACCCAACTGGCCGCAAGCGCAAGAATGCCCAGAATCAGGCCAAGAAAGCCGCTGCCAGCATCGCCCATAAAGATTCGCGCCTTCGGGAAATTCCAGACCAGGAATCCGCCCACAGCGGCCGCGAGCAGTAGAGTCGACCCAATCAACGGGGCATCGGCCCCCAACGCGTACAGCAGACATGCACCCAGGCAAACCGTGACCGCCTCGACACCGGCGATCCCATCGATACCGTCCATGAAGTTATAGAGATTAAGCATCCATACGAGATAGAAAGCCGCCAATGCCGACCCGACCCACCCCAGATCGAACACCTGCCCAAGCGCATGAATCGGCGGCAAACCTCCCAGCCAATAGAGCGCCCATGCAGCCGCGACGAAATGCCCCAAGAGCCGCCAGCGGGCAGCGATGTGGCCATGATCATCCATAAAACCAATGATCGCGACCACCGCCCCGGCCCCCATCACCGAGACAAACAGTCCTGTGGGGATCAACTCTCCTACAAACAACAGACAAAGCGCAGCCAGAAAAGTGACCACGATCGCCACGCCTCCACCCCTTGGGGTCGGAATCGTGTGCGAACTCCGGTCGTTGGGAATATCGATAAGGCTTTTGGACAAGGCATAGCGGCGCAATAGCGCCGTTAAAATGAAGGCACTGACGAAAACCACTGGCACAAGCCAAACGCTACTCATAAGCCCAGTGGCTCCTTTGCAAAACTCGAATTCGACATTGCGTCAAAAATACTCTGCCCCTTACCGCTGAAACTCAGCGGTAAGGGGCACAACCGGCTCAGTTCTTGTGCAGGTCGACAATTTCGTGAAGTGGACGTTTGCTCAGCTTTCTCTTGATTTTCTGACGCAAACCATAAGGAACCGCACGACTGAGTCGCTGCATGCCAGGCTTGCGGTACAACGTCCAGAGAGCGAGCAGCGCGATCTCCCGGGTGGTCAACGGCGCTTCGTACTCAGCTGCCGAAGCACTTGCAGCAGGAAGTTCCAGGAAACCGAGGTGTTCCTGGCGCGGTACATCGCTTTTCACTAGTTGCAAATAATCGACATCGTAGAAGTCAGCATTCAACAGGCTTTGGCCACGTGACGGTGCCAGGACGGAGTCTCCCGCAACAGACGACTTCACAAATGCGCTCATCGCTCCTAGAAGCTCTTCCGGCTCGATGCCAAAACGGTATACGAGCGTATGTTCACGGCTGGCCAGACGCTCGGGGAATGCACCGATATCCGGCGCAATGATCGGCAAACCCGACTGAAGCGCATAACTGAGCGTGTAGCTGTAGGTTTCCGGCCACTGCGCAGGAAACAGGATCAAGTCGAGATCATGTTCCGCCATCAAACGCGCAAGGTCAGCGGCATCGTATTTCCCGGTGGTGAAAACGCCTCTCAACTCCCGATAGGCGAACCCAAGCAGCTTGAAGTCGAAGGGCGCACTTGCAGCCTTCGCCTTCTCAGCCAGTTGCTCAAGGTAATCAGCACCTTTTTCTTTGCCCAGCGCACCCAGCACACCGACGGTGTACCGCGGCTTGGCACTGATCGCCGCCACCGCAGAACTGACAGGTCGTTTCTCTTCAACGTGCAGCGCCACGATCGGACGTTGCAGAGCATAGTGTTGCTGGTAGAGCGACAGCGTGTACTCGGACGGGAAAACAACCGTTTTCGCGTTTTCGATGAAGCCTCTCAATTGATCTCGCCACGCGGCTGCCGAGACACCATCGGGCAGAGGGAACGCAGGATTAAGCAAGTCATCGGAATATTGGCCAGGAAAAACACCCGCTTCGTTGGTCAACGTCGGGTTGCCACCGATCCAGTAGAAGTCGTGGGCCGTCAATGCATACTCAGTCCCCAGCTGCGCCGGAAGGTCGAACAGGGCAGGGTTCAACCCAAGAGTGTGATGGAAATGGACGAATCCGACACCGCATCCTTTAAGCAAGTCCACCAGCATCGGGAGTTCTTCTGGAAGACGGAATACCAGTTCGTCTGCCCCTGGGAATGTGCCCATGTACAGCGAGACGGCGCCGGTACCTTTACGCGGCGTGAGAATTAGGTTGTAGGCATTGGCCTGAAGCGCTTCACTCAGTTCCTCGACATGCTGCTTGACCCCGCCCCCCGCCTCATGGGAAACCTGCAGGATCTTGGGACGATCCAGTATCGACAGCAACTGGACCAGACGATTGATGCGTACCAATTTGACCGGATCTTCAGCAATGAACGTCTGAATATCCAGGTGATAGTCCGGGTGCAGGTCGACAATGGCCTTGAAGGCATTCTCGATCAACTCCTGCTTGGTCGAGGAAAAACTGACACCGCCTTCATGGAACGCGTACAGGTTCGGAGTTATGACGTTGAACCAGCCAGCTTTGAGGGCACGCTGGCACAAATCGTTTTCTTCGCCATAACCACGGCCGAATTTTTCCTCGTTCAACAAGCCCACGACGTCCAGGCAATCGCGGCGCACGTACATGCAGAAGCCGACACCGGTCGGCGCCTTCACATTTGGCAGTCGAGCACCGGCAAAGACTTTGTCGATCTGATGGACATCCAACCCGAACGCCTGCTCGTTTTCGTACAGGAAGGCCGGGAAACTGCAGATGGTCGCGTTATTCGAAAACGGCGTCACCGTACCGATATTCGGTGCACTGTAGGCTTCTGCGGTGAGTCGTTCCAGCCAGTTTTGCGGAACGATCACATCGCTATTCAGGAACACGATGTCATCTTCGCCAGCCTGGCGCATGCCTCGGTTAACGGTTTTCACGAAGCCCAGGTTATTCGGGTTGTCCAGAACCGTCAGCAAGCCTGGCCATTGCGTTTCGAGCTCGAGCAACATGTCCAGCATACCTGCATCCGGGCTGCAGTCGTTGATCGCAATGATTTTTGAACCCGCCATCGAAAGAATGCCCGGCATGGCAGCTTCGATGCAGCGTTTGGTCATCTCGATGCCTTTATAGACAGGCAAGATCACAGTCACGGACCGGGCACGGACGATTGGCGCCTCGACGATGTAACTCTTGCCTGCCGCTACCGGAGCCTTGATCTCTTGGTCACGCAGATAAACGGTGGCCGCGCGCTTGCAGCATTCCACGTTACTGCGCAGTGCCTTTTTACCATTACGCAACGAACGAACGACAAAACGGATCGGCTTGGTGATGAACCAGGAGTTCGAATGGATCACATCGTTGTAAGCCGCCTCACTCTCGGCCAGCCGCACAGACAAACGGTAGCGTTCCGACTGAAGGCTCTCAAGCTCGGACTGAAGTTCGAACTTGATCTGTTTAGAATCAGCCTGAATCCTTTCAATTTCTCGTCCGGCAGCGTCCAGCGCTTGTGTTTCTGTAGCCAAGGCGGACTGAGACTTGTTGAAAGCCATCAACAAGTTGTCGACGACAACCCGGCGATCCTCTTCCCAGGTTAGAAACTCGCTTGGCTCGCGACCATTGACGGCACTTTGTACAGAGGCTTCCAGCGACAGGAATTGGCGAACATCTGCCTCGTCTATCAAATAGCCAGCCGCCGCACAAGCGGCAAACACGAATTCCTTGTAAGTGGCTGTAGCGAAATCAGCACATGGGCTGAAGCGAGTCACCGATCCAAGCAATTGCCGCAGCGCCCTGAACAACAAAAATTCGACGCGCAAACCGGCCGTCAGCGACCACTCTTTATCGATCAGATGAGGCGCACCTTGCTGATCAATCAGAATGTTCTGCGGTACGGCATCGAACAGATGCCCCGGCAACAAACCATCATTCCCCGGCTGCTCACCGGAAATATTTTTTAGTATGTCCACGTAGCCGTTCAGGAATACGCCAACCTGAGCATAAGTCCAGCCTTCGGCATTGACGATCTCGATCAACTTCGTCGAGAGAACCTGTCCTTTGACATAAGGCTCTGACGCCGTCAGTTTGAATTCGACGATGGAGTCCACCGCTGGCGCCACTTGTGTCTCGGCCAATTTCTCGTAATGAACGCTAATTGAGCGGTCGGCACCTTTTTTGAACGAGGAGCTCTTGCAGAACTCAGCGCGGCGGTCACTGCTGAAGTGAACGGCGAGCGTTCCTTTATCGAGGGTTCTACGGGCACCCGGCGAAGCACCGATAAGGAAGGAGTTGGACATGTCCATGCCTAAACCATTCTTGCAGATCTGCGGCCACGCTAACTCGAGCGAAAACGTACATAGCTCAGGCAATTGCGGGTCGCGCTGGGCGCTTTGCCAGGCAAAAGCCGCGGCATCGAAATCAGGGTCGACAAAACCTTCTTCCGTGACAATCGAAACCGGCAGTTTGTAATCCGGAAATGGAGCAAAAAATTCGTTGGACGAGAAGCCGGCACCGGACAATAGCGAAGCCAGCGCCTGCTTGCCGTAGGTTTGTGGGGTCGCACTGTTGTAGCGACCCTCGACACCGAACATCGGTGTAACAACATGGTCTTCCGGTGCGCCCGCAAAATACTTGAGACCCAACTGGTTCTCGATGGCGATGATCAGCAAACCATCCGGCTTCAAGAGCGAGCGGACTTTTTCAAGCATGTTCGCGCCCGGATTCTCACCCGAAACGAACAGGTTGGCGTATTCAAAAACACCGATTAGCGTTATGACGTCAAACTTGTTGTCAATCTGGAAGCTTTCGAAGGTTTCGGCCAATACCGATACGTTCGGCAAGTCTCTGGTACGCGCACGGGCAATGCTGGCACGGCGGGCACTGCCCTCCAGCGCCAGGACATTTCCGCCCTGCTCGCCCAGATAGCGGGTGATGGCGCCACAGCCAGCGCCAATCTCCAGGACGTCACCGCGAAGATCTGCGTCGAACACTCGCAACAAGTTCGCGCGAGTACTGGATAAGTAATAAAGCGACGGCCAATCCGTGCACCAGCCACGAAGCTCATCGGAAAAAACGCTTACATCACGCGCCTTGTCTATTAAGTACTTGATGCGCAGTTCGGTGGTATCGCCGTCACTGTAATTGATACTCGCATAATCCGGCCGCGACCAGATCTTGAGTTCTTCGTTAAGTTGATAGCCCGCTTGCGTCAGTAAAGTATTCAATTTGTAACCTTTTTGGCACGAATGCTCGAATCTAGATTTACAAGCCCAAAAAACTTGTCTGTCGGCCGCACCTGCAGGTGCACAGAATCGTAACGGCGATCACGTGGAGTCACTTCCTCACCGTCCTTGGTCGAAACACCAAGGGAAATGAAGTAGTCACCCGGAGCCAGTTCGCAGGCAATCGACAGCTCGACCTCGACGATATCGCCCTTGCGACCAAAGGCACGGAAATCCGCAGAGTCGAGCGTTTCACTGTTCACGCCGTAAACGGTAACACCTTCCTTGGTCTTGATGGTCATGCCGAGGATAGGGCAAACCAGATCGGTATCAAATCTGACGAACACGGCCAGCTTGAGCTTCGACCCGGTGTCGACAGCGACGGGATACTCTTGGCCATCCGCGCTTAAATGAAAGTCGATGATCGTTGCTGCACGATCACCCCAACGATATTCATTGGGATTGTAGTTGGGGTGAGTATCAAACACGTCCATCCCGCCCTCAGGCGTGTGATACGTTTCCGGTGCGTCGGCAGCAGGCTCGAGTTCCGTCACCACTGAGTTCTGGGTCTTGCCGAACAGCAGATCCAGATAGCGATTGACTACTTTGCGTGGCTCGCCTTGCTCTAACTGCACGCCGTCATTCAACAGGAATGCCTTGTCGCAGTGAGTCACGATCTGCTCACTTGAATGCGTCACGAGGAGAATGCTGGTGCCATTTTCCTTTAGCTTCTTCAAGCGATCGAAACAGCGTGCCTGGAACTTCGCATCACCCACGGCCAACGCTTCGTCAACAATGAGAATGTCCGGCTCGACCTGTGCTTGAACGGAAAACGCCAGGCGCACGAGCATGCCGCTGGAATAGGTTTTTACCGGTTGATTGATAAACTCGCCGATGTCTGCAAACTCGATGATTGCATCGTACCTTTCATCGATCTCATCTTTGCTCAAACCGAGGATAGTTGCGTTCAGGTAAACGTTCTCTCGCCCGGTAAACTCGGGATTGAAACCCGAGCCCAGTTCAAGCAACGCGGCGATCCGGCCGTGCGTTTCCACAGTACCGCCGGTAGGGTTCAGCGTCCCGCAGAGAATCTGCAACAGCGTGGACTTGCCACTGCCGTTTTTGCCGACAATCCCGACGGTCTCGCCTTTACGGATCTCGAATGAGACATCGTGGAGCGCCCAGAACTCGCGGCAATATTTCTTCCTGCCGCGACTGAGCATCTGCAGCAGACGATCACGGGGCTTGTCATAAATCTCGTAGCATTTGCTGAGATTCTGAACTTTGATGGCAATCTCAGATGACATCAGCAAATCCTTTTCGAGTTTTCTGGAACCAAGCGAAGCCCAGCCAGGCGACCACTAGCGAGCCTGCGAAATAAATGCCCAGAACAGTGAAATCTGGCATCCGCCCCCAAAACAGCACTTCGCGCGCGTATTCAATGGTTGGCGTGAGCGGGTTCAACATCAGCAGGTGCTGATACTTTTCAGGCAATGCACTGGCCGGGTAGAAAATGGGAGATAGAAACATCAGTACAGTGGTCAGGATCCCGATGAATTGCGCAACGTCACGCAAATAAACGCCGAGCGATGCCAAGGCCCAGGTCAATCCCATGATCAACAACACCAGAGGCAACATGATCAGCGGGAACAACAAGACCGTGAGATGTGGCGTACCAAACAGAAAGACATAGGCAATCAGCCACACGATCAGACTGATCACCATATGAAACAGTGCGGAGCCCACGGTTACCCACGGCAGGATCTCCAGCGGGAAGACCACCTTCTTGACGTAGTTGGCGTTGGAAAGAATCAATGTCGGGCTGCGATTGAAGCACTCGGCGAACAGGTTGAATACGATTAGCCCCGCGAACAGGATGAGCGCGAACTCTGTCTTGGAATCACTGCCACCACTCCAACGGGCCTTGAAAACGACACTGAATACAAACGTGTACACAACCAGCATGAAGACCGGATTGAAGAACGACCACAGAATCCCCATGAAAGACCCGCGATAGCGCCCGACAACCTCTCGTTGCACCAGTGCTCCGATCATGCTGCGATTGCGCCACAAACTACCGAGCAATTCCCTCGGCGAAATTGAAAAATTACGCATTAAACACACACCTAAAAAAACGCAGGGAGAGGAACCACATCAAAAATTCTATCGCTCAAATACTGCTGACGTGCCTGCAGGACACTCCTAAAGCGTCCTCCGGCGCGAATATGTTCATATTCGATTAATGGCCGCGGCTAGCATCAATCCCAGGCTGCCCCACACGGTCTGTCGATAGACGCCTGATCTTCTCAACCAGAGGAATCGAGCCGCTCCTCGGGATTTTCGGGCCCTATTGAACAGGTCCAGCGTCAATTGATTCTCTTTGCTCAACCGTGTCCGGACCGATTCAAGGGCAATGATATTTCTCTGGTTCCATCCTTTGAAACGCCCGCTGAACATCATGCGCAATCTTGCCAAACGCGCACGCGCCCCCATGTCGGAACCGATCAGATTGGTATCGTGCTGCCTGTAAAAGATGGTCGGGGCAGGATCATAGACAACTTGTCCACCCGTACCCGTCACCAACAGGTAGGCCCACCAGTCATGGGAGACAATATCGAGATGCGGCCCCCCCTCCTGAAATAGCACTTGCGCCGAACGGTTGAAGACCATGGTATTGCCACCGGCAAGGCTCTGCACCAATGCATTGGCGAAACTGGCCGGCCGTGCGAACAATGGCGAACAGCCAATCACCATTCCCGTATCGTCAATCAATTCAGTACGCGCGCAATACAACGCTGGAATGTTCGTCGGCAGATGCTGTAGCGACTTGAGAGCAATATCCAGTTTGGCGTCTTGCCAGATATCATCCTGATCGGCCCATGCGTAAAAATCGGACTGAGCGGGCGCCACACAGGCGAGCGACAGAAAGTTCGCAGCGAAACCTCGCTTCGGGCCTTGCCGGACAGTCAGCTTGCCTTCGCCCCAGGCCTCGGCGTATTGGCGCAATATGTCCAGAGTGGCATCGGTTGAGCCATCATCCGATACCACGACATCCCAATTCTGAAAACTTTGACGAGCAATGGAATCCAGTTGTTGAGACAGAAAACGCTCACCGTTGTAAGTACACATGAGGATTGTGACGCGCGAAGCGTGCGAACCTTGACCCGGCTCTCGGAAAGGTAAATCGCCTGTCTGAATAGCTTGCGGAAGAGGGACTACCACCGAGCACTCCATTGCGTTAAGGATAAAATAATGGCGGGATTGATTCGCCCGCCATCAAACTGCGCCCTATCATTGGGCAAGTCTTACATGCTCTTCTCATGGGCCGCTCCGACTGCGCAAAATTCGCGATTATAACAATGAGTCAAAGCCACTTGATAGCCCGGTGATATCGCGCAGGAAATATGGTCGGACACTCACAGCAGCGGAAAATAGAAATCCCATCCGCTTGGATTGAACTTCAATAACCCGGCAAAGCTGCAATTGGTTTGGGGGGTGCTTAGGGTATCAAGCGTCCCGCATTGGCAAAAGGGGTGGCATTCTGCCAATTGGCACTTGCAGATCGGCGGCCGCTATCCCCGGCACCTTCAACCCCATTCGAGAAAGAGACACGCGAATTGATCAATGATCGAGGTAATGCATCGCTGTGACCTTCAAGGCCTTGTCGACACTAACAGGAGGCGACCACTGCAACAGCAAGCGTGTTTTATCGATGTCGGCCTGAAGTGAACCGCAAAGTCGTTGCGCCATGTCCCCTTTACCCACCAATTGTGCAGCAGCTCGCAGCAGCAGTTGCGGCAGAGGCAACAACAGGGCCCGCT
Organism: Pseudomonas iranensis; assembly: GCF_014268585.2. NCBI lineage: Bacteria > Pseudomonadati > Pseudomonadota > Gammaproteobacteria > Pseudomonadales > Pseudomonadaceae > Pseudomonas > Pseudomonas iranensis. The sequence continues at coordinate 4,532,043 of NZ_CP077092.1, forward strand.
TATCCAGAGCCGCCGCCATGCGCCGCAGCAACCGAGTGGTAGACAGGTCTTCGCCATCGCTGACCAGAAACGTCTGATTCGCCGCTGCGGGGTGCGCAATACAGGTAACAATCAGGTCCACGAGATTGCCCAGCGCCACCAGACTGCGCTGATTTCGCAACATCCCCAATGGCAACGGCAAGCCTTTGTGCAACCAGCTCATCATGCTGAGAAAGTTGGCTTTTACACCCGGGCCATACACCAGCGGCGGCCGGATGATGACAATCTCCATGCCGGTCTCACGACCGATTTCACGCAAGCTCTCTTCCGCCTCGCACTTGGAAATACCATAGGGATCGACAGGTGCGGGCTGATCGTCAGCCTTGAAGGGCATTCCGGGCAATGTCGCTTCACCGTTGACCTTGATCGAACTGATGAAGACGAAACGTCTGACATCCGCCTCAGCCGCTTCGCGAGCCAGGCGCTTTGTGCCCTGGACATTGATCTCGCGAAATTTTGCCAAAGGATCGACGCAGCTATCACTCATCACATGGACGCGAGCCGCACAGTGGACCACTGTATCAATCTGTACAAATGTCGGCAGCTCAACGCTTTCGCTCAAGTCGAAACGGACCACGTCACACAAACCGCCTAAGCGGCTTTCACCGCGCACGGCGGCAACAGGCGAATACACCTTGTCCAGCAACATGCGAAAAACCACTGCCTCACCGACAAATCCGGTGGCTCCCGTAACCAATACCCGGCGCTTCGTCATTCAGCTTTTTTCCCAATGACCGCAGTGGCCCAACAAATACAGAAGAAAAACACCTTATCCCTCGTTCGACGCCGGCAATGCCGGGCACTCAGTGACAATCTTAGTAACTGTCTGCGACCTAACGGGAACCAGCCACGCACGAACGCATCGTCCGCGACCCCCACCAGCCTGGCGATCAATCGCACCTGGGAAAACCACCAGCCATCGTGAATAGTCTTGTACCGACTGAGCAATGAGCCGAGGCCGGTATTCGCCCCCACTTGATTTTGCTCGTGCTGGCGATATTGCATGGATGACAGCGGATCGATGAACCAGCGAAAGCCGTGACTGCGAGTGTAGGCGTAGCAATACCAGTCATGCAGGCTAACCTGCTGCAACTCGTCCCAATTGGCGAGCATCGACACCTTCAACTGCGCCACCAGTCGACGGCTCATGACATAGGTACAACCCGGACCGGCGGCCTCGAACAAATAATCCCAGGCAACTTGCGGCTGCCCTTTATCGAGCAGACAAGATCGCCCATCCGCCCAGAAGGCCGTGACATTGCTGGAGTAGGCGTCAACCTGGCGCAACCTGATCGCTTGGGTCGCGCGATCAAGCTTGTCGATGTTCCAGACATCATCCTGGTCAGCGAAGGCGATGAAGTCATATTCATCGACAGGCACATCCCGAATCAGCCTGAAGAAATTACGCGAGGCCCCTCCGAAGCTGCCGGCTTCAGGCAGGACGATGACCTGAGTGTGGCGCGCGGCATAGTCCGTGCACCAGGTTTCGGTGCCGTCAGTGGAGGGGTCGATACTGATGTAAACGGTCACATCGACGGCTGACTGCTTGAGGATCGAAGCCAACTGCTCCTCGATCCAGCGCATGCCATTGAAGGCCGCCAGCAACACTGCAACCTTGGGATGTTCTACTGGCATGCCAATCCTGATTAGACCGGTTAAACACTTCTGTACGAAACGGACTTTCGATCAGCGTAAAGGCGCTTCCAAAAGCTTCTGTAAGTATTGGCCGTAACCCGTCTTCTTAAGTGCATCAGCTTGAGCGGCCAGTTGTTCAGCGGTGATCCAGCCGTTGTGATAGGCAATTTCTTCCAGGCAGGCGACTTTCAACCCCTGACGCTGCTCAATGGTGTGAACGAAGTGACTCGCTTCCAGCAGGGAATCATGGGTACCGGTATCCAGCCAGGCGAAACCACGACCCAGCATTTCCACATTCAACGACTTCTGCTTGAGGTAGGCACGATTGACATCGGTGATTTCCAGCTCTCCACGCTCCGAAGGCTTGATGTTCTTGGCAATCTGAACCACCTGATTGTCATAAAAATACAGACCCGTCACGGCATAGCTGGATTTTGGCTTCAGCGGTTTTTCTTCGATGCTCAACGCGCGGCCGGAGGCATCGAACTCCACAACACCAAAACGCTCCGGATCGGAAACGTGATAACCGAATACCGTCGCGCCTTGCTGCTGGTTGGTCGCCGAACGCAGATTGTCCGAGAAATGCTGACCGTAGAAGATGTTGTCACCCAGAATCAGGCAGCATGGATCCTCACCGATGAACTCTTCACCAATGATGAACGCTTGTGCCAAACCATCTGGACTCGGTTGTTCCGCATAGGTGAGTTTGATCCCGTAAAGGCTACCGTCGCCCAACAGCTTGCGGAAACATGGCAAGTCTTCAGGCGTCGAGATAATCAGAATCTCGCGCATACCAGCAAGCATCAACACCGACAACGGATAAAAGATCATCGGCTTGTCGTAGATCGGCAGCATCTGCTTCGACACGCCGAGAGTCAGCGGGTGCAGGCGCGTGCCCGAGCCGCCGGCGAGGATGATGCCTTTACGATTTGTTGTGGTCATTTGTTCAGAACTTCCCTAAGCATTCGGGTTACACCACTTTGCCAATCCGGCAAGTGTAGAGAAAAATTGTCACGCAGTTTTTGAGTATCCAGTCGGGAATTCAAAGGACGGCGCGCAGGTGTCGGGTAAGCGGTGGTATCGATCGGATTGATCGCCGTGACGGCAAGCGCTTCACCGTTTGCCTTGGCAAAGTCGATCACATGGCTGGCATAACCGTGCCATGAGACTTCGCCGGCGGCGGCCAGATGATAGAGCCCCGCCAGTTCCGGGCGAAACAAGACCTGCTCGATAGCCCGTGCGGTGACGTCAGCGATCAGCTCAGCACCAGTAGGCGCGCCGATTTGATCTGCGATCACACTCAGCGTTTCGCGATTCTTTGCCAGCCGCAGCATGGTCTTGGCGAAATTGTTACCACGCGCTGAGTAGACCCAACTGGTTCGGAAGATCAGGTGCTTGCAGCCAGAAGCGATAATCGCTTGCTCGCCCGCCAATTTACTTGCGCCATACTGGTTCACCGGCGCGACGGCATCTACCTCTTGCCAAGGCGTCTCGCCCAGGCCGCTAAAGACGTAGTCGGTGGAGTAATGTATCAACCACGCACCCGAGACCGCCGCTTCTTCGGCCATCAGCCGGCTCGCTTGGGCATTGACGAGATCAACCAGCTCCGGTTCCGATTCAGCCTTGTCAACGGCGGTATACGCGGCCGCATTGACGATGATCTCGGGCTCGACGTGTCGGATAGTCATGCGAAGCGCATCCAGATCGGACAAATCGCCGCACAGACCATCGACGGCATTGCGATCAAGCGCAATCAACTCGCCCAGCGGTGCGAGCGAGCGTTGCAACTCCCATCCAACTTGTCCGTTTTTGCCCAGCAGAAGAATCTTCATGCTTTGTTCGAACGATCCGCATAGTTCTGATCAATCCACTGCTGGTAGCTGCCGCTCTTCACGTGCTCTACCCACTCAGTGTTAGTCAGATACCACTCGACAGTCTTACGAATGCCTGTATCGAAGGTTTCCTCGGGGGTCCAACCCAGCTCACGCTGAATCTTGCTCGCATCAATTGCGTAACGCACGTCATGACCAGGACGATCCTGAACATAAGTGATCAGGCTGGCATGCGGACGATGGGCAGAATCAGGACGCAACTCATCGAGCAACGCACACAGGGTATGCACTACTTCGATGTTTTGTTTTTCGTTATGACCGCCGATGTTGTAAGTCTCGCCGATGACACCTTCGGTAACGACTTTGTACAGCGCGCGCGCGTGATCTTCGACATACAGCCAGTCACGAACCTGGTTGCCTTTGCCGTACACCGGCAGCGGTTTGCCTTCCAGCGCGTTGAGAATGATCAGCGGGATCAGTTTCTCAGGGAAGTGGCACGGGCCGTAGTTGTTCGAGCAGTTGGTGACCAGTGTCGGCAGGCCGTAAGTGCGGGCCCAGGCACGGACCAGGTGGTCGGAGCTGGCCTTGCTGGCCGAGTATGGCGAGCTTGGCTGGTAAGGGGTGGTTTCGGTGAAGAGGTCTTCCGGACCTTCGAGGTCTCCGTAAACTTCGTCAGTCGAAATGTGGTGGAAGCGGAAGTTGGCTTTGCGCGTGTCATCCAGCGCAGCCCAGTAGTGGCGCGCTGCTTCGAGCAGCGTGTAGGTGCCAATAATGTTGGTCTGGATGAATTCGGACGGGCCGGAGATCGAGCGGTCAACGTGGGATTCTGCGGCCAGGTGCATGATTGCATCAGGTTGATGTTCACGCAGGACGCGGTCGATCTGATCACGATCGCAGATATCGACGCGCTCGAAGGCGTAACGCGAATTCTGGCTGACTTCTGCCAGGGACTCCAGATTGCCGGCGTACGTCAGCTTATCGACGTTAACGACTGCATCGGAAGTGTTGGAGATGATGTGACGGATGACTGCCGAGCCAATGAAGCCGGCGCCGCCGGTAACTAGAATTTTCACGCGAAACGATACCCTTGAGCTGCGGACAGCGCTGCGAGCGAGCGCGGTCTAATCCATGAATGCAGAAGCCACTATCAGTTGGCATCCGTCAGAGTCAGTCTGAATCGACATGCATTAAGGCACGATCGAACAAGGGACGCATTTTACAGCTTAATGATGCTTTTACTAATGGATAAAGACAGGCTGAGGCGCAATTTCGACAGATGCCGTGCGCCTGTCGTTTTCAGACCAGTCGCTTGCGTGCAGCTCTGGACGAACGCCCCAGAAACCAGCCCAATACAGGACCAATCAACATACCAATCAGCAAAGCCAACACCGCAACAACCGACACTGGCAACTGCGGGCCAGCAAAACCCAGAAACAAAAGCGAAACCGATTGCTGATTCTCAAGCACAAACGCCAGAACAACCAGAACCATCAGCAGAAGAAAAACGCCAAGCAGTATGCGTTTGAGGTTACGCATTCACGCCCCCTTGAATTTGAATAGCGAAGATCAAGCACCCTCCTCCTCTTCTTCGTTCACGCGGTCACGCAATTCCTTGCCCGGCTTGAAATGCGGAACGAATTTACCGTCCAGACTTACCGACTGGCCGGTCTTTGGATTGCGGCCGACGCGCGGTGCGCGGTAGTGCAGGGAGAAGCTGCCAAATCCACGGATCTCGATACGATCACCGGTGGCGAGGCACTGAGACATTTGTTCAAGCATGGTCTTGATGGCCAGCTCCACATCCTTGGATGAGAGTAGCCCTTGATGGGTGACAATTCGTTCGATCAACTCCGACTTCGTCATATTTTTCCCTTCTTTTTCAAGCAGCTAGATCAGCGCTTGAAAGGTTTTAGCATGCCCGGAAGAATTTGAACAGCCCAGGGATTGACATATCTTTCCCGGGGTCAAAACGCCCATTTTCAGGGCACTCCAGTGGCGAGTCGGATCGCCGCTGCCCTAACGACACATCACCAGCATGGTCCGGGTCACGAAGCCCGCCGGATTAAAGCCAAACGGGTATTCGTCTTCATCTTTGGCATCGTCAGAACGTGTGATGACCTTGTAGCCCTTGCCTTTGCACTCCTTCGCCGCACGCTTCTGGCACTTTTCCCAACCGGAACCCAACCCGGAGCAATCCACCTCGATACCGCTGACGCCGCGCACCGCATGGGTTTTCGCACTGGTGGTGCACCCTGCCAGCGCCAAGACCACTGCAACAACAAGTAACTTGTTCATCCACTTCCTTATGCCAGGCAAGCCTGACGACTAATGCTCAAGATCAAGCTTAGTCGCGAATAGGCGATTGATCCGATTAAAGAAACAGACCCGCAGGCGTCGGCATTGGTTTCATGCACGGACGTACAAAGAGCAAATCACAGGCACAAAAAAGGGCGACCGAAGTCGCCCTTTTTCATGATCAAGCAGAACTCAGTTCTGTTTGGCCATTGCTTGACGCAGCAGTGCCGCCATGGTGGTGTCAGCTGCTTCGCCTTCCGGAGCTGCTTTCAGGCTCTGGATGGCTTCTTTCTCTTCAGCGTCGTCTTTCGACTTGATCGAGAGCTGGATTACGCGGCTCTTGCGGTCAACGCTGATGATCTTGGCTTCAACTTCCTGGCCTTCTTTCAGAACGTTGCGCGCGTCTTCAACGCGGTCACGGCTGATTTCGGAGGCTTTCAGGGTAGCTTCGATGTCGTCGGCCAGAACGATGATGGCGCCTTTGGCGTCAACTTCTTTCACGGTACCGGTCACGATAGCGCCCTTGTCGTTAACCGAGACGTACTCGGAGAACGGATCGCTTTCCAGTTGCTTGATGCCCAGGGAGATGCGCTCGCGCTCTGGGTCAACCGACAGGATGACGGTGTCCAGCTCGTCGCCCTTCTTGAAACGACGTACGGCTTCTTCGCCCACTTCGTTCCAGGATATGTCGGACAGGTGAACCAGACCGTCGATGCCGCCGTCCAGACCAATGAAGATACCGAAATCGGTGATCGACTTGATGGTGCCGGAGATCTTGTCGCCCTTGTTGAACTGGCCAGAGAAGTCTTCCCATGGGTTCGACTTGCACTGCTTGATGCCCAGGGAGATACGACGACGCTCTTCGTCGATGTCCAGAACCATGACTTCCACTTCGTCGCCGACTTGTACGACTTTCGAAGGGTGGATGTTCTTGTTGGTCCAGTCCATTTCCGAAACGTGTACCAGACCTTCAACGCCTTCTTCCAGCTCAGCGAAGCAGCCGTAGTCGGTCAGGTTGGTAACACGAGCGGTAACGCGAGTGCCTTCTGGGTAACGGGCTTTGATAGCAACCCATGGATCTTCGCCCAGTTGCTTCAGGCCCAGGGAAACACGGTTGCGTTCGCGATCGTATTTCAGAACCTTGACGTCGATTTCGTCACCAACGTTGACGATCTCGGAAGGATGCTTGATGCGCTTCCAGGCCATGTCGGTGATGTGCAGCAGGCCGTCCACGCCACCCAGATCGACGAATGCGCCGTAATCGGTGAGGTTTTTGACGATACCTTTGACTTGCTGGCCTTCCTGCAGGGATTCCAGCAGAGCTTCACGCTCGGCGGAGTTCTCGGCTTCGAGGACGCTGCGACGGGAAACGACAACGTTGTTGCGCTTCTGGTCCAGCTTGATGACCTTGAATTCCAGCTCTTTGCCTTCCAGGTGCGTGGTGTCGCGCACTGGACGGACGTCAACCAGGGAACCTGGCAGGAACGCACGGATGCCGTTAACGTCGACAGTGAAGCCGCCTTTAACCTTACCGTTGATAACGCCCTTGACCACTTCCTCGGCTGCGAAGGCTGCTTCCAGAACGATCCAGCATTCAGCGCGCTTGGCTTTTTCACGGGACAGCTTGGTTTCGCCAAAGCCGTCTTCAACCGAATCCAGAGCAACGTGAACTTCATCACCAACGTTGATGTTCAGTTCGCCAGCATCGTTGTAGAACTGCTCAAGCGGGATGAGTGCTTCAGACTTCAGACCAGCGTGAACGGTTACCCAGCGAGCCTGGTAATCGATATCAACGATAACACCGGTGATGATGGAGCCTGCCTGAAGGTTCAGGGTTTTCAGGCTTTCTTCAAAGAGTTCCGCAAAGCTTTCGCTCATTTTAATTCCTGTAGATGAGGGCGAAGTAAACGCCCATCTCCACACCCCAGACGGTGTGGGTTAGTTTCATTTAAAAGAAGCACCGCAGGACTATGACTGGTCCCCTGCGACCCTCTTGGTCACCCGGCGATATCGCGAATGGCGATCTCGCTCATGATGCGTTCAAGCACCTGATCGATGGAAAGCTCCGTTGAATCCAGCTGAATCGCGTCGGCCGCCGGCTTGAGCGGGGCTACTGCGCGCTGGGTGTCACGCTCATCGCGTGCACGGATCTCATCTAGCAGACTCGACAGACTAACACCCTCGACTTTGCCCTTCAACTGCAAATATCGACGGCGCGCCCGCTCCTCGGCACTGGCGGTGAGGAAAATCTTCAGCGGTGCATCCGGAAATACCACCGTGCCCATGTCGCGACCATCGGCCACCAGGCCCGGCGCTTCCTGGAATGCACGCTGGCGCTGCAGCAGCGCCTCGCGTACGGCGGGCAGCGCAGCCACTTGCGAGGCGCCGGAGCCGACACTTTCGGTGCGAATGACATCGCTGACTTCGTCGCCTTCGAGAATGATCCGCTGCAGTTGACCTTCGGTCGCGGCGATGAACTGCACATCCAGATGAGCGGCCAATGTCTTCAGCAGTTCTTCATTGGTCAGGTCGACGCCATGGTTGTGCGCAGCAAACGCGAGCAAGCGATAAAGCGCACCGGAATCCAGCAGGTTCCAGCCCAGACGCTTGGCCAGAATCCCGGCGACCGTGCCTTTGCCGGAGCCGCTTGGCCCATCGATGGTGATGACCGGTGCAATGTTTTTCACGACTGAGCCTCTTGTGCCACACGAATGCCGACTTGCCCGCACAGCGCGAGGAAGTTGGGGAACGAGGTCGCGACGTTGGCGCAATCATGGATGCGGATCGGTGCGGTAGCGCGCAGCGAGGCAACGCTGAAGGCCATGGCGATACGGTGGTCGCCGTGACCGTGCACTTCACCGCCGCCGATCTGGCCGCCGTCGATGATGATGCCGTCCGGGGTCGGTTCGCACTTGACGCCCAGCGCCAGCAAACCGTCCGCCATGACCTGAATCCGGTCGGATTCCTTGACCCGCAGCTCTTCTGCGCCGGTCAGCACGGTACGCCCTTCGGCGCACGCAGCCGCAACGAACAGGACCGGGAATTCGTCGATCGCCAGCGGCACCAGCTCTTCCGGTATCTCGATACCTTTGAGTTTAGCTGCGCGCACGCGCAAGTCAGCCACTGGCTCGCCGCCCACTTCACGTTGGTTTTCCAGAGTGATATCGGCGCCCATCAGTCGCAGGATATCGATCACGCCAGTACGGGTCGGGTTGATGCCGACGTGCTCAAGCACCAGCTCGGAACCCTCGGCGATCGAGGCCGCGACGAGGAAGAACGCCGACGACGAGATATCGCCCGGCACTTCGATGTGAGTCGCGGTGAGCTTGCCGCCGGACTCGACCGAAGCCGTCGCACCGTCGACGCTGACCGGGTAGCCGAAACCACGCAGCATGCGCTCGGTGTGATCGCGGGTCGGTGCCGGCTCAGTGACGGTGGTCTTGCCTTCAGCATAGAGACCGGCAAGCAGCAGGCAGGATTTCACCTGAGCACTGGCCATCGGCATGGTGTAGGTCAAACCCTTGAGCTTGTGGCCACCGCGAATGGTCATCGGCGGACGCCCTTCAGCAGCGGTCTCGATGACCGCGCCCATTTCCCGCAGCGGATTGGCCACGCGATTCATCGGACGCTTGGACAGCGAAGCGTCGCCGGTCAGGGTGCTGTCGAAGTTCTGCGCCGCCAGCAGGCCGGAGAGCAGACGCATCGAGGTGCCGGAGTTGCCCAGATAGATCGGGCCGGGCGCAGGTTTCAGGCCGTGCAGGCCAACACCGTGAATGGTCACGCGGCCGTGGTGCGGGCCTTCAATGACCACGCCCATGTCGCGGAATGCCTGCAAGGTCGCCAGGGCGTCTTCGCCCTCGAGAAAGCCTTCGACTTCGGTGACGCCTTCGGCCAGCGAGCCGAGCATGATCGAACGGTGGGAAATCGATTTGTCACCCGGTACGCGAATCCGACCGGACAGGCGGCCACCAGGTTGAGCCAGGAAGATCAGATCGTTGGAATTCATAGCGTCCACATAGGCCCTGCGGGCCAGGATTTTACTGAAATGCTCGCGGGCAACCCGGGCGCGCGTGAAAACGCCCAATAATTGGTGCCCATCCCCTGCATCGACCGCGTCGCGCAAGGCGTCGAGGTCGCTGCGAAATGTATCGAGTGTGCGCAGGACAGCCTCGCGGTTGGCGAGGAAGATGTCGTGCCACATCACCGGGTCGCTTCCGGCGATTCTTGTGAAATCGCGAAAACCACCGGCAGCGTAACGGAAGATCTCCAGATTTTCATTGCGCTTGGCCAATGAATCGACCAGACCGAAGGCCAGCAGGTGCGGCAGATGGCTGGTCGCGGCCAGCACTTCATCGTGACGCTCGACCTGCATGTGCTCGACATCGGCGCCCAGTTCGCGCCAGAGACGATCGACCACCGCCAGCGCGGCAGGATCGGTCTGCTCGAGCGGCGTCAGGATCACCTTGTGCCGGCGGAACAGCTCGGCATTCGAGGCTTCCACCCCGCTCTGCTCGGAACCGGCAATCGGGTGCCCCGGGACGAAGCGCGCCGGCATGCCGCCGAACGCTTCAGTCGCGGCGCGCACCACGTTGCCTTTGGCACTACCGACATCCGTGAGAATCGCCTGCCCCAGATCCATGACAGCCAGACGCGCGAGCAGCTTTTCCATGGCCAGAATCGGCACCGCCAGCTGAATCACATCGGCACCGACGCAAGCCGCCGCCAAGTCGTCTTCACAGCGATCGACCACACCCAATTCGACCGCGAGCCTGCGCGATTGCGGGTCGAGATCGACGCCGACCACTTCACGGCACAGGCCGCTTTCACGCAAACCCTTGGCAAACGAACCACCGATCAACCCCAGACCGACCACCACGAGGCGACCGATCATAGGTGCAGCAGGTTGCAGCGCAGTGACATCAACCACGAGCCAGAACCTTGCGCAGCGCCTCGAGGAAACGGCTGTTTTCCGCCGGCAGACCGATGGTCACCCGCAGGTGGTTCGGCATGCCGTAATTGGCCACCGGACGCACGATCACGCCTTCGCGCAGCAAGCCCTGAAAAATTGGCGCCGCGACCTGGCCGAGATCGACGCAGATGAAGTTGCCTTTGGATTCGATCCAGCCCAGCCCCAGCTCACGGAAACCGGCCTGCAACTGCTGCATGCCGGATTCGTTGAGCTGACGGCTTTGCGCCAGATAGTCCTCGTCCTTCAGCGCCGCACACGCCGCCGCCAACGCGAGGCTGTTGACGTTGAATGGCTGACGAACGCGGTTCAGCACGTCTGCCACCACAGGCGTCGACAAGCCATAACCGACGCGCAGCGCGGCCAGACCATAGGCCTTGGAGAAGGTGCGCGACACCAGCAGGTTCGGGTATGCGGCGAGGAAGTCGAGACCGTCCGGCAAATCACTGCCTTCGGCGTACTCGATGTAAGCCTCGTCGAGGACTACCAGCACATGCTCGGGAACGTCCTGCAGGAATTCGTCCAGCGCTTCGGCGCCGAACCAGGTGCCGGTCGGGTTGTTCGGGTTGGCGATGAACACCACGCGGGTGTTGGCATCGATGGCCGCAAGCATCGCCGGCAGGTCATGGCCCCAGTCTTTGGCTGGAACGACTTTGGCTTGTGCGCCGACTGCTTGAGTCGCGATCGGATACACCGCAAAGGCGTGCTCACTGAACACCGCATTCAGGCCCGGCGCCAGGTAGGCACGGGCGACCAGCTCAAGAATGTCGTTGGAGCCATTGCCCAGCGTGACCTGATTCAGCTCGACGCGGCACTGCTCGGCCAGCAGCGATTTCAGGGCGAAACCATTGCCGTCCGGGTAGCGAGTCAGCTCGGCCAGCTCTTCGCGAATCGCCGCCAATGCCTTCGGGCTGGCACCCAATGGGTTTTCGTTGCTCGCCAGTTTGACGATTTTTGCCGGATCCAGATCCAGCTCGCGCGCCAGTTCGTCCACAGGCTTGCCCGGAACGTACGGCGAAAGTTGTTGTACGCCCGGCTGTGCCAGAGCGAGGAAGTTGCCACTCATTTGCTACCGCCCCTTAGAGAACTGCTTTCGGGTAGGAACCCAGCACTTTGAGTGCTACTGCTTCCTGACTGATCTTTTCCAGCACACCTTTGATCAACGGATCACGGTGGTGGCCGACGAAGTCGATGAAGAATACGTAGGTCCATTTGCCGCTGCGCGACGGACGGGTTTCGATGCGGGTCAGGTCGATGCCATTGTCGTGGAACGGCACCAGCAGCTCGTGGAGCGCGCCGGGCTTGTTGCTCATCGACACGATGATCGAGGTCTTGTCGTCGCCGGTAGGCGGCACTTCCTGGTTACCGATCATCAGGAAGCGCGTCGAGTTATCCGGGCGATCTTCGATCTTCTCGGCCAGACGCGTCAGACCGTACAGCCCCGCAGCCATATCGCCAGCGATCGCCGCCGAGTTCCACTCACCCTTGACGCGCTTGGCCGCTTCGGCATTGCTCGACACCGCGACGCGCTCGACATTCGGGTAATGCGCGTCCAGCCACTTGCGGCACTGGGCCAGCGACTGCGCGTGGGAATAGATGCGACTGATGCTGTCGGTCTTGGTATTTTCACCGACCAACAGATGATGGTGGATGCGCAACTCGACTTCGCCACAGATCACCATGTCGTGCTCGAGGAAGCTGTCCAGAGTGTGATTGACCGCGCCTTCGGTGGAGTTTTCCACCGGCACTACGCCGAAATTCACCGCACCGGCCGCTACTTCACGGAACACTTCGTCGATCGCTGCCATCGGCTTGCTGATCACTGCGTGGCCGAAGTGCTTCATCGCTGCCGCTTGGGTGAAGGTGCCTTCAGGACCGAGATAAGCCACTTTCAGTGGCTGCTCCAGCGCCAGGCACGACGACATGATTTCGCGGAACAGCCGCGCCATTTCTTCGTTGCCCAGCGGCCCCTGATTGCGCTCCATCACACGCTTGAGCACCTGAGCTTCGCGCTCGGGACGATAGAACACCGGCACTTCGCCTTCAGCCAGCGAGGCCATCTTCACGCGGGCGACTTCCTGGGCGCAACGCGCACGCTCACTGATCAACTCCAGGACTTTGGTGTCCAGAGCGTCGATGCGAACGCGCAGTGCCTTGAGTTCTTGCTCGGACATCAGCCGTGTTCCTTCTCGAATTCCGCCATGTACGCCACCAGCGCGTTGACCGCAGTGATGTCGACGGCGTTGTAGATGGAGGCGCGCATGCCGCCCACCGAACGGTGACCCTTGAGGTTGAGCAGACCGCGCTCGTCGGCACCGGCGAGGAACGGCTTGTCCAGACGATCGTCAGCGAGACGGAACGGCACGTTCATCCACGAGCGATCCGACTTGTTGATCGGGTTGCTGTAGAGACCGCTGGCGTCGATGAAGTCGTACAGGGTGCGCTGCTTGACGTCGTTGAGCCTGGCGATCGCTTCGACGCCGCCCTGCTCTTTCAGCCATTGGAACACCAGACCGGACAGGTACCAGGCCAGCGTCGGCGGGGTGTTGTACATCGAACCGTTATCAGCCGCGACCTTGTAGTTGAGCATGGTCGGGCACAGCGAGCGGGCCTTGCCGAGCAAGTCTTCGCGGATGATGTTGACGACGATGCCGCTCGGGCCGATGTTCTTCTGCGCGCCGGCGTAGATCATGCCGAATCGCGAAATATCGACCGGGCGCGAGAGGATGTCCGAAGACATGTCCGCCACCAGCGGTACGTCACCGGTTTGCGGGATCCACTGGAATTCCAGGCCGCCGATGGTTTCGTTCGGCGCGTAGTGAACGTAAGCGGCGTCTTTCGACAGGTTCCACTCGTTCTGGCCTGGGATGGCGAAATAGTCGTAAGGCTTGGCAGTGGCAGCAACGTTAACGTGGCCATAGCGCGAGGCTTCTTCGATGGCTTTCTGCGACCAGATACCGGTGTCGATGTAGTCGGCCGAGCCGCCTTCAGGCAATAGGTTCAGCGGGATCTGCGCGAACTGCTGGCTGGCGCCGCCCTGCAAAAACAGCACTTTGTAGTTCGACGGGATATTCAGCAGGTCACGCAGATCCTGCTCGGCCTGGGTGGCGATGGACACGAACTCATCGCTGCGATGGCTCATTTCCATGACCGACAGACCCTTGCCGTGCCAATCAAGGAGTTCACCCTGGGCGCGCTGCAGGACAGCTTCAGGCAGCGCCGCCGGACCGGCGCAGAAGTTATAGGCTCGCTTGCTCACATCCAATCTCGCTCTGATTTGGTGGTATCACGCAATAAATCACACTACCGATCAACATGGCCCTGTGGGAGCGAGCCTGCTCGCGAATGCATCACCGCGGTGCTTCAGAGGTACCGCAGCGCCTGCTTTCGCGAGCAGGCTCGCTCCCACAGGGGATCTCCATGATGTCGAAAATTCATAGCGGACAAATAACAAGGGGGCGAATTCTCATCCGCCCCCTCGTTTGTCCGCTTATTCCTGCGGTTCTTCGTCTGCTGCGGCGTCGAGTTGCTGGTCTTCACCCGCTTCGTCGATACCGACGCTGCCTGCGATTTCCTCGCCCTCTTCACCTTCGAGCTCTTCGCCTTCGATTTCCGAAGGCTCCTGAACCCGCTCCAGCCCGACCAGGGTTTCATCCTTGGCCAGCTTGATCAGCGTCACGCCCTGAGTGTTACGACCCAGGCTCGATACTTCGTCGACACGGGTACGCACCAGGGTGCCCTGATCGGAGATCAGCATGATTTCTTCACCGTCGAGCACCTGAACTGCGCCGACCAGACGGCCGTTACGCTCGTTGCTGACCATGGCGATCACGCCCTGACCGCCACGCTTGTACTCAGGGAACTCAGTGATCGCGGTGCGCTTGCCATAACCACGCTCGGAAGCAGTGAGGATCTGGCTGCCTTCTTCCGGAATCAGCATGGAAATCAGCTTCTGCCCTTCCGGCAGACGCATGCCGCGCACGCCGCGAGCGGTACGGCCCATGGCACGCACGTCGGACTCTTTGAAGCGGGTGACCTTGCCGCCGTCGGAGAACAGCATCACTTCGCGCTCGCCATCGGTGATGGCCGCAGAGATCAGCACGTCGCCTTCGTCCAGCTCCAGCGCGATCAGACCGACGCTGCGCTGACGGCTGAAGGATTCCAGCGGGGTCTTCTTCACGGTGCCGTTGGCGGTGGCCATGAAGATGTAGTGACCTTCGGTGTATTCCTCGACCGGCAGCATGGTGGTGATGTATTCACCGTCATCCAGCGGCAGCAGATTGACCAGCGGACGACCACGGGCCGCGCGGGATGCCTCCGGAATCTCGTAGGTCTTGAGCCAGTAAACCTTGCCCTTGCTGGAGAACAGCAGCAGCGTGGTGTGGCTGTTGGCAACCAGCAAGTGAGCGATGTAGTCCTCGTCCTTGACGCCGGTGGCCGATTTACCTTTGCCGCCACGACGCTGAGCCTGGTAAGCAGCCAGCGGCTGGGTCTTGGCGTAGCCACCGTGGGAGATGGTCACGACGCGTTCTTCTTCCGGGATCATGTCACCCAGGGTCAGGTCGAGACGGGCATCGAGGATTTCGGTGCGGCGCACGTCGCCGTATTCGGCGCGGATCACTTCCAGTTCTTCGCGGATCACTTCCATCAGGCGCACAGCGCTGTTGAGGATGCGGATCAGCTCGCCGATCTGGTTGAGAATCTCTTGATACTCGGCCAGCAGCTTCTCGTGTTCCAGACCGGTCAGACGGTGCAGGCGCAGTTCGAGAATGGCTTGCGCCTGTTCTGGCGAGAGGAAGTACTTGCCTTCACGCAGACCGTATTGCGGATCGAGATTTTCCGGACGGCACGAATCGGCACCGGCACGTTCAACCATCGCCACCACGGCCGAGGATTCCCAAGGCGTGCTGATCAGCGCTTCCTTGGCTTCCGACGGCGTTGGCGACGCCTTGATCAGGGCGATTACCGGATCGATGTTCGACAGCGCAACAGCCTGACCTTCGAGAATGTGCCCACGCTCGCGCGCCTTGCGCAATTCGAACACGGTACGGCGGGTAACCACTTCGCGACGGTGACGGACGAAGGCTTCCAGCAGATCCTTGAGGTTGAGGATGCGTGGGCGGCCGTCGATCAGCGCGACGATGTTGATACCGAACACCGATTGCAGCTGGGTCTGGGCGTAGAGGTTGTTGAGGATCACCTCAGGCACTTCGCCGCGACGCAGCTCGATGACGACGCGCATACCGTCCTTGTCGGACTCGTCGCGCAGCTCGGTGATGCCTTCGAGCTTCTTCTCTTTGACCAGCTCGGCGATCTTCTCGATCAGACGCGCCTTGTTCAGCTGGTAAGGCAGTTCGGTGATGACGATCTGCTGACGGCCACCCACCTTGTCGATGTCTTCGATGATCGAGCGGGCACGCATGTAAATGCGCCCGCGACCGGTGCGGTAGGCTTCGATGATGCCGGCGCGACCGTTGATGATCGCAGCCGTCGGGAAGTCCGGACCGGGAATGTATTGCATCAGCTCATCGACGGTCAGCTCAGGGTTGTCGATGAGGGCCAGGCAACCGTCGATGACTTCACCGAGGTTATGCGGCGGAATGTTGGTCGCCATGCCCACGGCGATACCGCTGGAACCGTTGACCAGCAGGTTCGGCACGCGGGTCGGCATGACCGCCGGGATCAGTTCGGTGCCGTCGTAGTTCGGCACCCAGTCCACGGTTTCCTTGTGCAGGTCAGCCAGCAGCTCGTGCGCCAGCTTGGTCATGCGCACTTCGGTGTATCGCATGGCCGCAGCGTTGTCGCCGTCGACCGAACCGAAGTTGCCCTGGCCGTCGACCAGCAGGTAGCGCAGGGAGAAAGGCTGGGCCATGCGAACGATGGTGTCGTACACGGCAGTGTCACCGTGCGGGTGATACTTACCGATCACGTCGCCGACGACACGGGCAGATTTCTTGTACGGCTTGTTGTAGTCGTTGCCCAGCTCGCTCATCGCGAACAGTACGCGACGGTGCACGGGCTTGAGGCCATCGCGCGCATCCGGCAGTGCACGGCCGACGATCACGCTCATTGCGTAGTCGAGGTAGGACTGTTTCAGCTCGTCTTCGATATTGACCGGGAGGATTTCTTTGGCCAGTTCGCCCATGAGAAGCCTGATTCCTTTTTCTGGTGAAACTTCGTCATATCCATGTGGGAGCAACGAAGCTCGTCGGGGCCGGCCGAGTGCCATGCGCCGACTTACGACAAATCAACATTGGATCGCGGATTTGCGCAGTAAAGACAGCTCCGTGGAGCCGCCTCGGAAAACGCCGGATGTTATCACAAAGGCCGCCACGCACCTATCCCCCAGATGCGCATGGAGCATAGTTAGTTGACCGATGACAGGCTTGAGGGGGACGAGAGAGGCTCAGAGCTTGGTTGAATGTGAAATCGGGGTCTGAATTAGCGATGTTTATTGACATTACCGACCTCTTCGCGAGCAGGCTCGCTCCCACACAGGCCAGTGGCGTTCACAAAACCTGTGGGAGCGAGCCTGCTCGCGAATGGCTCAACACAACACCAAAGCCTGTCAATGCAGGCGTTTGCGACACATCAGCTGGGCCATTTTCGCGGTGTCCGGGCGTTCGACGATGCCTTTCTCGGTGACGATCGCATCAATCAGATCCGCCGGGGTGACATCAAACACCGGGTTGAACGCTTCAACATCGGCACCGACGCGTTTACCGCCGACTTCGAGCAGTTCGGCGCCATCACGCTCTTCGATCGGGATGTCATCGCCGCTGGCCAGATTCATGTCGATGGTCGAACTCGGCGCCACGACCATGAAGCGCACGCCGTGGTGCATGGCATTCACCGCCAGTTGATAGGTGCCGATCTTGTTCGCCACGTCGCCATTGGCGGTGATGCGGTCAGCGCCGACGATCACCCAGGTCACGCCTTTGGTTTTCATGATGTGCGCGGCGGCGGAGTCGGCATTCAGGGTCACCGGGATGCCTTCGTTGGCCAGCTCCCACGCGGTCAGCCGCGAGCCCTGCAACCATGGCCGGGTTTCGTCGGCGTAAACGCGCTCGACCATGCCTTCTATATAAGCAGCGCGGATCACCCCCAGCGCAGTACCGAACCCACCGGTGGCCAGCGCGCCGGTATTGCAATGGGTCAGGATGGCTTGAGCGTTGCCCTGATGCTTGCGAATCAGGTCGACGCCAAGCTGCGCCATGGTCAGGTTGGCCTCGCGGTCGCTTTCATGAATGGCGATAGCTTCGGCTTCCAGCGCCGCCAGCGGATCGGCGTTGCTTTTCAGCCGATCCAGGCGATCGTGCATGCGCCCCAGCGCCCAGAACAGATTGACCGCGGTCGGACGCGAATCTGCGAGCAGGGCAAAATCCTCTTCCAGCGCCGCGTACCAGTCGCCGCCTTCGGCAATCCGCGCCCGCGCCGCGAGGACGATGCCATAGGCCGCACTGATGCCGATGGCCGGAGCACCACGCACGACCATCGAGCGAATCGCCTCGGCCACGCCGGCGGCGCTGGTGTAGGCGATCCAGGTTTCCTCGAACGGCAAAATACGCTGATCCAGCAGGTGCAGCGCGCCATCACGCCAATCGATGGCCTTTACTTTCTCCGCAGCCAACAGTCGATCGCGCATCCCACACCCCGCACTCATGAACAAAAGCCGCCGATTATAGCGATCCCCCCGCGAAGACGCTCGGGTATACTTCGCCATCCTTTACAAAAGCACTGGAACCGACCCTCGATGCCGAAACCTGCCATTGCGCTCGACCTGTTATTGCTGCCGACCTGGCTGGTCCCCGTCGAACCTGCAGGCGTGGTGCTCAAGGAGCACGGCCTGGGCATCCGTGACGGTTGCATCGTGTTTATCGGCCCGCGCGCCGAAGCGTTGAAGTGTAACGCGACAGAAGTCCGCGAACTGCCGGATGTTCTGTTGGCGCCGGGACTGATCAATGCCCACGGCCACGCGGCGATGACGCTGTTCCGTGGCCTGGCCGACGATCTGCCGCTGATGACCTGGCTGGAAAACCACATCTGGCCGGCCGAGGGCAAATGGGTCGATGAGGACTTCGTCCGCGACGGCACCGATCTGGCCATCGCCGAGCAGATCAAGGGCGGCATCACCTGCTTCTCTGACATGTACTTTTTCCCGAAAGTCGCCAGCGAGCGCGTACACAACAGCGGCATCCGTGCGCAGATCGCCATTCCGATCCTCGATTTCCCGATCCCCGGCGCCAGCAGTGCCGACGAAGCCATTCGTCAGGGCGTCGAATTGTTCGGCGATCTCAAGCATCACGAACGCATCAAGATTACTTTCGGCCCTCACGCACCCTACACCGTCGGTGATGAGAACCTGGAGAAAATCAGGGTGATCGCCGAGGAGCTGGACGCCTCGATCCACATGCATGTGCATGAAACCGCATTCGAAGTGCAGCAGGCCGTCGAGCAGACCGGCGAACGGCCACTGGCGCGCCTGGGTCGCCTTGGCCTGCTCGGCCCGCGCTTCCAGGCGGTGCACATGACCCAGATCAGCGATGACGACCTCGCGCTGCTGGTAGAAAGCAACAGCAGCGTGATCCACTGCCCGGAATCCAATCTGAAACTGGCCAGCGGCTTCTGCCCGGTCGAACGTTTGTGGCAGGCTGGGGTGAACGTCGCTGTCGGCACCGATGGCGCGGCGAGCAACAATGATCTGGACCTGCTCGGCGAAACCCGCACCGCTGCCCTGCTGGCCAAAGCCGTGGCCGGTTCCGCCACGGCGCTGGACGCCCACCGCGCCTTGCGCATGGCCACTCTCAATGGTGCGCGCGCATTGGGGATCGAGGCGCAGGTCGGCTCGCTGGAGATCGGCAAAGCCGCAGACATCGTCGCCTTCGACCTGTCCGGTCTGGCGCAGCAACCGGTGTATGACCCGGTGTCGCAGCTGATTTATGCCACCGGGCGTGATTGCGTGAAACACCTGTGGGTCGCCGGCAAGCAACTGCTCGACGACCGGCGCCTGACCCGCATGGACGAACAACAGCTGGGCGCGACCGCCCGCCACTGGGGCCAGCGCATCAGCGGCCACACCGAATCGTAAACACCGCGGCGCAATATCCGCGGCTACAGCCCTTTTCAGGTTTTTCGAGGAATTGAACATGAGCAACGTCGACCACGCCGAAATCGCCAAATTCGAGGCCCTGGCCCATCGCTGGTGGGACCGCGAAAGCGAGTTCAAGCCGCTGCACGACATCAACCCACTGCGGGTCAACTGGATCGACGAGCGAGTCAATCTGGCCGGCAAGAAAGTCCTCGACGTCGGTTGCGGCGGCGGCATCCTCAGCGAAGCCATGGCTCAGCGCGGCGCCACCGTGATGGGCATCGACATGGGCGAAGCGCCGCTGGCGGTCGCACAACTGCATCAGCTGGAATCCGGGGTCAGCGTCGAATACCGCCAGATCACCGCCGAAGCCCTCGCCGACGAAATGCCCGAGCAGTTCGACGTGGTCACCTGCCTGGAGATGCTCGAGCACGTGCCGGATCCATCCTCGGTGATCCGCGCCTGCTTCCGCATGGTCAAGCCGGGCGGCCAGGTGTTCTTCTCGACCATCAACCGCAACCCCAAGGCGTACCTGTTCGCGATCATCGGCGCCGAATACATCATGAAGCTGCTGCCGCGCGGCACCCACGACTTCAAGAAATTCATCCGCCCGTCCGAGCTCGGCGCGTGGAGCCGCATGGCCGGCCTGACCGTCAAGGACATCATCGGCCTGACCTACAACCCGCTGACCAAGCACTACAAGCTGGCCAACGACGTTGACGTCAACTACATGATCCAGACCCTGCGCGAGGAATAAGCCGATGGCCATCAGAGCGGTACTTTTCGACATGGACGGCACCCTGCTCGACACCGCGCCGGACTTCATCGCCATCTGCCAGGCGATGCGCGCCGATCGCGGTCTGCCGCCGATCAACGACAAGCACATCCGCGACGAGATTTCCGGCGGGGCCAAGGCCATGGTCGCGGTGACATTTTCGATAGATCCTGAATCGCCGGGTTTCGAGGAACTGCGCCAGGAGTTTCTCGAGCGCTATCTGGTCGGATGCGCAGTGCACAGCAAACTGTTCGACGGCATGGGCGAACTGCTCGCCGATATCGAAAAGGCCAATCTGATCTGGGGCGTGGTCACCAACAAACCGGTGCGCTTCGCCGAGCCGATCATGCAGCGTCTGGGGCTGGCCGAGCGTTCGGCGCTGCTGATCTGCCCGGATCATGTGAAGAACAGCAAGCCGGACCCGGAGCCACTGATCCTCGCGTGCAAGATGCTTGATCTGGATCCGTCGACCGTGCTGTTTATCGGCGATGATCTGCGCGATATCGAATCGGGCCGCGATGCCGGCACCAAGACCGCTGCGGTGACTTACGGCTACATCCACCCGGATGACAATCCACGGCACTGGGGCGCGGACGTGGTGGTGGATCACCCGCTGGAGTTGCGCAAGGTACTCGACAGCGCGCTGTGCAGCTGCTGACCTGACTGCTGCAAGCTCCCTGTGTGGCGAGGGGATTTATCCCCGCTGGGCTGTGCAGCTGCCGACCTGACTGCTGCAAGCTCCCTGTGTGGCGAGGGGATTTATCCCCGCTGGGCTGTGCAGCTGCTGACCTGACTGTTGCAAGCCCCCTGTGTGGCGAGGGGATTTATCCCCGCTGGGCTGCGAAGCGGCCCCCGCTTTTATCCAGGCAATGTGACACACAGGTTTTGCGACGGCTTCGCCGCCGAACGGGGATAAATCCCCTCGCCACAGGGGTGAAGCAGGTCTTCATGAAATGGATTGTGAGGTTTTTATGTTTGATTACACCGCTCGCCCTGAATTGCTCAAGGATCGGGTCATTCTGGTCACCGGTGCCGGGCGTGGCATCGGCGCGGCTGCGGCGAAAACCTATGCCGCCCACGGTGCCACCGTGTTACTGCTGGGCAAGACCGAGGCCAATCTGACCGAAGTCTATGACGAAATCGAGGCTGCCGGTCATCCGCAACCGGCGGTGATCCCGTTCAACCTCGAGACCGCCCTGCCCCATCAATATGATGAGCTGGCCGCAATGATCGAAACCGAGTTCGGCCATCTCGACGGCCTGCTTCACAACGCTTCGATCATCGGCCCGCGTACGCCGATCGAACAACTGTCCGGCGACAACTTCATGCGCGTCATGCAGGTCAACGTCAACGCGATGTTCATGCTGACCAGCACCCTGCTGCCGCTGCTCAAGCTCTCACAGGACGCCTCGGTGGTGTTCACCTCGAGCAGCGTCGGGCGCAAGGGTCGCGCGTACTGGGGTGCTTATGGTGTGTCGAAATTTGCCACCGAGGGCCTGATGCAAACCCTGGCCGATGAAGTGGAAGGCGTTGCGCCGGTACGCTCCAACAGCATCAACCCGGGCGGTACGCGCACCAGCATGCGCGCGCAGGCTTATCCGGGGGAAAATCCGCTGAACAACCCGACACCGGAAGAGATCATGCCGGTGTATCTGTACCTGATGGGCCCCGACAGCGCGGGCGTCAATGGCCAGGCTTTCAACGCCCAATAACGCCATACGTCGCATTTGTTGCCGCGGCAGAATGCTGTCGCGGCAAGCCATTGCCGCTGATAACCGTCACAAAGCCGCCAATAACCCAGCGCGGCCGCCCGGCATCTGTCAGCAAGTCTTTGATTCGAAAAGCTTTAAATTAAATCGAACCGAATGGCACGGGTTTCGCTCTAAATTCCCTCAAAACATGCCGTGTGATGGCCATGGGGCAAACGCCGATTTCGATAGCTGACTGATCGTCTTGCGGCAGACTAAACTTACGCCAAACGTCCTACGGGACTGATGGATCAGTACGACGCGCAGCCCATAGCCGCTCTCACCCAGCCTGTAAGACAGACTTACTGCTTAGGGGCTCACGCCATATGAAATCTCCTTCCCAGACCCATGCAATTGACTTTGACAGTGCCAAATTGCAGCGCCTGGGCTTCGGTCAACTACCGGCGCTGATCGAGCGCCCGACCAGCCTGGCGCAACTGCGTCAGCAAATGAGCCTGCAACTGCAAACCAGCTTGGAGCCACAGCGCATCCTTGGCCTGTTCTTTCGCGAAATCCAACGCCTGGTGCCGCTGGACGCCCTGAGCTATGTGCATCAGGCCAGCGACTTGCGCCTGGAGTTCGGCGCGCGCGGTCACCATTCGGTCAGCTACACCCTGAGCCACGAAGGCGAGCACATGGGCGAGCTGGTCTTCCGCCGCAACCAGCGTTTCAACGACAAGGAACAGGGCGACCTCGAGTCGCTGCTGTCGTGCCTGCTGTACCCGATGCGCAACGCCCTGCTCTATCGCGCCGCAACGCAAAGTGCCTTGCGCGACCCGTTGACCGGTGCCGGCAACCGGGTGGCGATGGAGCAGACCTTGCAGCGCGAGATCGACATGTCGCGCCGCCATGCGCAACCGCTGTCGGTGCTGATGCTCGACATCGACCACTTCAAACGGGTCAACGATGACCACGGGCATGGCGCCGGTGATGAGGTGCTCAGAGCCATTGCCGCGTCGATCAAGGCGCAACTGCGCAACGTCGACATGGTGTTCCGTTATGGCGGCGAAGAGTTTCTGATCCTGCTGTCCAACACCGGTCGCGAGGCGGCGGCGATGGTCGGCGAGCGTTTGCGCCAGGCGACGCAGTCGGAGGAATACTTTGCCGATGGCCAGTTGATCGAGATCACCTTGAGCCTGGGATGCTCGACGTTACTGCCGGGCGAGTCGGCGGACAGCTTGCTGCGCCGGGCCGACAGCGCGCTCTATGTCGCAAAGCGCGAGGGGCGGAACCGGCTGGCGATGGCTGGCTGAAAAACAATTGTGGGAGCGAGCCGGCTCGCGAAGAGGGAGTGTCAGACAACGATTCGTTGCATGACCCAGCGCTTTCGCGAGCAGGCTCGCTCCCACAGTTCGATCAGCTTTCGGTTACGGTCCGGCGCTCGCGGTTGACCAGCAAGCGCTCCGAAGTCTCCAGCTGCATGCACCGCTCCAGAAAGAGGTACATGTAGTCATAACTCTTGCAGATCGCCTGCCGTAGCTCGGCCTGCAACGCCTTGCTCGGGTTCATGCCGGCCAGGGTGCAGATGATTTCCAGCGCTTCCCACGGATGGGCATCGTCGTACTGGGCATGCATCTTCAACCACTTCATCGCGCGCTTGCGGTCCTCTTCCGGGAACGCTGCGGCGTAGACCCCGGTCGAGCAGACCACCGCTGACCACTCCCCGGTCGCCCCCTCGATCGCATAGTTGGTCGCGGCAATCGCCACGATCAGCGAATCCGCCGAGCTGGTGTGCCAGCACCAGTGACTCAAAGCGTGCAGCTCCGGCGGCACTTGCTGGGCCTGGAGGTCTTCGAGACTGACGCCATGGGCGCGGCTCCAGTGCATCCAGTAGTCGGCATGGTTGAGTTCGACGCGGATGTTGCGCATCAGCCAGCGCCGCGCCATGTCTTCGCCGGGATGGCGGGCAAAGCGAGTCTTGGTCAGGTTCTGCGCCATGTACAAGGCAAACTGCTCGACCACCGGCCAGCCGCCGATGAGGTACTGGCGCATGGTTTTCGCGCTGAGTCTGTTGTCGCGCATGCGCTGATAAAGTTCATGTTCGACAACCCGGCGCTTGCTCTCGCTGCAGTCCTTGATGAGCTGTTGCGCCCAGGCAGGATAACTTGCAGCTTCCATGAGGGGTCCGGTTCGGTTGAATGTGTCGATCACTGTTCGGCTCCTTTTGAGTTGTGATGGCAAGGATCGGCGAGAGACTTCAACGGAACGTGCCAGGCGCTTTGAACAACAACGGCTGCGGTCTGGCAGGGCGACTTTGCAAACTGTCACAGGTAAATAATTGCGGACGCTCGATGACATACCCCTGAGCGTAATCCACACCTATTTCAAGCAATGCCTGTTCGATCTGGTTAGTTTCAACAAACTCGGCAATTGTCTGCTTACCCATAACATGACCGATGTGATTGATCACTTCGACCATTGCCCGATTAATCGGGTCGTCCAGCATATCCTTAACGAAACTCCCGTCGATCTTCAGGAAGTCTACAGGCAAATGTTTCAAGTAAGCGAATGAAGACATTCCGGCACAAAAGTCATCCAGAGAAAAGTGACAGCCTAAGCCTTTGAGTTCATTGATAAAACGAATTGCACTGCCAAGATTAGCGATTGCACTGGTTTCAGTAATTTCAAAACAAATCATTTCAGGCGGTATAGCGTAGTTAACAAACTGTTCCCGCAGGAAGTGCAAAAACGCGTCATCTCCTATAGTAATGCCTGACAGATTAATCGCACACATTGCCAAAGGAAGTTCATGTTCCTGTTCAATACACTGGGCAATAACCTTGAAAACATTTTCAACTACCCAGCGATCTAACTGAGTCATCAAACCATATCGCTCCGCTGCCGGAATAAAACTGTCAGGCAAAATCATCCGCCCGGATTCATCATGCAAACGCAGGAGTATTTCGATGTGCCCGGCCTGGCCGGGTTGTGGCTTGAGCGGTGCGATTTGCTGGGCATAAAGGCAGAAGCGGTTTTCTTCCAGCGCCATGTGCAGGCGCTGCACCCAGGCCATTTCACCGAAGCGCATGGACAGTTCGGAATCATCGGCATGGTAGACCTGCACGCGGTTGCGGCCTTTTTCCTTGGCCATGTAGCAAGCCATGTCCGCCGCACGCAACGAGGCCTCAAGGCTGGTGGGATTCTGCGCGATATGCACCAGGCCGATACTGACGGTGGTGAGGAACGGCCGCCCTTTCCAGACAAAATGCAGGTTCTGCACGGTCTGGCGCAGGCTTTCGGCAATCTTCTCGGCGATGTCCGGCGGGCAGTTCTCGAGCAAAATCCCGAATTCATCGCCGCCCAGTCGCGCCAGGGTATCGCCCTCGCGCAAGTCTGATTGCAGCAGCGTGCAGATGTGCCGCAGCAACTCATCGCCCGCCGCGTGCCCGCAGGTGTCGTTGACCAGTTTGAACTGGTCCAGATCGAGGAACATCAGCGCGTGCCGCCCGGGCTGGCGCGTCAGTTTGTGCAAGGCCTGTTCGAGGCGATATTCGAATTCGCGGCGGTTGGCCAGCCCGGTCAGCGCATCGTGGGTCGCCTGCCAGGACAGACTGGCGATGTATTGCCGCTCCTGGGTCATGTCGTGCAGCACCAGCACCGTGCCGCTGACATTCCCGGCATTGCGGATCGGCGCGCCGACCAGGGTCACCGACAGGGTGCTGCCGTCCAGACGTTGGATCAGCTTGGAATGTTCGCTACCGCCGCTGAGCTGGCCGCTGAGAATGCGCTCGATCAACGTCAGCCCTTCGGTCTGGGCGTTATCGTCAAGCAGGTTGAACAGCGCCGACAACGGCAGCCCTGCCGCCTGCTCGGCCTTCCAGTGCGTCATGGCCTCGGCGGCGGGGTTCATGTAATCGATCGCGCCGTTGACGTCTGTGGTGATCACGCCATCACCAATCGACTGCAGCGTGATATGCGCGCGATCCTTTTCCAGTTGCAGCGCCTGGGCAAACTCATGGCGCTGCCTGAGCAGTTTGTGCGTGCGCCAGAGCGCCAGCGCGATCAGACCCAGCGCGGTAGCCAGGTTGGTGAACAGCAGCAGGCGCATGATCACCCGCGAGCCTTCGCCCAAGGCATCGCTGAAGGCTCTGGCGGCTGGAGTCACTGCATCGTTGATCGCGAAAATCTGTGCTTTCCAGCGCTGCACATCGCCGGGACTGGCCTGGTTCTGCGCAATGCCTTGGTGCATCTCCTGCGCGACTTCGTGCAGTCGGTCGAGATAGGCATCGCCGATCGTCCAGCGATCGATGGCGGTTTCCAGATAACTGTAGTGGCGGAAATTGAGGTATAGCCAGATCAGGCTGGAGACATCTTCGGGGTGATTGCCACCTTTGAGAATGCCTTCGCGCGCCGCTTGCAGATCCGGCGGCTGACGATCCAGTGCCAGGCGCAATTGGTGGCCGCCCTGGGGCACGGCGATCGCCGTCAGGTACTTGTTATAGATCGCCTCGTCACGGCTGTCGGCGTAGAGGTTGAGGTAATAGATGGCGTCTTTCTGGCCCTTGGACCACAGGCTTTCGCCAGCCACGTAGCCACGCACGGCCGAAAGCACGTAAAGGCTCACGCCCCCCAGTAATGCCTGGAACACCACGACAGCAATAAAGGGCCAGACGATACCCAACAACCGTGGTGTTCCCAGAGTCTGCTTTTGCTTCATGAGAGTCCTTGCATGAGCACTGCCCGCTCGCCTTCCGGGCGAATTCGCTATGACGAGACTAGGTGGGGTTCTCGTTCAAGGCAAGGCGCGGCGTTACACCGCGCGCAGAACCTCTGACAGGTCGGCGAGGGTTTCGATCAGTGCTGTTGCAAGTTGCCGTAGAGCTTGGCGTACAGACCGCCGTCGGCGATCAGCTGGCGATGGTCGCCGTCTTCGGCGATCTGCCCGCCATCGAACACCAGCACGCGGTCCGCCTGTTTCACCGCCGACAGGCGATGGGCAATGATCAGCGTGGTACGGCCATGGAGAAACTTCGCCATCGCCTGGTGCAGGTTGTACTCGGTGGCGGCGTCGAGGGCCGAGGTGGCTTCGTCGAGAATCACCACTTTCGGCTCGGCGAGAATCATCCGCGCAATCGCCAGACGCTGGCGCTGGCCGCCGGACAGGCGCACGCCGGAGCGACCGACGATGCTGTCGAGGCCAGCGGGCAGCGCACGGATGGTCGCGGCCATTTGCGCGATTTCCAGCGCCTGCCAGCAGGCTTCGTCGCTGCGCATGCGGCCCATGGTCAGGTTGGCGCGCACGCTGTCGTTGAACAGCGCCGGATGCTGCAGCACCACCGCGACGTTCTCGCGCACCGTCTCCAGACCGATCTCCTGCTGGGTCGATCCGCCGAAGCGAATGGTCCCGGCCGCTGGCGTGTACAGGCCCAACAGCAATTGCACCAAGGTGCTTTTGCCGCCGCCGCTGGCGCCGACAATCGCGACTTTTTCACCGGGCAGGATCGACAGGTTCATCTGGTCCAGCACCAACTCGTCGCCATAACCGAAGCTCAGGCCTTGCACCTCGATGCCGACGGTGTCGCGCCCCTTGAACGGATCGACGCCGCCGGGATACTGCGGCTCGTCGGCGCGCGCCAGCAATTCATTGACCCGCGTCAGCGCACCGCCCGCCGCGTAATAGGCGTATTGCAGATTGAGCAGCTGTTCGACCGGGCCGATCATGAACCACAGGTAACTGAACACCGCGAGCATCTGCCCGATCGACAGGTCGGAAAACAGCACGGTGAGCATCGCCGCCGCGCGGAAGATGTCGATGCCGAACTGGAACAGCAAACCACTGGCGCGGTTCGAGGCGTCGGTTTTCCACTGCGAGTTGACTGCGTAGTTGCGCACCTCCTGCGCGCGCAAACCGAGGCGCCCGAGGAAATAGCCCTGACGATTGCCGGCGCGCACTTCCTGAATCGCATCGAGGGTTTCGCTCAGTGCCTGGGTGAAGCGCGAGGTGCTGTCGTTCTCGAGTTTTTTCAGGTGTTTGACGCGTTTGCCCAGCTGCACCGTGGCGTAGATCACCAACGGGTTGAACAGCAGAATCAGCAGCGCCAGCTTCCAGTGCATCCACATCAGAATGCTGGCGGTGCCGACCAGGGTCAGCATCGCGACGAGGAAGCGGCTGAGGGTTTCGCCGACGAATTTGTCGAGGGTGTCCAGATCGGTGACCAAATGCGTGGTCACCGTGCCGCTGCCGAGGCTTTCGTATTCGCCGAGGGAAATGCGCTTGAGCCGCTCGATCAGGCGTACGCGAATGCGGTAGACGATGTCCTTGGCCAGGCGCGCGAACAGCCGCGACTGCAACACGCCAAAACACAGGGCGCTGCAACGCAAGGTCAGGGTCACCACCAGCATCAGGCCGATATAACCCGCCGCCTGCTGCCACATGCTCGGCAGGAAATGGTTCATGACTTTCAGCGCGGCATCGCCGTGGCCGAGCAGCACTTCGTCAACCAGCAATGGCAGCAGCAATGGAATCGGCACGCTGCACAGCGTCGCCAGCACGGCCACGCCGTTGGCGATCCACAGAGATTTCTTGTGATGCAGTGCCAGACGCCGGACTTCAGCCCAGCTCAGCCGGTCGACACGCTCTACCGCTGGCGTGTCATCGCCCAGCTCAGACACAGGCCGCGCGCTCCAGCCAGCGGCCGAGCAACGGCGACAGCTCGCTGAGCGGTTGATAGCCGTTGGTCAGCAGCGCCAGTTGCCCGTTGCGCTCGGCCAGCAGGGTCGGAAAACCGGCGATGCCCAAGTCCTGCACCCAGGTGAAGTCGGCCTGGGTCGCCTTGTGCTGATCGGCGTGATCGAACAACGCGGCGAATTCGATACGCGGCACACCGGCCTGCTCTGCCAATTCGACCAGCACGCTGGCCTGAGTGACATCGCGACCTTCGGCGTAAAACGCTTGCTGGATCAGCCCGACCAATGTCCACGCGCAATCCGGCGCCAGGCTGCGCGCGGTGACAATGGCGCGACAGGCCGGCTCGGTGTCGTAGACAAAACCGTCGGGCAGCGCGCCGTCGAACTTGAACGGCTGGCCGGTGGCCTCGGTGACCGCTTGCCAGTGCTCAAGAATATAGCGCCGCGTGGTCGGCTCCAGCGCCGAACCGCTGCCGGTGCGCAAGCCGCCCACCACCAGATGCAGCTCGACCCCGGCTGCCTGCGCCTGCTCGACCAGTGCCTTGGCCACCGGAGCAAAACCCCAGCACCATGAACACATCGGATCCATCACATAGAGCAGGCGCGCAGACATGGTTAAGCCTCGGTGGATGCTTGCTTATAGTTGTAGCCGATCGGGTGCGGCTGGTTGCGCGCCTTGGCCAGTTCGATCTGCTTTTGCCGATCGATGGCGCTGCGCCGGGTTTTCTCGCTGAGCTTGTCCCAGCAGTGCGGGCAACTGATGCCGGCGACGTAGTGCTCGGAGGCGCGATCTTCAACGCTGACCGGCGTGCGGCAGGCATGACATTGATCGTAGTCGCCTTCCGTCAGGTCGTGACGCACGGTGACGCGGTTGTCGAAGACGAAGCAGTCGCCGCGCCACTTGGTTTCTTCCTGCGGCACCTCTTCGAGGTACTTCAGGATGCCGCCCTTGAGGTGGTAAACCTCTTCGAAACCTTCGCCGAGCATATAGCTCGAGGCTTTCTCGCAGCGAATGCCGCCGGTGCAGAACATCGCGACCTTCTTGTGCACGGCCGGGTCGAAGTGTTCTTTGATGTAGTCTGGAAACTCGCGAAAACTGGTGGTTTTCGGATCGATGGCACCTTCGAAAGTGCCGATCGACACTTCGTAATCGTTGCGCGTGTCGATCAGCAGCACTTGCGGGTCGCTGATCAGCGCGTTCCAGTCCTGCGGTTCGACGTAGGTGCCGACCTTCTTGTTCGGGTCGACGCCTTCAACGCCGAGGGTGACGATCTCTTTCTTCAGCTTGACCTTGGTGCGATAGAACGGCTGTTCGTCGCAATACGATTCCTTGTGATCGATGTCGACCATGCGCGGATCGTTCTTGAGCCAGGCGAGCAGACCGTCGATGCCTTCGCGGCTGCCGGAAACCGTGCCGTTGATGCCTTCTTCGGCGATCAGCAGAGTGCCTTTGATGCCGTTGTCGACCATCGCTTGCAGCAGTGGCTCGCGCAGGTCAACGTAATCTTCGAGGGTGACGAACTTGTACAGTGCCGCCACGACAATCGGTTGTGTCATGGGTATTTCTCCAGGTGGCTACCCTCGCAAAGGGTGAACCGGATTCAAAAAAAACGCGCCGGCTAAGCGGCGCGTTGCGGATTCTAGCAAAAACATGATGTGTTTTGGATTTACTCAGTCTTTGTGACAACACAAAACCTGTGGCGAGGGGATTTATCCCCGATAGGCTGCGAAGCGGCCCCAAACCCTGAGAATGCGGTCTTTCAGGGAGATTGGGTTCTGTGGCTTTCGGGGCTGCTTCGCAACCCAACGGGGATAAATCCCCTCACCACAAAATCCCGCCACATCCAAAATCAGTGCTTGCTACCGCCTGCACAGGTGGGCGACGCCGGGGCGCCGTCGATCCCTGCCCATTCCTGCGGGGTGTAGGTGTGCAGCGCCAACGCATGGAACTCGCCCATCAGCTCGCCGAGCGTGCCGTAGACTTTCTGGTGGCGCTTGACCCGGTTCAGGCCTTCGAACTGCGCACTGACCACCACCGCCTTGTAGTGGGTCTGTGACCCGCGACTGTGCATGTGGCTTTCGTCCAGCACTTGCAGGTGCTCAGGCTGTAACAGGGCCAGCGTCGATTCGATGCGTTGTTGCATGGTCATCACGAACTCCGCTTACTTCTTCTTGGCCGGCGCAGCAGCGCCTTTCGGGTCCAGCTCTTTGGTCATGTCGTCGAGCAATTTGTTGACCACAGGCACCGCGCTTTCCAGCTTGCCCTGGGTCATCTGCGCCGATTGCTGAGTCAGCTGCGGCATTTTTTCGAGGACTTTCTTGCCCAGTGGCGACTGGTAGAAAGCGACCAGGTCTTTCAGCTCGGATTCGCTGAAATTGCTGGTGTAGAGCTTGACCATGTCCGGCTTGAGCTTGTTCCAGCCGATGGCCTGATCCAGCGCGGCGTTGGCCTTGGCCTGGTAGGTTTCGAGCACGGCCTTCTTCGACTCAGGGGCTTTGGTCTGTTCAAAGCGCTGGGCGAACATTTGCTGCACTTGCATGTACACCGGGGTGCCCAGCTTGTCAGCGTGAGCCAGCGTCAGGAAAGCTTCGGCACTGGCGTTGTGGCTGGCGGTATCGGCAAGCACCTGGCCGCTGGCGCAAACCAGTGCAACCGCGGTACAGATGGCGCGAAGACGAGTCATCGAGTTTCCTTTAAGCAAAGCGAGGTCGAACCCCAAGGGCGACCATTCTGCGCCTAACAATCGCTGTGGCTCAACCCCCGGCCCTTGCCGCGCTTGATTGGCGGGGTTTTGCGGTCAACAATCGAGCCGATGGAACCACCCGGGCCGACGCCGGCCTAAATTGCGCCAACAGACCAACAGGAGTGTGCACGATGAGCCGTATCGAAACCGACAGCCTGGGCCAGATCGAGGTCCCGGACGACGCTTACTGGGGTGCTCAGACGCAACGCTCGCTGATCAACTTCGCCATTGGTCAGGAACGCATGCCGCTACCGGTACTGCACGCCCTGGCCCTGATCAAAAAAGCCGCCGCACGGGTCAACGACCGCAACGGCGACCTGCCCGCCGACATTGCCCGCCTGATCGAACAGGCCGCCGATGAAGTGCTCGCCGGCGAGCATGACGAGCAGTTCCCGCTGGTGGTCTGGCAGACCGGCAGCGGCACTCAGAGCAACATGAACGTCAACGAGGTGATCGCCGGTCGCGCCAACGAACTGGCCGGCAACCCGCGCGGCGGCAAGTCGCCGGTGCACCCGAACGATCACGTCAATCGCTCGCAAAGTTCCAACGACTGCTTCCCCACCGCCATGAGCATTGCCACCGCCAAAGCGGTGCAGGAACAACTGCTGCCGGCGATTGCCGAGCTGTCCGGCGGCCTTGCCGAACTGGCGGCGCGGCACATGAAACTGGTGAAGACCGGGCGCACGCACATGATGGACGCGACGCCGATCACCTTCGGTCAGGAACTGTCCGGCTTCATCGCGCAACTGGATTACGCCGAGCGCGCGATTCGTGCCGCGCTGCCGGCAGTCTGCGAACTGGCTCAGGGCGGCACCGCCGTTGGTACCGGTTTGAATTCACCACACGGTTTCGGTGAGGCGATTGCCGCCGAACTCGCAGCACTGTCCGGTCTGCCGTTCGTCACCGCGCCGAACAAGTTCGCCGCGCTGGCCGGTCATGAACCGTTGGTAACGCTGTCCGGCGCGCTGAAAACCCTCGCCGTGGCCTTGATGAAGATCGCCAACGACCTGCGCCTGCTGGGCTCAGGTCCTCGCGCAGGTTTCGCTGAAGTGAAGCTGCCGGCCAACGAACCCGGCAGCTCGATCATGCCCGGCAAGGTCAACCCGACCCAGTGCGAAGCGCTGTCGATGCTCGCCTGTCAGGTGCTCGGCAATGACGTGGCGATCGGTTTTGCCGCCAGTCAGGGGCACTTGCAGCTGAACGTGTTCAAACCGGTGATCATCCATAACCTGCTGCAATCGATCCGTTTGCTGGGAGACGGCTGCAGCAACTTCCAGCAGCACTGCATTGCCGGGCTCGAACCGGATGCGGAGGTCATGGCCAAGCATCTGGAACGTGGATTGATGCTGGTGACCGCGCTGAACCCGCACATCGGTTATGACAAGTCGGCGGAGATTGCCAAGAAGGCTTACAGCGAAGGGCTGACTTTGCGTGAGGCTGCGTTGCAGCTGGGTTATCTGACGGATGAAGAGTTCGAAGCCTGGGTGCGGCCGGAGAACATGATCGAGGCTGGTGCCAAGGGCTGAGTCATTTAGCGCCTGAAAATCCGTCTTCGCGAGCTGGCTCGCTCCCACAGGAAAATTGCATTGCAAAGTGGGAGCGAGCCTGCTCGCGAATACAGGCGCCGCCGACCGTCAGCCTGGCACAACCCTGGCCCGCCGCGCCCTGAGCCCTGCAATCAACGATGGCCCCAACGCCACCAGCGCCGAACCCAGCACCACCAGCACCGCCCCGCCATAGCCCAGCGCATTGATCTGCTCGGCATGCACGTAGTCCGGCCAGATCCGCGCCGCAATCGCCACCGCCACAAACGTCACCAGCGGCGTGATCGCCAGCGTCGCGCTGACCCGCGATGCCTCCCAGTGCGCCAGTGCTTCGGCGAAGGCGCCGTAGGCGATCAAGGTGTTCATGCAGCACGCCAGCAACAGCCAGCCCTGCAACGGGCTCAGGTTGAGCGCTTCCAGCGGATGCACCCACGGCGTCAGCAACAGCCCGCAGAACAGATAGATCACCATCATCACTTGTAGCGAATTCCACACCGTGAGCAATTGCTTCTGGCCCAGCGCATAGAAGGTCCAGACCGTCGACGCCAGCAGCACCAAGAGCACGCCGGCGGTGTAGTCGGACAGCGAGGTCAGCAGCTCGGCCAGACGCTGATTGAAGAACAGACCAAAGCCGATCAGTAACACCAGCAAGCCGATGCCCTGGCCGATGCTGAAGCGCTCCTTGAATACGAACAGGCTGGCGATCAGCAACATGATCGGGCCCATTTGCACCACCAGTTGCGCGGTACCGGGGCTGAGGAGGTTGAGGCCCATCAGGTACAACACGTAATTGCCGACCAGCCCCAGCACCGCCATCAGCACCAGCCAGCCACCCTTGGGCCCGAGCACCTTGCGACTTGGCAGGCGCTTGACCGAAGCCAGATAGATGAACAGGCAGCCACCGGACACCATCAGGCGAAACCAGGTCACCGTGACCGGGTCCATCACCTGCAATACCTGTTTGAGCTTGATCGGCAGGATGCCCCACAGAAACGCGGTCAGCAGCGCCAGGAACAGTCCGTACACCCAGCGCCCCGATGAAATGTGCATGCGAACCCCAAAAGCCTGCTGACAAGAGCACTCATTCTAGGCGTCCGGCTGCGCACAACACAGGGACAGTTACCGGCAGGCCGCGAATGAAACTGTGCAGGTCGCAGCAGTAAACCGGCGCGCCGCCGTTGATCGGCCGGGCAGGCGCGCCAAGTGCCTCAGGCATAAGCTGATTGCAGACTTTTCAACGCATTGATCAGGGAGACCTACATGTACGCCATGCGCGCCGAGGACAGCGCCCCCGCCACCCGTTTTCGCAGCGACCGCGTGTGTCGGGTCAATGGCGAGCTGTATTTCAGCACCCGGGAAAATACCCTTGAAGGGCCGTATGACAGTCAGGTGATCGAGCGGGAGATTCAGGCTTATATAGCGCGGATGCAGCGGCAGGATTCCAGCCGCTGAACCGTGGCGCTGCTTTCGCGAGCAGGCTCGCTCCCACAGGGGAATACCGTCACCTGTGGGAGCGAGCCTGCTCGCGAAGGGGCCTGAACAGGCAACCAATCCTTTAGCGCACCGCCTCAAACAACCCACTCGCCCCCATCCCGCCGCCCACGCACATGGTGACGATGCCGTAACGCAAATTGCGTCGCTGCAATTCCCGGATCAAATGCCCGACCTGACGCGAGCCGGTCATGCCGAACGGGTGGCCGATGGAAATCGAGCCGCCGTTGACGTTGTATTTGTCGTTGTCGATCTCCAGCCGGTCGCGGCTGTACAGGCACTGCGAAGCGAACGCCTCGTTCAACTCCCACAGATCGATATCCGCCACTTGCAGGCCCTTGGCCTTGAGCAGTTTCGGCACCGAGAACACCGGGCCGATGCCCATTTCGTCCGGCCCGCAACCGGCCACAGTGAAGCCACGGAAAAAAGCTTTCGGCTTGAGCCCCAGCTCCAAGGCTTTATCCAGGCTCATCACCAGCGTCATCGAGGCACCGTCGGACAGCTGCGATGAATTGCCCGCCGTCACCGAACCATCGTCGGCGAACACCGGCTTCAGTCCGGCAAGGCTTTCGTAGGTGGTGTCCGGGCGGTTGCAGTCGTCGCGCTCGACGACGCCGTCGACAATCTGCACTTCGCCGCTGTTCTTGCCCTCGACGCGATATTTCACCGCCATCGGCACGATTTCATCGTCGAACAAACCCGCAGCCTGGGCCTGGGCCGTGCGCAGCTGACTTTGCAGCGCATAACGATCCTGGGCTTCGCGACTGACGCCGTAACGGCGCGCCACCACTTCAGCGGTCTGGCCCATGGTGTAGTAGATGCCGGGGGTCTGTTGCTTGAGCAATGGGTTGATCAGGTGATCGGTGTTGACGCTTTTCAGGGTCAGGCTGATCGACTCGACGCCGCCGGCAACGATGATGTCGCTGCAACCGGAGGCGATCTGGTTGGCGGCAATCGCAATGGCCTGCAAGCCCGAGGAACAGAAACGGTTGAGGGTCATGCCGGCGGTGCCGGTGCCCAGGCGCGACAGTACCGCGACGTTGCGGCCGATGTTGTAGCCCTGCGCGCCCTCGTTGGAGCCAGCGCCGACGATGCAGTCCTCGACGCTGGCCGGGTCGATATCGTTGCGGGTCAGCAGCGCATTGACGCAGTGGGCCGCCATGTCATCGGGGCGGGTCTGGTTGAACTTGCCGCGAAAGGATTTGGCCAGGCCGGTCCGCACGCTGTCGACGATCACCACTTCACGCATGGCATACCTCATTGTTGTTGTCGGTTGAGAGTGGACCTGAGCATAAGTCCACCTTCTTGCCGACCGCGAGGATCATTCACCCGGCGTATGCGCGGCCATCGCTTCAGTCCTTGTGCTTTTTGGCCTTCTTGTCGGATTTCTCGAACGCGTCTTCCAGCGCGCGGTTGATGGTGCGCAAAACTTTCACCCGTGCCCAGCGTTTATCGTTGGCCTCGACCAGCGTCCACGGCGCGATCTCGGTGCTGGTGCGATCGACCATGTCGCCGACCGCCCGGCGATAGTCGTCCCACTTTTCCCGGTTGCGCCAGTCGTCCTCGGTAATCTTGAAGCGCTTGAAGGAAATCTCTTCGCGCTCCTGAAATCGCTCCATCTGCGTGTCCTTGTCGATGGCCAGCCAGAACTTGACCACGATGACGCCGGCATCGGCAAGCTGCTCTTCGAAGTCGTTGATTTCGCCGTAGGCGCGCAGCCAGTCGGCCGGGGTGCAGAAGCCTTCGATCCGCTCGACCAGCACCCGCCCGTACCAGGAGCGGTCGAACACGGTGAATTTGCCCCGCGCCGGAAGGTGTCGCCAGAACCGCCACAGGTAGGGTTGCGCGCGCTCTTCTTCGGTGGGCGCGGCGATCGGCACGATGCTGTACTGACGCGGATCGAGCGCCGCTGCCACGCGGCGAATCGCCCCGCCCTTGCCCGCCGCGTCGTTACCCTCGAACACCGCCACCAGCGCATGGCGACGCATGCGTTTGTCGCGCATCAGTCCGGACAGACGCGCCTGTTCGGTGATCAGTTGTTCTTCATAGTCTTTCTTGTCCAGACGCTGGGTCAGGTCGAGGCTGTCGAGCAGGTTCAACTGATCGACCGGCGTGCCCAGCGGCGCGGCACTGACTTCGTGGGGATTGACGTCGGCGCGCTTGAGCGCACTTTGCAGGCCTTCGAGGAGAATCTTGCCCACCGCCAGGCTGCGGTAATTGGCATCGACGCCTTCGATGACATGCCACGGCGCGTAATCGCGACTGGTACGGCGCAGCACGCGCTCGCCGTATTTGACGAACTTGTCGTAGGTCTGCGACTGCTGCCAGTCCAGCGGGCTGATGCGCCAGCTGTGCAGTGGGTCGTCGGCCAGCGATTTGAGCCGCGCTTTCATTTGCTTCTTGGACAGGTGAAACCAGAACTTGAAGATCAGCGCGCCTTCATCGCAGAGCATTTTTTCCAGACGCTCGGCGCCGGCGATGGCCTGGTCCAGACGCGGATCCTTGAACAACCCATGCACCCGCCCCTGGAGCATCTGGCTGTACCAGTTACCGAAGAACACGCCCATTCGCCCCTTGGCCGGCAGCATGCGCCAGTAGCGCCAGGCGGGTGGCCGCGCCAGTTCTTCATCGGTTTGTTGGTCGAAGGTGCGCACTTCGATCAGGCGCGGGTCCATCCATTCGTTGAGCAGCTTGACCGTCTCGCCCTTGCCCGCCCCTTCGATGCCGTTGATCAGGATGATCACCGGAAAGCGCTTCTGCTGCTGCAACTCGAACTGCGCTTCCAGCAAGGCTTCACGCAGCGCAGGGACGGCCGCCTCATAAGTGTCTTTGTCGATGGCGTGACCGATTTCAGCGGATTCAAACATTGGACGGCTCCTTCCAGGGTTCAGCAAGACTAGCGGATTGGGCACGGGCGCAGGGCAGAAATTCCCATGAACTCAGGACGGAATGAGAACTTTGTGGTGAGGGGATTTATCGTTGGCTGGCTGTGCGGTAGTCGCAGATCCGGGAAGTGCGGTTTGGATCGGGAAAACGGGGTGGATGGTTTTGGGACTGCTTCGCATTCCAGCGGGGATAAATCCCCTCGCCACAGGGTTCTTTTCACCGAGAGTCTTGTGCTGGATCAGGTAGTACCGGCGCGATCGGCTAGAATGGCCGCCTTGTGTTTGCCGAGCCTGCCATGAAAGCCGAAATGCCCCACGCCCAACTCGACTGGGACGACCAGGGACGCCCACGTTCGCGGGTGTTTGATGACGTGTATTTTTCCGATCAGTCGGGGCTGGAGGAAACCCGTTACGTGTTTCTTGACCAGAACCGTCTGGCCGAGCGCTTCGCTGCGCTACCGGCGGATGGTCGGCTGGTCATTGGTGAAACCGGCTTCGGCACCGGGCTGAATTTTCTCTGTGCCTGGCAGCTATTCGAACAACACGCAGTGGCCGGTGCGCGCCTGCATTTTGTCAGCGTCGAGAAGTACCCGTTGGCGCCTGCGGATCTGCGCCGGGCCTTGGCACTGTGGCCGGAACTCAAGCCGTTGGCCGATCAGTTGCTCAAGCACTACGTTGCGATTCATCAAGGCTTTCAGCGCATTACTTTGGCCGAAGGTCGAGTGACGCTGACCTTGCTCATCGGCGATGCGCTGGAGCAACTGCCGCAACTCGATGCGCAGATCGACGCGTGGTTTCTCGACGGTTTCGCTCCGGCGAAAAATCCGGACATGTGGACCGCTGAGCTGTTCGTCGAACTGGCGCGCCTGGCCGCACCGGGATCGACTATCAGCACCTTCACCAGCACCGGTTGGGTCCGGCGTCTGCTCAACGCTGCCGGGTTCAAGATGAAGCGAACACCGGGCATCGGCCACAAGTGGGAAATCCTGCGTGGCGAATTTCTCGGCTGGCCCGCCGAGGTGGCGGCGCCAATACCGGCGAAACCCTGGTTCGCCCGCCCTGCTCCGTTGCGCGGTGAGCGCCGGGCGCTGGTGATCGGCGCGGGCCTGGCCGGCTGCGCGACGGCGTCGAGTCTGGCGGCGCGCGGCTGGCAGGTGAGTCTGCTCGAGCGCCACGCGGCGGTGGCGCAGGAAGCTTCGGGGAATCCGCAAGGCGTGCTCTATCTCAAGTTGTCCGCCCATGGCACGGCGTTGTCGCAGTTGATCGTCAGCGGCTTCGGTTACACCCGGCGCCTGCTGGAAAGCCTGCAACGCGGCAGCGACTGGGATGACTGCGGCGTGCTGCAATTGGCGTTCAATGCCAAGGAAGCCGAGCGCCACGGGCAACTGGCGGCGGCGTTTCCTGAAGATCTCTTGCAGTGGCTGGAACAACCCGAAGCGCAGGCTCGCGCCGGTGTCGGCGTAGCCCACGGCGGCTTGTATTACCCCGAAGGTGGCTGGGTGCATCCGCCGGCACTGTGTCAGGCCCAGGCGATGCACGCCAACATTGAATTGCTCAGCCATCACGAAGCTTTGGAACTGCGCAAAGTCGCTGACCAGTGGCAAGCGTTCGACGGCGAGCGAATGCTCGCCAGTGCGCCGGTGGTGATCCTGGCCGGTGCTGCCGAAATCAATCGTTTTGCCCAAAGCGCCGAATTGCCGCTCAAGCGCATTCGCGGACAAATTACGCGTCTGCCTGAAACCGCAGACAGTCGTGAGCTGGCCACCGTGGTGTGCGCCGAAGGCTACGTCGCCCCGGCGCGTCTGGGCGAGCACACCCTGGGCGCGAGTTTCGACTTCAACAGCGACGACCTGACGCCCACGACTGCCGAGCACCAAGGCAATCTGGCGATGCTCGAAGAGATTTCCAGCGATCTGCTGAGCCGTCTGAACATCAGCGAGCAGCCAATTGAGAACCTTGAGGGCCGCGCAGCCTATCGCTGCACCAGCCCCGATTACCTGCCGATTGTCGGTCCGCTCGCTGATCTGCAAACCTTCAATCAAACCTACGCTGCATTGAGCAAAGACGCCCGGCAAGTGCCGGACATCGCCTGCCCATGGCTCGATGGTCTGTACGTCAACAGCGGCCACGGTTCTCGCGGGCTGATCACCGCGCCGCTGTCCGGCGAACTGCTTGCCGCATGGCTGGACAACGAGCCACTGCCGTTGCCGCGCAGCGTAGCCGAAGCCTGCCATCCCAACCGTTTCGCCTTACGGCAGTTGATTCGCGGCAAGTGAATTTCACGGGTCGGGCATTTCGCAGATGCCCAGATCCATCAGCCGTATCGCGTCTTCCGTCAGACTCTTGAACAGCACGTCTTCAGCCTGGTCCTTTTCAAGCTTGAGTGCCTGGTTCTGACTTAAATAATCGCCAGAGGGCAGCGTGTCCTTCTTGTCGAACAGTGCGCTCATTTGCGGATCGTACACGTCATCGATCAGCGCAAACTTGCGGACAAATGTGCGTCGCAGATAGTCACGCCAGAACGTGCGCCCCTGCATGTATTCCAGCCATTGCGGGGAGAGTTCGGCGGTGAAGATGCGATTTTTTGCCACCTCAAGATCCGCGGCCGTCACGCCACTCTGGGCACTGAACAGCATATTTTCCGGTTGACCGCGCAGCCCCAGCGCATCGGTGAGACCGATGCGGTAAGCGAGGTTCATTTCCAGCGCATCGACCTTTGGAGCCCGGAGTGAGTGCTCCAGGGCGATTTCTTCCAGCCTGTCCAGCCGGAACAGACTGCGGCCCAGTTCCAACAGCGCCTTGGCAGTGCCCCTGCTCCCGCTTGCGGCGCTGCTCACCCGCTCGACTTCCACTGCGACCTCAATACGACTGAAAACCAGCGCCGCGTTATCGGTGCAGTGCAGCGGATCGGCCGCAATGTCGAGCAGTTGACGACTCAGTGGCTCGTCAGCTTCCGCCGCCTTCAGTACCGCCCAGACGCGTCGCTGCATGTCAGCGCCACCCTGTTTGCCGTCCGCGGTATCGCCCAGTTGCGCCAGCAACGTGAACAAGCCATCGGCCGTCTGATCGCTACGCAATGCCGCCCAAATGCGCGACTGCTCTGCCCACTCTTCGCCACTGACCTTGGTCAACCAGAGCGAGCGCGCCGTTTGCTCGTTCATCCGTGCGATGTCATCGGCGATGTAGCCCATACCGATGCCGAAATTATCGCGATAGTTTTCCAGATGCGTTTGGGCCGTTTCGGAAAAGGGATTGAGTCCCAACTTGAGTGCGCCTGTGAAACGGCGTGATTTCTCGAACAACCACTCAGGCAGTTCTGTGATTTTGTTGGCGCTCAGATCCATCAGTTCAATGTGCGCAGAATGATCAAGGCCTTCTGGCAGTTCGGTGATGCCGGTATCGTTCAGCGACAAGCGGCGCAGTTGCGTCATTTGACTGAAATCCGGGGTGGCGCCCAACGGATTCTTGTCCAGATTCAGGTAACGCAACGTGCTCAGGTTGTTCAGCTTCGCCAGGGTCTGTTCGGTCAGCTTGAGCTGATTGCCTGCCAGACTCAGCCGTTGCAGACGCGGCATGTGCGACAAAATTTCAGGCAGCCGGGTGATCGCGTTGCTGCCCAGTTCCAGCGAGTCGAGCTGTTTGAAGGACTTGAGAAAGTACGCAACATCATCACCCAGCGCCATGTTCCGCATCGACAATTGCCCTACATGGTCGAAGCTCACCGACGGCGGTAACGTCGGCACCTTACCGATGCGCATGCCGTCAAGGTCAAGGGTACAGAGGTTCTTTCCCTCGTCGTTGGTGGCCCAATGAAAGCGTCGAAACGCTTCCTCGATCAGCTCGGCGGCCATTTTCCGACTGTGCCGCGCTTCGGCCAGATCGCCACCCATGGCTTGCAGCGCGGCGCTATCTTCACTCCAGACAAACAGCGCGTCCCGCAGGGTTTGCAGATTCTGACGCAGGGCTTTGATCCGGGTTGCACGGCTCAACGGATCACCGCCCAGTTCGTTGAGCAATTGATTGAGCTGCGGCTCGTTCAGACGCGGATAAAGCCTGCGGGCTTTGCGCAGCAGTTTGCGTGAATGGCCAGCCACGGGGACCTGATCGCCTTGCACACAGGCCGGCTCGACGGGAAGTGATTCCGTACTGCCTCCGCGCAATGCCCGCGCAGTGAACTCGCGTTCGTCGAGGGCAACGTTGAGCAGCTTTTTGCGTAACTGTTGCGTACTGACCTGTCCGGCATCGGCAAGACCGAGTGCGGTTCGCTGACGTGGCGGCAATGCCTTGAGGATGGCCATGTACAAAGCGTCGGGGCCGGATACCACCTTGCCCAAGGATTTTTTGTCGCCGCCAAACGCCTCATAGCCCTGCGTGGACTTCACCAGATAGCCGGTATTTTCCGAGGTCGCCGACGCATCGCCGATGTCTTCGAGTATCGGTCCGGCCAAGGCCTTGTCGCGTACTTGCAGACGCAGCTGCGCGTTCCAGCTGCTCAGGCGCGGCAGTAATTTCATGGCCAGCCGGTCGGTGTCGGCATTGGCCAGCCACGAGCAGTGCAACCCACTCAGCGCCCGGTCAAGCCGCACCTCGGCAATACCGGCCCGCGCCCGCTGTCCCAGGCGCAAGGGCGCGCTCCCGCTCGAGCGCAGGTGCAGGCGCTCGACAGTAGAGGCGCGGTCGATCAGCCTTTGACCATGGCGCGCCGAAATGTCGGCGAAGACCTGACGCAATTTGCCCAGGTCCTGCGCATCACTGTGGTCATAGCGCTTGTACATCCGCTCTAACGCCGCGCGGTAATCGGACTCGAGCGCAGCACCGAGTTTTCTCGCCAGCGCAGGTGCTTGCGTGCTTTTTGCGACTTTGCCGCCGAGCAAGGCCTCGACTTCATGCTCGTAAAGGCCATCGATGACGGTTTGCAGCAAGCGCCCGAGTGCCAACTGGCCTTGGGTCACCGGCACTCCCAGGTTTTCGTCAAGCGTACTGTTTGCAGGATAAGTCGTGTCGACGTCTCCTTCATGACCGATGACCTCAATGTATCGGTCAGTCGGCCAGCCCGGCAGTTGCGTCAAGGCATGCATCTGTTCTTCAAGAGGCTGCTCGGAGTGGATCTCGCCGTTTTCCAGTTCCGTGGTCAACTCACGCAGCTGGCGCCCGATGCGCACGCGCTCGACGGTATCGCGCAGGCGTACCGGCAGGCTCAGATTGTCGTTGAAGGTTTCCAGCAAGGTCTGCTGCGAGGTGTTGCTCAGCCGGCGAAGGATATCCAGATCGCTGTCAGCAAATTCGCTCAACTGCGGATCGATGCGCTTGAGCGTGTAGGCGCTGCTGCCCCATTCTTCAGGCTCTTCAGCGGGAAACCGCCAGCCGCCCTCGACGTGGCGGATCAGTTCCGGAGCATAGGCGTGTGCGCGTGCGGGGTGTTCCAGGCGCCAGTGCTGGGTGTCGATATCAAAGTTGCCAGCCAACAGGCGGTGCTCGAGGCGGCCGATGGTCTTGTTGCCAATCTGATAGAACTCCTTCGAGCCGGCATCGATGGTGAATCCGGCCGGCAGAGCATGCTCGTACGGGCTCAAATCAGGCTTCCACAGGCGCGGCTTGCCTGCCCGATCAAGAATCGCGGTGAACTGCGCGAAGAACTCCGGATGCGCGCGCAGCAGTTTTTTGCCCAGTGTTCCCAGCGCCTTCTGACCGCCGGCAAAAACGCCCATCAATGCGATGTTCTCTACCACACTGAGCAAATGTGACAGCGCTTGCTGATGATCACCGCGGCGCCAGTCCTCGACGCCGTCATACACCTCACCGAGCAATTGCCCGACCGCGACGCCCATCATCAATTGCCCCAGGACCGGCACGAACAGCCCTGCCAACGACGCCACGGTGACCCCGCGCTGAATGAAATCCAACAGACGTTTTTGTCGGATCTCTTCATCGATATCAGCGGTTGGCACCGCCAGTTTGCGCGCGTCGATCTGCAATTTTCCGACATGGCTTTGCACCATGAAATCGAAAAGCGGCACATCGATCGGCCAATGCTCGACGACGCCCAGGTCAGGCTTTTCAGCTAACGCCTTGAAGAAGTCCGCCTTGTCATCTTCATCCAGAGTACCGGCGAAATACCCTTGATATTCCGTACTCTTGAGTTGTTGCGCGAGGTAGCGCTTGAACGCATTGAAACTCGGGTATTCATACACGGCGCGCTCGGGCTCGCCGGGCATATACACCATGCATCCGTCCTCAGGGTGTTGTTCCACGCAGCGTTTGGAAAATACCACGACGCCCCAAACGCAGCTGTCGAGGATTCTGATGCCCTGCATGATCATCGGGTCTTTGCCGTAGCGCAGGTGCTGCGCCGAAGCGACGCCTTCGCCCAGCATCAGATCCTGCAGCATGCGCAAACCTGCTGCGGTGATATCGCCCCTGAGCTGCGCAAGATGAGCATCCAGCTCCAGCAGCGATTGCTTCAATGCGGCGATATCGC
This sequence comes from Pseudomonas iranensis, assembly GCF_014268585.2. Taxonomy (NCBI): domain Bacteria; kingdom Pseudomonadati; phylum Pseudomonadota; class Gammaproteobacteria; order Pseudomonadales; family Pseudomonadaceae; genus Pseudomonas; species Pseudomonas iranensis. The sequence continues at coordinate 4,576,190 of NZ_CP077092.1, forward strand.
GGGTCATGGCACTGGTGGCCACGACTTTGCCGCAGTCTTCACGCAGACCGAACACTTGCTGCAGATGCTCCTGGTATTTCTTGCCCAGATCCAGCTCGCGGCAAAACGCTGCGAACGCTGCCGGCGTCAGGTCTTTCACGCCGTCGGGCGCGCTGTTGATGCGCACCAGACTGCCGGCGGGGAAACCGTCGGCCTGCTCCTCGTCTGCGCTGAAGTTCTGCATGGCTGCCTGCAACAGGCTTTGCGTCGCGTGATTGACCAAGCCGATATCGGCCTGCTCCGTCGCCGTCACATCGCAGCCGCAATCGACGCCGGGCAGACTGAGCAGATCCTCGCTCACGTCATAGACCGCTGGCCATTTCTCGCTCAGCGCCGCGTTGAGTTCGCTGATACAGAAGCTGTGCAATGGTTTGAGCCGGGTCAGATCCTTGTCGACTTTGACTTGCAGGGTGTGCAGTTCACGATTGATTTCGTCCAGCTTGTTCAGCGTGGCCGCAGAAGCCGTGAGCAGATGCGCCGGCAAGCTTTTTTCCAGGCTTTCAGCGGTATCGAGATCACCGGTAGCGTCGTACAGGGTGCTCAGGACCGAGTCCTGAGTCTGCGGATTGGTCTTGTCTTGGCTGGGCATGGCAATAGTCCTTTATTGCGAGTTTGAACTCTCGACCCTAGCGCTGCCGGACAACCGATAACAGTTCAAAATGCTGGACAGTATCCGCGCAGATCAAACGTTTTTTTGTATGGGAAAAACAGCCCTGCACCACCCCACCCGGAACGTCCGTGCACGTGTGGGCTTATGCAAAAAAAGCGTAACGGCACAAGGGCAAATCCCGACACTCGATCACCGCCGATAGCGTTACGGCAGGAGCCAGCTTTGCCGCCTTATAACTTATCGATCTAAAACTCCACATACCGAGACAGGTCAGTTTCTGAGTACCCGCACTTTTCGCGTGGTACGGCTTGACCTTCCCCAACGGAAAAACCGGTAAGGACTTTATGTGCGGATTAGCTGGCGAGTTACGTTTTGATCAACAACCTGCAGACCTTGCAGCGATCGAGAGAATCACCCATCACCTGGCCCCTCGCGGCCCTGACGCGTGGGGCTTCCATGCCCAAGGGCCGATTGCCCTGGGTCATCGACGCCTGAAAATCATGGACCTGTCGGACGGCTCGGCGCAGCCGATGATCGACAGCCAATTGGGCCTGTCCCTGGCGTTCAATGGCGCGATCTATAACTTCCCGGAATTGCGCGCAGAGCTGGAAGCACTGGGGTATGCCTTCTATTCGGGCGGCGACACCGAAGTGCTGCTCAAGGGTTATCACGCCTGGGGCGAGGCACTGCTGCCGAAACTCAACGGTATGTTCGCCTTCGCCATTTGGGAGCGTGATGCCCAGCGCCTGTTCATCGCCCGTGACCGTCTCGGCGTAAAGCCGTTGTACCTGTCGCGCACTGGCCAACGCCTGCGCTTCGCCTCGGCATTGCCAGCGCTGCTCAAGGGCGGCGACATCAACCCGATCCTCGATCCGGTGGCGCTCAATCACTATCTGAATTTCCACGCGGTCGTACCTGCGCCGCGCACGTTGCTGGCCGGTATCGAAAAACTGCCGCCTGCCACCTGGATGCGCGTTGAAGCCGATGGCCGCACCGAGCAGAAAACCTGGTGGACCCTGCCCTACGGCCCGAATGAAGACGAGAAAAACCTCAATCTGGAAGACTGGGTCGATCGCGTCCTCGACAGCACCCGCGAAGCGGTGGCGATTCGTCAGCGTGCGGCAGTGGACGTCGGCGTGTTGCTTTCGGGCGGTGTCGATTCGAGCATGCTCGTCGGCCTGTTGCGCGAAGTCGGCGTAGAGAATCTGTCGACTTTCTCCATCGGTTTCCAGGATGCCGGCGGCGAGCGCGGCGACGAGTTCCAGTACTCGGACCTGATCGCCAAACACTACGGCACTCGCCACCATCAGTTGCGCATCGACGAGAAGGAAATCATCGAGCAACTGCCCGCCGCCTTCCGCGCAATGAGCGAACCGATGGTCAGCCACGACTGCATCGCGTTCTATCTGTTGTCCCGCGAAGTGGCCAAGCACTGCAAAGTGGTGCAGAGCGGCCAAGGCGCGGACGAACTGTTTGCCGGTTACCACTGGTATCCGCAGGTCGACGGCGCGGCGGATCCGTACGCCGCTTATCGCGATGCATTCTTCGATCGCAGCTACGACGACTACGCGGCGACGGTCCAGCCGAAATGGCTGGTCGATCATGATGCGGCGGGCGACTTCGTCAAACAGCATTTTGCCGAGCCCGGCGCCGATGCTGCCGTGGACAAGGCGCTGCGTCTGGACAGCACAGTGATGCTGGTCGATGACCCGGTCAAACGCGTCGACAACATGACCATGGCCTGGGGCCTGGAAGCGCGTACGCCGTTTCTCGACTATCGACTGGTCGAACTGTCGGCTCGCGTTCCGGGCAAATTCAAGCTGCCCGATGGCGGCAAGCAAGTGCTCAAGGAAGCCGCACGTCGGGTCATTCCAAGCGAAGTGATCGACCGCAAGAAAGGCTACTTCCCGGTGCCGGGTCTCAAGCACTTGCAGGGCGACACACTCAATTGGGTGCGCGAGCTGCTGCTGGATCCGAGCCAGGATCGCGGCCTGTTCAACCCGAGCATGCTCGACAAGCTTTTGACTGATCCGCAAGGCCAGCTGACCCCGTTGCGCGGCTCGAAGCTGTGGCAACTGGCAGCCCTGAACCTGTGGCTCAGTGAACAAGGAATCTGATTGATGAAACCCCATGCCATGTCCATCAACCAACGCCTGTTGCGTGGTCAGGCCCCCTCGTATGAACGTTTGCAGGCGCGCCTGGCCGAAGACGGCAGCGAGCCTGCCAGCGCCCCGATTGCCGTGCATTGCGGTTGGGGCCGGCTGCTGATCGGCCACACCTTTCCCGACCCGGCGTCGCTGGCGCAGGAGCTGCTCAACGAGCAACCCGGCGAGCGCGACATCGCCCTGTATGTTGCCGCACCGCAGCAGATTCTCGGCCTGGAGCCGACGCAGCTGTTTCTCGATCCATCCGACACCCTGCGTTTGTGGTTCAGCGATTACCGGCAGGCCACGCGGGTGTTTCGCGGCTTCCGCATTCGTCGTGCGCAGAGCGAAACCGACTGGCAGGGCATCAACCGTTTGTACCAGGCGCGCGGCATGTTGCCGATCGATCAGGAGTTGCTCACCCCGCATCATCAGGGCGGCCCGGTGTACTGGCTGGCGGAAGACGAGGACAGCGGCGCGGTGATCGGCAGTGTGATGGGTCTCAATCATGAAAAAGCCTTCAACGACCCGGAACACGGCAGCAGCCTGTGGTGCCTGGCGGTCGACCCGCATTGCTCGCGCCCCGGCGTCGGCGAAGTGCTGGTGCGACATTTGGTCGAGCACTTCATGAGTCGCGGTCTGGCTTATCTGGATCTGTCGGTGCTGCACGACAACCGTCAGGCGAAAAACCTTTACGCCAAACTGGGTTTCCGCAACCTGCCGACCTTCGCCATCAAGCGCAAGAACGGCATCAACCAGCCGCTGTTTCTCGGCCCGGGCCCGGAGGCGAATTTCAATCCTTACGCGCGGATCATCGTCGAAGAAGCGCATCGACGCGGTATCGACGTGCAAGTCGATGACGCCGACGCCGGGCTGTTCACCCTTAGCCATGGCGGCCGTCGCGTGCGCTGCCGCGAGTCGCTGAGCGATCTGACCAGTGCGATCAGCATGACCCTGTGCCAGGACAAAAGTCTGACCCACAAGGTGCTCAAGGCCGCAGGCCTGAAACTGCCGGCGCAGCAACTGGCGGGCAATGCCGACGACAACCTGGCCTTCCTCGATGAGCACCAACGGGTGGTGGTCAAGCCTCTCGATGGCGAACAGGGCCACGGCGTCGCGGTGGATCTGCGCACCATCGAAGAGGTGCAGAAGGCCATCGAAAACGCCAAGCAGTTCGACAGTCGCGTGCTGCTGGAAAGCTTCCACGAAGGTCTTGATCTGCGCATTGTGGTGATCGGCTTTGAAGTGGTGGCGGCGGCGATTCGCAAGCCCGCCGAAGTGGTCGGCGATGGTCAGCATTCGATCGGTGCGCTGATCGAAGCGCAGAGCCGCCGCCGGCAAGCCGCCACCAGTGGCGAAAGCAAGATTCCGCTGGACCACGAAACCCAACGCACGCTGCATGCCGCCGGTTACGACTACAGCAGCATCCTGCCGGCCGGCGAGCATCTGTTCGTGCGGCGCACGGCCAACCTGCACACCGGCGGGACGCTGGAAGACGTGACCGACATTCTTCATCCGACGCTGGTCGACGCGGCAGTGCGCGCGGCGCGGGCGCTGGATATTCCAATGGTCGGGCTCGATCTGATGGTGCCGGCAGCGGATCAGCCCGAGTACGTGTTCATCGAAGCCAACGAACGCGCCGGCCTCGCCAACCATGAACCGCAGCCGACGGCGGAGCGCTTTGTCGATCTGTTGTTTCCGCATAGTCAGCCGGCTGTTTCGTGACCCATCGTTGTTCCGGCTGACGCCTTCGCGAGCAGGCTCGCTCCCACAGGGGAATGCATTCCAAATGTGGGAGCGAGCCTGCTCGCGAAGAGGCCCTGAACGTCACCACCAATTTTCCTCATCGAAACCATCGATGTGCTCAACCCATCAGGAGTTTCCATGACCACACAAATCCCTGAACCGGATCTGGCTTACCTGCAAAAAGTCCTGCTGGAAATGCTCGCCATTCCCAGCCCTACCGGGTTCACCGACACCATCGTGCGCTATGTCGCCGAGCGTCTCGAAGAGCTGGGCATTCCGTTCGAAATGACCCGGCGCGGCACGATTCGCGCGACGTTGAAGGGCAAAAAGAGCAGCCCTGACCGCGCGGTGTCTGCGCACCTGGACACCATCGGCGCCGCTGTGCGTGCGGTGAAAGACAACGGTCGCCTGACCCTCGCCCCGGTCGGTTGCTGGTCGAGCCGCTTTGCCGAGGGCAGCCGGGTCAGCCTGTTTACCGACACCGGGGTGATCCGCGGCAGCGTTCTGCCGCTGATGGCGTCCGGGCATGCGTTCAACACCCAGGTCGATGAAATGCCGATCAGTTGGGATCACGTTGAACTGCGTCTGGACGCTTACTGCGCGACCAAGGCTGATTGCGAATCGCTGGGCATTCACGTCGGCGACGTGGTGGCGTTCGACCCGCTGCCGGAGTTCACCGAGAGCGGCCATATCAGCGCCCGCCACCTAGACGACAAGGCCGGTGTTGCCGCATTGCTCGCTGCTCTGAAGGCGATTGTCGACAGCGGCCAGGAACTGAACATCGATTGCCATCCACTGTTCACCATCACCGAGGAAACCGGCAGCGGTGCAGCGGCGGCATTGCCGTGGGACGTCAGCGAGTTTGTCGGCATCGACATTGCACCGGTCGCCCCCGGCCAGCATTCCAGCGAACACGCGGTGAGCGTGGCGATGCAGGATTCGGGCGGGCCGTATGACTATCACCTGTCGCGGCATCTGTTGCGTCTGGCCGATGAACACGAATTGCCGGTGCGCCGTGACATGTTCCGCTATTACTTCAGCGATGCGCACTCGGCGGTCACCGCCGGCCACGACATCCGCACCGCCCTGCTCGCTTTCGGCTGCGATGCCACCCACGGCTACGAGCGTACGCACATCGACAGTCTGGCGGCGCTCAGCCGTTTGCTCGGCGCGTACATTCTGAGCCCGCCGGTCTTTGCCAGCGACGCGGCGCCGGCCAATGCTTCACTGGATCGCTTCAGCCATCAGATCGAGCATGACACGCAGATGGAAAGCGAAACCCGCGTGCCGCCGGTGGACAGTCTGGTGGGGCAGCGTTCTGACAGTTGAGCCTTCGGTGAACAGATAACCGCTTTCGCGAGCAGGCTCGCTCCCACAGGGATCGCATTTCAAAGGTGGGAGCGAGCCTGCTCGCGAATGGGCCGGCACGGCCAATACAAAAACTGGCAGGCAAAACCCAATCCCCGTAGCATCCCGACATTGATTTGACCGAGGTGCCCATGCTCATTCCCCACGACGCGCTTGAAGTCGACACCCTCACCCGCCTGATCGAGGATTTCGTCACCCGCGACGGTACCGACAACGGCGATGACACTCCGCTGGAAACCCGCGTCCTGCGCGTGCGTCAGGCACTGACCAAAGGCCAGGCACTGATCGTGTTCGACCCGGAAAGCGAACAGTGCCAGCTGATGCTCAAGCACGATGTACCCAAGCATCTGTTCGACTGAACCGTCAGCCAGCCTTTGCGGCGGCCTCCTTGCGCTTGATCCGGTCATAGACCTCGGCGCGGTGTACATGGACCTTTTTCGGCGCCTCGACGCCGAAGCGCACGCTGGAGCCGTTGACCGACAGAACACGCAGGGTGATGTCGTCTCCGATTGAAATCAACTCACCGACCACACGGCTGAGTACAAGCATGGGATTCATCCTTCAGGACTGGCAAACCCTGAAGATGCGCGGCTTACAGCGTCTTCACAATCCACGACGAGCAAATCAGTCTTGCCCTACAGCTGCCCACGCCCGCAGCTGTCAGACGCTTCGCACAAAAGCCTCAGGCGGCGGAAAAGCGCGGCCCGAACAGAATGATGCTGGCACCGACCACGCACAGCGCCATGCCGATCCAGTCCGAGCCCAGCGGACGCACGCGCTCGACCACCGCCAGCCAGCCAATTGACGCAACGATGTAGATTCCGCCATACGCGGCATAGGCGCGCCCGGCGTAGGCCGCTTCAACACGGGTCAGCAATAGCGCGAACAGGGTCAGGCTGAGCAACGCGGGAATCACCCATAACGCACTCTTGCCCTGGCGCAGCCACATGTAGAAGGCAAAACAGCCGGCGATTTCAAACAGCGCCGCAAGGAAGAACCACAAGTAATTGAGCATGGAGGCGTCTCGACAGGGTGACCGTGGCGGCCACCCTAACGACGCGGCGGGAATCGAACAAGATCAAGCGTTGTTTTGTTTGGCCTTGGCGCGCATTTTCTCGGCCATGGAAGTCATTTCGTTGTAGAGCAGTTGCGGATTCTTCTGTTTCAGCGCCCAGGCCATGCGCCCTTGTTCGTGGGGCAGAATCAAGAACTCGCCGGCGGCGACTTGCTGATAGATGTAGTCAGCGATGTCGGCGGCACTGATCGGCGAACTTTCCAGCAACTTGCCGACCTGGGCTTTCATGGCCGGGGTCGGGCCACGGAAAGAATCGAGCAAGTTGGTCTGGAAGAATGAGGGGCAAACCACATGCACCGCCACTTCCTGCTGCGCCAGTTCGATCAGCAGACTTTCCGACAACGCCACTACGCCGGCCTTGGCCACGTTGTAGTTGCTCATTGCCGGGCCTTGCATCAACGCGGCCATGGAGGCGATGTTGATGATCTTGCCCTTGCTCTGTTCCAGCAGCGGCAAGAACGCCTTGCAGCCTTTGACCACACCCATCAGGTTGATCGCGATCTGCCAGTCCCAGTCTTCCAGCGACAACTCGCTGAAGAATCCGCCCGAGGCGACCCCGGCATTGTTGACGATGATGTCGATGCCGCCGAGCTTCTCCTCACAGGCCTGGGCGAAGGCGGTGAGCTGGCTGTAATCGCGCACGTCACAGCGCTGGATGAAACCGTCACCGCCCGCCTCGCGCACCAGTTTCAGGGTTTCCTGCAGGCCGGGCTCACTGACATCGGACAAGGCCAGCCGCCAGCCTTCACGGGCCCAGCGCAGCGCGATTTCGCGACCCAGGCCTGAGCCTGCACCAGTGATCATCATGCGATTTTGCATAGCGGACAGCCTTGTTGTTCCGGGAAAGATGCGCCGAGTGTAGCGAAGGAACTTCGTTCGCCCACGCTCCATCCAGTTGCTGAATGGAGGATCAAAAGATTGCAGTTGTCATCGTTTTGGGGATGGTCCGCAGTAGGAGCTGCCGAAGGCTGCGATCTTTTGCTTTTCTGCTTTAAAGGAAATAACCGAGCAATCCAAATACATTAAAAAAACATTGAATTATTTTTCATCGGCGCAAGTCGGAACATGTAAGCCGGCTGGAATTTAGTTGCTCTCCAGCTGCCCACTGAGCATCAAGACTCTTCCAGACTCTGAACAAGGAAATCACCCATGGGCACAATTCTAATCATCATCCTGATCCTGTTGCTGATCGGTGGTCTGCCGGTCTTCCCGCACTCCAGAAGTTGGGGTTATGGCCCGTCGGGCATTATCGGCGTGGTGTTGGTCGTGCTGCTGGTGCTGTTGTTACTCGGCAAGATATGACGATTTGAAGCTGTAAAAAAAGAGGCCCTTTTGCAAGGGCCTCTTTTTTATTGCGTGGACTTTAGCCAGTCATCAGTCCGGCTTGCCATGAATGACACCGGCGGTGTTATCGAGCAAGCTCTTGGTCGCGGTTTGCAGGAACGCTTCAAGTTTGAGTTTGAGTTCGGCAGTGCGCGGCGCGTCCGGTACAACTTCGGCGTGCGGGTTGGCGCCAAGCTGGTATTTCCAGATTTTCGGCCCCATGTCCTTGTCACGCGGCAGCACCAGAATCTCATCGGCGGTGACGATGGCGGTGGTCTGCTCGCTGCCCGATGGCTTGATCACACCGAAACCGGTGTCGCCCTGCGGCAGGTTGAGCAGGTCGCGACCCCAGCACTGGTGACGTACTTCGCCACCGAGACGGCCCATGATGGTCGGCACGATGTCGATCTGCGTACCCACGGTGTGGTCGCGGGTACCGAACTTCTGCTGAATGCCCGGGGCGATCATCAGCATCGGCACGTTGAAGCGGCCCAGGTCCATTTCGGTGATCTGGCGCTCGTTGCCGAAGCCGTGGTCGCCGACGATGACGAACAGGGTTTCGTTGAAATACTTCTCTTTGCGCGCCTTCTCGAAGAACTGGCCGAGTGCCCAATCGGAGTAGCGCATGGCGGTCAGGTGTTCGTTGAGGCTGCCACGGTCAGTCACGCGCTCGACCGGCAATGGCGTCGGCAAGGCGTACGGCGTGTGGTTGGACAGGGTTTGCAGCAGTGCGTAGAACGGCTTGCCGTTTTCCCGCGCCTTCAGTTCCTGCAGGCCACGATCGAACATGTCCTGGTCGGAGACGCCCCAGGTCGGGTCGGAGAACACCGGGTTGACGAAGTCGTTGCGGCCAACGAAGTTGGTCATGCCCTGGTTGCTGAAGAAGCCCGACTGGTTGTCCCAGGCGAAATCACCGTTGTAGACGTACACGTCGTCGTAGTCGCGGGCACTGAGCAGCTGCGGCAGGCCGGACAGTTTGTGGCTGCCTTCCGGGGTCTGCATCAGGTATTCGAAACCTGGCAGGTTGGGGAAGCAGGCCATGGTCGCGAACATGCCCTGGTGGGTGTGGGTGCCGTTGGAGAAGAAACGGTCGAACAGCAGACCTTCCTTCGACAGCTTGTCCAGGTACGGGGTGATATTGCCCGGCGCGCCCAAAGCACCGACCGAGTGACCGGCCATGCTTTCCATGAGGATCACGACGACGTTCTTGATCGGCAGGGTCTTGTCGGCCGGCGGCATGTAGTCGCGGCGAACAGCGGCGATGTCGGCATCGACCAGTTTGTCGTCGGGCATCAGCAGCATGTCGCGCACCACTTGCTGCGCCTGTTCCTGCGGCAGCGTGGCTTTCCAGATGTTGTCGCGGTCTTCACCCATGCGTGCCTTGGCTGCAGCGACCAGCGACAGCGTGCCGTTGAGGCCAAGCTGGTTGGCGAAGTTGGAATCGGTGGTGTACACGTCACCCCAACGCATTGGCGGGCCTTGACGCAAGGTGCCGCGAGCGGCGACGACGCAGATCAGCAGGCAGACCACGAACACCGCCAGGCGGGTGTACCACGGCGCAACCTGACGGGAGCTGACGCTGCCGCCGCTGAACGGCCCGCGCGGGCGGGTGGCGCGGTCGGCGCCTTTGAACGCCAGGGTCAGAATGACCGTGCCGATTACCCATGCCAGCACGTAGCGCACCACCGGGAAACCGTACCAGAGCATGCTCATTACGGTTTTCGGGTCTTCCTTCACGTACTGGAACACCAGACCGTTGAGGCGCTGGTGAAACTCGCGGTAGAAGTCCATCTCCATCAGGCCGAGGAACAGCGCGATGCTCGACGCGACGGTCAGCCACAGACGGAAGAAACCGCGCGCGGCCATGGCCCGGGCACTGAACAGTGCCAGCACCAGCGGAATGCACAGGTAGACCACCAGGCGCAGGTCGAAACGCAGACCGTTGACGAACGCTTCAAGGAAGGTCGCGGCCGGCGTGTCGAGGATCATCTCGCGGTTGTAGACCAGCAGCGCGAGGCGCAGCGCGGAAAACATGACCATCATGACCAGTGCGCACAGCAGCGTGTAGGCCAGATGCGATTTGACGGTCGGTTGCAGCAGGCGAGCAGAAGATCGCTGCTGATTCAGGGCGTCCGGGTTTGCCATGTCGTTTTAGGACCCATTGGAAGTTGAAGTTGCAAAAATACAGCGGCGCCAGGCCCTCTATTGGTCATTCCAGACCCCGGGGCGTGCGCGGTGCGCAAATGTTGCACGATCGTTCACACCATTGCCATTGATTACTGCCCTGCTCTTCGAGACTTTCATTTGAAGGGCTGACAGCGCAATGGCAGGCAACAAGTGCGGGCGAATTGTCTTGGAGACTTTGTGAAAATTTCGTGCAACGCATATCTGGAAATACAATTTACAGACAAAACAAAACGCCCCGAAGCGATCGGGGCGTTTTGCTTAAAGCGAATTGATTATTTCTCGGCGCGTTCTTTCAGCGCTTTCAGGGTGTTGAATGGCGCATCCACCACAAACTTGTTGGCGACCATGGCCGGCACGCTACCGCCCGGCTCGGTGTGCACTTGATAAGTCACTTCGACCTGATCGCCCTTTGGCACGAACTTCCAGAAGCCTTTGACCTGCTGAACCCGCACGAAACCTTTTTCTTCCGGCAGATAGGTCGGTACACCTTCAAGGTTCCGGGTCAGGCTGCCATCGGCACCTTCAACGGTGGTGATCTTCAGCACCGAATCACGCGGGGTCACCGGCCATGGCGTGTTGAATTGCGAATAGGTCCAGCTCAGATCGCCTTCGTGCTTGAGCAGTTTCTGGCTCTTGCACTCGTGAATCCACGCGCAGGCGCCAGAGACGTCTTCCTGCAAGGCGCGCAGTTTGGCAACGGTGGTTTTCATCAGCGCGACGCCTTGGTAGGACTTGTAGTCCGAACCGGGTATTTCGCTCAGGGAAACCTTGATGCCGTCTTCGTTCTTCGCCACTTTCCAGTCTTCCGCGTGGGCGACCGAAGTGGCAAGTACGGCAGTCAGACCACACAACACAGCGATACGGTGCAGCGAACCCATAGTGTTATTCCTTATTGTTGAAGTTCCGTTCGTGAACACATCACGCCGCCGTCATCTGCTCCCACCAGCCGATCAATCTGATCGCTTCTTCCGAACTGCTGCCGCACACCTCGACATCCGCAGCGAAGCCCGAGCACACAGCCGGACGTTCCGGACGGCCGAAAATGCTGCACAGGTTATCGACCGACAGTTGCACGCAACGTTCGCCGGCGGGCTTGCCATCGGGCATGCCGGGGATCGGCGAACTGATGGAGGGGGCAATGCAGCAAGCGCCACAGCCTTCACGGCATTTCATGACGAACAGATCCTCGCGACGGGCGATGTGTAAAGAGACGGGAACAGAGTAACCGCTAAAACGACTGTTTCAAATTGCTACGAGCGGCTTTTCAACGATAAGTAAAAGTGACCGGGCAGTCTCCGACAAAGCGTCTGCTCTGCGCGTTGCAGAGGGCTGCATCTATTGCTTGAATTCGAAATCCAGCGCCGCGCCTTCCACATCGCGTCGCGCTTCGTTGCGCAATTGCAATTCCATTTCATTGCTGAGCAAGCGGCCGTTGAGCTGGAAGCCGTTATCTTTCTCGCCAAACATCTGCGGCAGGATCGCCTCGCGCTTGGGCAGCTCCACGGTGCCCTTTGGCTTGAGATCTTCAACCATATCCTTGGGCAGGCTGAGATCGAGTTTTGCCGGCGGCAATTTGGTCTTTGCCACTTCACGGGCGGATTTCGATTTCGAGGCCACCGGGCGGCGCTTCTTCACCGTGGCGTTTTTTTTCGCCTGGGCTTTTTTTGCCGGAGCCGCGGTTTTGGTGGCTTTGTTCGTGGTACTGGTCGCTGCCGGTTTTTCCTGGGCTGCGGCCGCCAGGACACCCGGCGCCTGGCCGATCATCAGCAAACCCAGCAGTACCCACGCGGCAGGAACAATCGCTTTCATGGACCCAACGAACTAACGGCAGAGGGCCACATGCTCGCCTGTTGTGCGTCACATGACAAGCCTCAGCGCCCTCCCCGTTCAGAATCCGCCAGCGGTTTCCTGACACAGTTGGGTGGCCAACAGACCCAGCGTCATCAGCGCCCGCTCCGCTTCGCGGTTCCACGGAATGCCGCAGTTGAGGCGGATACAGTGGTTGAACTGCTCGGTATTACTGAAGATCAGCCCCGGCGCGATGCTGATGCCTTGTTGCAGCGCGCGGACATGCAATTCCTGAGTGTTGACTCGCCCAGGCAAACTCACCCACAGGATGAAACCGCCCGTGGGCCGGGACATTTGCGTGCCCTCGGGGAAGTGCTGCTGCACCGCCAGCTGGAAGGCACTGAGGTTTTTCCGGTACTCCTGGCGGATGTAGCGTAAATGCCGGTCATAACCGCCGTTTTCCAGGTACGCGGCAATCGCCATCTGCGTAACGCTGCACGCCGAATGGGTACTGAAGGTTTGCAGGCGCTGGATTTCCTGCTGGTATTTGCCGGCGATCATCCAGCCGATGCGCACACCCGGTGACAGGGTTTTGGAGAAGCTTGAGCAGTAGATCACCCGATCCAGGCGGTCGTAGGCTTTCAGCGCTTTGGTGCGGCCCTGTTCGAACATCAGTTCGCCGTAGATATCGTCTTCGACAATCTGAATGTCGAAATCCGAGGCCAGACGCAACAACTGTTTCTGCCGCTCTTCCGGCATGGTGCCGCCAAGGGGATTGCTCAGGCGCGTGGTCAGCACAAGTGCCTTGATCGACCATTGGTTGGCGGCCAGTTGCAAGGCTTCCAGACTCATGCCGGTGGCGGGGTCGCTGGGGATTTCGATGACTTTCAGACCGAGCAGATCGGCCAGTTGCAGCAGGCCGTAATAGGTCGGCGATTCGGCAGCGATCAGATCGCCCGGCCGGGTCAGCACGCGCAACGACATCTGCAAGGCGTCGACACAGCCGTGGGTGATCACCACTTCCGATGGATCGACCACAACGCCAGCGTCACGCATGCGGATCGCCACTTGCCGGCGCAGCGGTTCGAAGCCGGGGCTGAACATGTAGCTGAACGCCCGAGGGCTGTGGAAGCGGGTGACCTTGGCCAATTGCTGATGCAGCGCGCGCACCGGCAGATAATCGACACTCGGCACCGCAGCGCCCAGCGGAAACACGCCTTCGCGGCGGGATTCGACCAATACCTGTTGAATGATGCTGCTGCGCGTCACCAGCCCAGGCCGTTCGACCCGGGCAATGTCCGGCGTCGGCGCGGTCAGCGCCGGGGTCTGGTGTACGTAGTAACCCGACTGCGGCCGGGCGCGGATCAGGCCCTGATCTTCAAGGTTGGCATACGCCTGCAACACCGTCGCATGACTGACGTTGAGCTGCGAACTCATCTTGCGCACCGAAGGCACGCGCTCCCCCGGTTGATAAACACCACGGCGGATGTCTTCGGCCAGTTGCTGAGCAATACGTTGGTAGAGCAAGAGATTGGTCATGACGCAGCACTCGATTTCACGGGCGTTTTATTCTTGTCTGAAACAATACCGGAACAGTTTAGAAGTGTACTGGGACAGTTGCCAGATTACTCGACCGTACAGTGCGGTGTCTGCCCCATCTGTACGGTTTTGCGCGGCAATCGACAGACACAAAAAAGCCCGGCACTGCATGACAGTCCGGGCTTTCCAGAGACGCGGCCCTTAGCGGGCGGCGCCGAGCTGGCCTTTTTCGTCAGAGAACACAATCTCTACGCGGCGGTTCTGCGCCCGTCCACGCTCGGAGGCGTTGGCGTCGACCGGGAACTGGTCGCCGTAACCTTCGACCTGAATGCGTTTTTCGTCGATACCCAGATCGACCAGCACGTCAGCCACCGATTGCGCACGATCGCGGGACAGTTTGAGGTTTTCCTGTCTGCCACCGGTGCTGTCGGTGTAACCCTCAATGCGCACCACGCGCTTGGGGTTCAGTTGCAGGAACTGGACGATCTTCAGCACGACGCGGTTGGCTGAATTTTTCAGTTCCGCCTGGCCGGTGTCGAACAACACGTCGCCGAGGGTCATCACCAGGCCGCGATCGGTCTGCGTGGTCGCCAGCGCGACGATTTGTTCCTCCAGCCACTTGCCTTGTTGCTGCACGCTGAGCAGTTTCGATTCGCGCAGGGCTAGTTGCAGACGCTGGCGCTCAAGCTCGAGCTTGGCGGCGCGCTCCTCGTTAAGCGCCTGATTGGTATGCTCGCGAGCGATTTCGCTGTAGCGCTGACTCAGGTAGGCGTAATGCACCACGTCGGCACCGCTGCCCCAATAGGTCGACAGCCGATCGGCGCGGGCCAGGGATTCGCCGGCGCGGATCACGTCTTTCGGCGCGATGCGCAGGACGTTGGAATCTTCCTTGACCTTCTGGAAATCAGCGCCGGCCTGTTGCAGCGCCGCCTCGCTGTGCTGGCCGGCGCAGCCGTAGAGGCTGGCGCAACCGGCGAGGAGCAGAATGCCGAGAGCATTGGACTTGAGGCTCATTGTGCTTCCCCCAGTTGCAGCTGCTTGCGCAGGCGGACAATGCGGGTATTGAGCACATTCAGCTGTTCTTCACTTTTTTTCGTCAGCACCTTGGCCTCAGCCAGACGCGCATCCAGTTCGGCCTGCTCGGCACGCATGCGCGCGTTGCGATAGGACTCGTCGGCCATGCTGCCTTTGGCGCGGTTGTATTTTGTTTCGGCCAACTGCATTTCCGGCACTTCGTCAGCGGTGGCGCCGACTGCCTTGGCCTGCACGATGGCTTGTTCGGTCAAACGCATTTGTTCACTGGGTGCCGGATCGGATGCGCACCCGGCCAGGGCCAGAACGGCCACAGCCGCGAAAAGAGGTCGAATACTCACTAAGAATCCCTACTGTTTTGGGGCACTGACAGGTTGTGGCGGCTGCTGCTGTTGCGCCTTCCAGCGCTCGATGTTGCGTTGCAGCGCGGCTTCCGTCAGTCCGGACGAGGGCAATTCTGTCATCTTTTTGGCGAGCTGTCCGCGCAACCACGGATCGTTGCAGGCCGAGTTATGCGAAACCGCGAGGAACAGACCCGGCCGGTCGATGGGTTGTTCGAACGCCAACAGATCGCTGGTCATGCCCAATGTCTGCGCGGCGGCAAGGCCTGAGTAACGTCCGGCGAGCACATATTCCACCTCGCCCAACAGCAGTTTCTGTAATGCCTCGGTAAGGTTTGCTGTGCGGGTCAGGGTCAGATTCTGTTCGGCGAAAGTGCCGAATGCCTGGGTCATCCGCGATTTTTCCGACACCGCACCGGCGTGCCCTTTCAGGTCGCTGGCCTCGGCATAGGTCAGCGTCGAGCCTTTGCGCGTCCACACCAGATAGTCGTTTTCCAGCAGTGGCGGATGGATGTAGTCGAGGTATTCCAGCTCGGTCACGGTCAGCGGCGCGTCGGCCAGCATGTCCATGCGCCCACTGCGCACTTCATCGAGGGCCTGCGAGCGTTTGCCGGCATACAGCAGGTCGACTTTGATGCCCAGATCCTTGGCCACTTGCTGCAACAGATCGGCACTGGCGCCGATCAAGCGCTTGGGGTTTTGCGGGTCCTGCCACAAGTACGGCGGCGCGTCAGGGCTGCCGGTGACGACCAGGCGCTCGCACTTCCCCGCGGCCATGGCCAAACCTGGCAACAGCACCAATCCCAACAACCATCCGCAGCGCAGATCCATGGCAAAACGCTCCCGCTTGAAATTCGAGACAAAAAAAAGCCCGACCAACAGGCCGGGCTCTTTATAAGTGAAGCCGCCGGATTAGACCAGCTTCTCCAGCTCAGGTACTGCTTCGAACAGATCCGCCACGAGACCGTAATCGGCCACCTGGAAGATCGGCGCTTCTTCGTCCTTGTTGATCGCAACGATCACCTTGGAGTCTTTCATGCCGGCCAGATGCTGGATCGCGCCAGAGATACCGACGGCGATGTACAGCTGTGGCGCAACGATCTTGCCGGTCTGACCGACCTGCATGTCGTTCGGTACGAAACCTGCGTCGACCGCAGCGCGCGAGGCGCCCACAGCAGCGCCGAGCTTGTCGGCCAGCGCGTACAGGTGTTTGAAGTTGTCACCGTTCTGCATGCCGCGACCGCCGGAAACGACGATCTTGGCAGCGGTCAGCTCAGGACGGTCGGACTTGGCCAGCTCTTCGCTGACGAAGCTCGACGTACCGGCGTCGTGAGCAGCACCCACGGCTTCAACGGCAGCCGAACCACCTTCAGCAGCAACCGGATCGAAACCGGTGGCACGCACGGTGATCACTTTGATCGCAGCAGTCGATTGCACGGTAGCGATGGCGTTACCGGCGTAGATCGGGCGCTTGAAAGTGTCAGCGCTTTCTACCGAAATAATCTCGGAGATCTGGTCAACGTCCAGCGCAGCAGCAACGCGCGGCAGGATGTTTTTGCCGTTGGACGTGGCGGCAGCCAGAATGTGGCTGTAATTCTTGCCCAACTCTGCAACCAGAGGAGCAACGTTTTCCGGCAGCTGATGCGCGTAGGCAGCGTTGTCAGCATTCAGGACTTTGCTCACGCCAGCGATCTTCGCAGCGGCTTCGGCCACCGGGCCTGCGCCCTGACCTGCTACCAGAACGTGGATGTCGCCGCCGATTTTGGCAGCCGCAGCCACGGTGTTCAGCGTGGCCGGGGCCAGCACTTTGTTGTCGTGTTCAGCAATAACCAAGATAGTCATTTAGATTACCTTCGCTTCGTTCTTGAGTTTTTCAACCAGTTCAGCCACCGACTTGACCTTGATGCCCGCGCTGCGTGCAGCCGGCGCTTCGACTTTCAGGGTCTTGTTGGTGGAGGCGGTGGAAACGCCCAAAGCGTCCGGAGTCAGCACTTCGAGAGGCTTCTTCTTGGCTTTCATGATGTTTGGCAGGGACGCATAGCGCGGCTCGTTCAAACGCAGGTCGGTGGTGACGATGGCCGGCAGTTTCAGCGAAACGGTCTGTGCGCCGCCGTCGATTTCGCGAGTCACGGCAACGCTGTCGCCGGAGACTTCGACTTTCGACGCGAAGGTGCCCTGACCGTAGCCGCTCAGTGCCGCGAGCATCTGGCCGGTCTGGTTGTTGTCGCTGTCGATCGCCTGTTTGCCGAGGATCACCAGCTGCGGCTGTTCCTTGTCGACGACGGCCTTGAGCAGCTTGGCCACGGCCAGCGAGGTCAGGTCTTCAGCGGATTCGACGAGGATGGCGCGATCGGCACCCAGAGCCAGTGCGGTACGCAGCTGCTCCTGAGCGGTGGTCGGGCCGATGGAGACGACGACGATTTCAGTCGCAACGCCCTTCTCTTTCAGGCGTACGGCTTCTTCCACGGCGATTTCGCAGAATGGGTTCATCGACATCTTGACGTTGGCGAGGTCGACGCCGGAATTGTCCGCCTTGACGCGGACCTTGACGTTGTAATCCACAACGCGTTTGACAGCTACAAGAACCTTCATGGATTCCTCGTTACTCTCCGGTGAAAAGAAAGTCGCCTAGGCGAACCTGGCGGATGATGCTCATCGGGCGACAAGGGCACCTCTAAAAACGCCGGCTTGAATGTGAGGTGATTCACTTCGCGAAGGGAGGTGACCGTTCGTCAGGGGTGACTGCCGGGTCATTCATTCTCACGCTGTGTAAACTGCGCGCCGGACTTGCGCTGCGCATCACCGTCTACTGCCTGTGCCCTGTCTTTAGAGGTGCTCTTGAAACCGCCAGTCTGCCTACGGCGAGCGCAAAACCGCCCGTATCTTGACCGGAACGCCCATTCTGGTCAATACGCCAAAATGCCCTGTCATAAGCCGCGCTTCTTTGATTTATCAGGGCTGGAGGCGATTCAAACAAACGTTTGTATTGGACGCTCGGAGTGGTGTAGATATAATGCGCCGCCTAGAGAGAAAGGTGGATTCGCCAATATTCCCTTTGACGTTAACGTAAAGGCAATACGGATGCGAGATCAAACCTCCATATTAGAAAAAAACTGTTGAGCCTTGAGTAGGAGATAGCCTGTGGAACGCGAATACATGGAATTCGACGTCGTCATCGTCGGTGCCGGCCCCGCTGGTCTGTCCGCCGCCTGCCGCTTGAAGCAGAAGGCCGCTGACGCCGGTAAGGAAATCAGCGTCTGCGTGGTCGAAAAAGGCTCCGAAGTCGGCGCACACATCCTCTCCGGAGCGGTGTTCGAACCCCGCGCCCTGAACGAACTGTTCCCGGACTGGAAAGAACTCGGCGCGCCGCTGAACACGCCCGTCACACGCGATGACATTTTCGTGCTGAAAAACGCTGACAGCGCGCAGAAGATTCCTGACTTCTTTGTGCCCAAGACCATGCACAACGAAGGCAACTACATCATCTCCCTAGGCAACCTGTGCCGCTGGCTGGCTCAGCAGGCGGAAAACCTCGGTGTGGAAATCTACCCGGGCTTCGCCGCTCAGGAAGCGCTGATCGATGAAAACGGTGTGGTGCGCGGGATCATCACCGGTGATCTGGGCGTGGATCGCGAAGGCAACCCGAAAGAAGGCCTGTACACCCCAGGCATGGAACTGCGTGGCAAATACACGCTGTTCGCCGAAGGCTGCCGTGGCCACATCGGCAAGCAAATGATCAAGCGCTACAACCTCGACAGCGAGGCCGACGTCCAGCATTACGGCATCGGTCTGAAAGAAATCTGGGAAATCGACCCGGCCAAGCATCAGCCAGGCCTGGTGGTGCACACCGCCGGCTGGCCGCTGGACATCATGGGCACCGAGAACACCGGCGGCTCGTTCCTCTATCACTTGGAAAACAATCAGGTGGTGGTCGGTCTGATCGTCGACCTGTCCTACAGCAACACTTACCTGTCGCCGTTCGACGAGTTCCAGCGCCTCAAGCATCACCCGGTGCTCAAGCAATATCTGGAAGGCGGCAAGCGCGTCAGCTACGGCGCCCGCGCCATCGCCAAGGGCGGCCTGAACTCGCTGCCGAAAATGGTCTTCAAGGGCGGCGCGCTGATCGGTTGCGACCTCGGCACCCTGAACTTCGCCAAGATCAAAGGCAGCCACACCGCGATGAAGTCCGGCATGCTCGCGGCGGAATCGGTGGCAGATGCGCTGTTCGCCGAGCAGGATTGCACGGTCGAACTGACCACTTATGTCGACGCGTTCAAGAACAGCTGGCTGCACGAAGAACTGTTCGCCAGCCGCAACTTCGGCCCGGCGATCCACAAGTACGGCGCAATAATCGGTGGTGGTTTCAACTGGCTGGACCAGAACATCTTCGGCGGCAAACTGCCGTTCACCCTGCGCGACACCAAGCCGGATTACGCCTGCCTCAAGCTCGCGGCCGACTGCAAGAAGATCGACTACCCGAAACCTGACGGCAAACTGAGTTTCGACAAACTCAGCTCGGTGTTCATCTCCGGTACCAACCACGAAGAAGAGCAGCCGTGCCACTTGAAGCTGACCGATCCGAGCATCCCGATCAGCAAAAACCTGCCGCTGTACGACGAACCGGCGCAGCGTTACTGCCCGGCCGGCGTATACGAAGTGATCACCAAGGAAGACGGCGAGAAGCGTTTCCAGATCAACGCCCAGAACTGCGTGCACTGCAAGACCTGTGACATCAAGGATCCTGCGCAGAACATCACCTGGGTGGCGCCGGAAGGTGCCGGCGGCCCGACTTACCCGAACATGTAAGTCGAAACACTGAACAACAAGGCTCCCGAAATGGGGGCCTTTTTGTTGCCCAAAATTCTTCTGCCACCACAAAACAACTGTGGGAGCGAGCCTGCTCGCTCCCACAGGGGATTATCGGCGGATCAGGCAGCGCGCTCATCCCCCGGGCTGCGTTCGAAGTAACGCTTGTACTCGCGACTGAACTGCGACGTGCTTTGATACCCCACCCGATGCGCCACCTGCGCCACGCCCAGCCCCTCCGCCACCAGCAGCGTCTGCGCCTTCAACAAGCGTAAACGCTTCAGATACTGCACCGGCGACAACAGCGTGCTGCGTTTGAAATGCTCATGAAACGTCGACACGCTCATGTTCGCGCAACCGGCCAGTGTCTCGACATTCAGCGGCTCGGTGTAATGCGCATGCAGATGGCTGATCGACGCCGCCACCCGAGCGAATTGCCCTTGTTGCTCGACCAACGCTCGCAACACATCCGCTTGCGGCCCGCGCAGCGCGACGAACAATAACTCGCGAACCCGCGCCGGGCCGAGAATCTGGCATTCCAGCGGATCGTGCAGACAGCTGAGCAGCCGTTCGACGCAACCGCGCATGCCATCGTCGAGCACCACCGAAGTCATCGACTCCGGCGTCTGCGCCGGAATATGCCGCCCCGGCGCCAGCCCCATGGCCAGCACCAGTTCGCCGAGCAGGACGCGATCGATCGCCACCGACACACCGAGCAATGGCGCATCGGGCAAGGCAAAGGTTTCGCATTCGAACGGCACCGGCAGCGCCTGGATCAGGTAATGCCCGGCGCCGTACTCCATGGTTCGTGGGCCGAGGAACGCCAGTTTGCTGCCCTGGGCGATGATCATCAGGCTCGGCTCGTAAATGTGCGGGCCACGGGCGACGTCGCAACTGGCGCGCAAAATCTGCACACCGGGCAGGCCGGTCTGGCTGTAGCCATCGCGCAGCGCCAGCGGTTCGATCAACGAAACCAGCCGGGCATTGGCATCAAGATGACGGGTCAACTGCATCGAATAGGTCTTCGTAAAATTCACGGAAAAAGGGATGAAAACATCATCGCAGATCCGCTGGCCAATGCGATCGCCGAAACCCGCATGCCGGAGGATTAGGCATGAGACCCGGAGAAATCGTCATGGCCGCACCCGCCTCTGGCGCCCAGAATTCACCGCCTCACTTGTCACTGTTTTTGCGAGGTCACCCATGTACACCGCCATCGGCTATGCCGCCCAATCGGCCACCACTCCCCTCGCCCCGATGAAATTCGAACGCCGCAGCCCGCGCGCCGACGACGTGGCGATCGAAATTCTCTACTGCGGCGTCTGCCATTCCGACATCCACCAGGCACGCAACGAATGGGGCATCGCCGTTTATCCGCTGATGCCCGGCCATGAGATCGTCGGAAAAGTCACCGCTGTCGGTGCGAATGTCACCCGTCACAAGGTAGGCGATCTGGTCGGCGTCGGCTGCATGGTCGATTCCTGCCGCAGCTGCGAAGCCTGCCAGGCGAACCTCGAGCAATATTGCCTCGAAGGCCCGACCATGACTTACGCCACCCCGGACCGGGTCGATGGCAGCAACACCATGGGCGGTTATTCCGACAGCATCGTGGTCAGCGAGCACTTCGTTGTGCGCATCCCCGAGAAACTGGCTCTGGCCAGCGCCGCACCGATTCTCTGCGCCGGCATCACCACCTATTCGCCGCTCAAGCACTACGGCGTCAAGGCCGGTGACAAGGTCGGGATTCTCGGCATGGGCGGCCTCGGCCACATGGGCATCAAGTTCGCCAAGGCGATGGGCGCGGAAGTCACGCTGTTCACCCGCTCGGCGAGCAAGGCTGAAGAAGGTCGCCGTCAGGGCGCCGATCACGTCATCGTCTCCACCGATGCCGAGCAGATGAAGGCCGCGGCCGGTTACTTCGACTTCCTGCTCGACACCATTCCGGTGCAACACGATTTGAACCCGTACCTCGACACCCTGCGTTTCGACGGCGTGCACATTCTGGTCGGCCTGATCGAGCCGGTGAACCCGCCCGTTCACGCCGGCAAACTGGTGATGAGCCGCCGCGTACTGGCCGGGTCCTTGATCGGTGGTATCGCCGAAACCCAGGAAGTGCTGGATTTCTGCGCCGAGCACAACATCACCTGCGACATCGAAATGCTCGACATCCGCCAGATCAACGAAGCCTACGCGCGGATGATTGCCGGTGACGTCAAGTACCGTTTCGTCATCGACATGGCGACGCTGAAGGCTTAAACCTTCACGGCTTACACCTTCAAGCCCAGCTCCGCCGACAGCCGGGTTGTGACCCCTTTGAGCAGGGGGATCAACTCGGCCATTTTTTCCAGCGGCATGTACGGCACGGTGCTGGCGATACTGATCGCCGCGACAATGCCCTTGCTCGCATCACGAATCGGCGCCGCCACGCAGCGGATCGACGGTTCGTTGTCTTCCAGATCGAACGCGTAGCCACCGGCAACGTATTCGCCCATGCGCTGCTCAAGCTGTTCCCAAGACTGCTGGGGATGCTGCGGCCAGAACTGACTTTTGCCACCCGCCGGCAGGCTGATGTCGTACAGCCGCCGCCAATCCTGCGGCGAATCATCGAGCATCAAGGCCTTGCCGATCCCGGTGCGCACCAGCGGCATGCGATGGCCAACCCGCGAGCGCATTTCCGGCCCGTTGCGTCCGGGGTTCTTCAATAGATACAGCACTTCGTCGCCTTCGCGGATTCCGAGGTGCACGGTATCGCCGGTCAGCGCCGACAACTCATCCAGATACGGCCCGGCCAACGTCACCAGCGGCAACTCTTCGCGGGCCTGAAAGCCCAGTTCGATCAGTTTCGGCCCGAGCAGATAACCGATCTGCGGCACCACGCGCAGATAACGCTCGTCGACCAGGCAACTGGCCAGACGATGGGTGGTGCTGCGCGTGGTGCCGATCAGCCGGGCGATCTCCTTGAGATCACGCGCGCCACTGGCCACCGCCTGTACCACACCGAGGCCGCGCAGCAGCGTCTGGGTGCCGGTGGGCGCGGCGTCCTTGGTTTTTTCCGGGGCGTCTTCCTGCATATCCAGCCTTTTACCGTTGAGCGAAGGAACGGGCGGCATTATGGTCGCCCGAGACTGAGCACTACAACTCGATACGCTCGACCTTGCCCACCAGCAGCACGTAGGACAACGCACCGACCAGTGCGAGCACGGCGATGTAGGTGATCGCCGGCGCGAACGAATCGCCGCTGGCGAGGAAGCCGATCACGATCGGCGTAGCGATCGCCGAAAGATTGCCGATGAAGTTGAACACGCCACCGGTCAGACCGAGCAAACGCGCCGGTGCCAGCGTTGACACCAGCGACCAGGTGATCGACGCCAGCCCGTTGCCGAAAAATGCCAGCGCGAGGAAAGCAATCACCAGCGGGGTCGACTCGACAAAGTTGGCACCGATAATCGAAGTCGAAATCAGCAGCCCGCCAATGATCGGCAGCTTGCGCGCGAAGCCCACGGTGTAGCCGCGCCGGATCAGGAAGTCGGAAAAGAATCCCGAGCACAACACGCCGACGAACGCGGCAAGAAACGGCAGCGATGCGAGCAGACCGGACTTGATAAAGTCCATGCCGCGATATTTCACCAGATAGGTCGGGAACCAGGTGAGGAAGAACCACAGCGTCGAGTTCAGGCAGAACTGGCCGAGGTAGATGCCCCACAACTTGCGCTTGCTGAGGACGATGCCCAGATCGGTCCAACTGAATTTGGCTTTGACCTTGGCCGCCTCGGCCTGGATATCCACCAGCCCGCCGCCTTCGCGGATCAGGTCGATTTCCGCCTGATTGGTGCCTTTGAAATCGCGCGGCTCGCGATACACCGCGTACCAGATCACTGCCCAGAGAATGCCCACCGCACCGGTGGCGACGAACACCATGTGCCAGCCGAATGCATGTTGCAGCCACGCCAGCACCGGGGTCAGGAAGGCCAGGCCGACAAACTGCCCGGAGGTGTAGAAACCGATCGCCGTGGCGCGCTCGCGCTCGGGGAACCAGGTGGTGACCACGCGGCTGTTGATCGGATAGGCCGGCGCTTCCAGCGCACCGACGGCCATGCGCAGCACGAACAGCGCGATGAAGCTGCTGACGAAACCGAGCATCACCGTCGCCACCGACCACAGCAGCAGCGCGACGCTGTAAAGGATGCGCGGCGGCACGCGATCGACCAGCCAGCCGCCGGGGATCTGCATCGCGGCGTAAGTCCAGCCGAAGGCGGAGAAGATCAGACCGACATGAACCGGATCGATGCCCAGCTCACTGGTCAGCGCCGGCGCGGCAATCGACAGGTTGCTGCGGTCGAGGTAATTGATGACCACGGTGATGAACAGCAACACCATGATGAAAAATCGCTTGCGGCTAGGCGTGACTAAAGACGCCTGCCCGGAGAGGGTATGCGTTTGCATGAGAGATGCCTCTTTTTATGTTTGTTGAGGTCATGACGCAGATCTCCTCTCCCTCGGAGAACTGATCGTTCCCACGCTCGGCGTGGGAATGCAGCCCGGGACGCTCCGCGTCCCAGCAGCGGACGCAGAGCGTCCATTGAGGCATTCCCACGCAGAGCGTGGGAACGATCTGATGCTAGCGAGTCAGAGACTCACCACTCGGCAAAGCTGCCATCGGCATGACGCCAGATCGGGTTGCGCCAGCGGTGGCCGACGGCGGCACGCTCGATCACGTATTCCTCGTTGATCTCGATGCCCAGCCCCGGGCCGTTCGGAATCTTCACGAAGCCTTGGTCGTAGTCGAACACGCGCGGATCCTTCACATAGTCGAGCAAGTCGTTGCTCTCGTTGTAATGGATGCCCAGGCTCTGCTCTTGGATAAACGCGTTGTAACAAGCCGCGTCCAATTGCAAACAGGCAGCCAGGGCGATTGGTCCCAGCGGGCAATGCAGCGCCAGCGCGACGTCGTAGGCTTCGGCCATGTTGGCGATCTTGCGGGTTTCGGTGATGCCGCCAGCGTGGGAGGCATCCGGCTGGATAATGTCGACGTAGCCTTCGCTCAACACCCGTTTAAAGTCCCAGCGCGAGAACAGCCGCTCGCCGAGGGCAATCGGCGTGCTGGTCAGCGGCGCCAGTTCTTTCAATGCTTCGTAGTTTTCGCTGAGCACCGGTTCTTCGATGAACATCAGTTTGTACGGGTCGAGCTCCTTCATCAGCACCTTGGCCATCGGCTTGTGCACGCGGCCGTGGAAGTCGACGCCGATACCGACGTTCGGCCCCACCGCATCACGCACGGCGGCAACGTTGGCCAGGGCGAGGTCGACTTTCTCGAAAGTGTCGAGGAACTGCAGTTCTTCGGTGCCGTTCATTTTTACCGCAGTGAAACCACGGCTCACTGCTTCTTTCGCCGCACGCGCGGTGTCGGCCGGACGGTCGCCGCCGATCCACGAATAGACACGAATCTTGTCGCGCACCTGGCCACCGAGCAGATCGCTGACCGACACGCCGAGGGCTTTGCCCTTGATGTCCCACAGCGCTTGGTCGATACCGGCCAGCGCGCTCATGTGAATCGCGCCGCCACGGTAGAAGCCACCGCGATAGAGCACGGTCCAGATGTCTTCGATATTGCGTGGGTCTTTGCCGATCAGGTAGTCGGACAATTCTTCCACCGCAGCAGCTACGGTATGGGCGCGCCCTTCAACCACAGGCTCACCCCAACCGGTCACGCCCTCGTCGGTTTCGACCTTGAGGAAGCACCAGCGCGGCGGAACGATGAAGGTCGTGAGTTTGGTGATTTTCATCTCTGCTCTCTTTTGTAAATGCAGCTTTTATTAGATGCAGCGCGCACAGCGCCGAAAAGTCTTAACGCAGGGCTTTCCAGGCAGCCACGTAGGCCTTGGCATTGACCGCCACCTGCTCGGGCGTCATGCCCGGTTTGAACAGGCCGGAACCGAGACCGAAACCTTTCACACCGGCGTCGATAAAGGCCTGCATGTTGTCCGGCGTAATGCCGCCGACCGGCGCCAGCACCGTGCCGGCTGGCAACACCGCGAGCCAGGCCTTGACGACCGCCGGATTCATTTGCTCGGCCGGAAACAGCTTGAGAATGTCCGCGCCCTCGGCCAATGCGGCGAAGGCTTCGGTCGGCGTGGCCACGCCCGGCGACAGGTACAGCCCCGCCGCTTTCGCCGCGCGCAACACTTTGGCATCGCTGTGCGGCATGACGATCACTTGTCCGCCAGCCGCTTTGACCTGCTCGACCTGCTCGGGGCTGATCACGGTGCCGGCACCGATCAGGCAATCGGCGGGCAGCGCATCACGCAGGATGCGGATACTTTCGTACGGCGATGGGGAATTGAGCGGTACTTCAATGACGCGAAATCCGGCGGAATAAAGGACTTCTCCGACAGCCGCCGCTTCCTGCGGTTGCAGGCCACGCAGAATCGCGATCAGACCGTTTTGTGCCAGTGCTTGCTTGAGCATGTCAGGCCTCCAGTCAGGGTTAACGGGATGAGGAATCGATCAGTCCGGCGGCGCGCGCCAGTTGCCACAGGCCACGCTCGGTCGCTTGCTCGGCCAGCGTCACCTGAGCAAAGCCGCAGGCGTCGAGGGCGCGTCGATAGCGTGCGCACAATTGCGCGTTGCCGATGAGCACGATCGATGGAAGATTCGCTTGATTGCGCCGGCGCCGCTGCACGTTGGCGAGTGCGGCCAGCTCATGGCCGATCATCAGGCCGGAGAGATAATCCGCTTGAGCAGTCGGGCTCAGTTCACCGGTCAGGCCGAGGGTGCGGGCGCTGAACAAGGTCGACAGCACACCGAGCGCGGCATCTGTCGACAGCGCGATCTGTACGCCGCGATCAAACGCCTGCGCATCGAAGGTCGCGCTCGGTTGTTGGGTACGACCGAGGATGCTGTGCTCGCTGAGCACGGCAAACACTTCGCCGGTCATGAACGTGTCGAAATGGATGATGCGGCCATCGACCACTTCCACCCATTTCGAGTGGCTGCCGGGCAGGCCGATCAACAGATCGTTACCCGCCTCGGCCGGCAGACTCTGCAGCACGCCGAGGACTTGGGTTTCTTCGCCACGCATTACATTCGGCAGTCGCGAACGCTGAGTCACGCCCGGGACGATATGCACCGGTGTACCGCGCAAGCTGACAACGGTTTGTAGGGAATTTCCGAGATGGGCGACGTCGGCGGGCGTCTCGCAGTAAGCCGCTTCGCGCCAGCCCTGTGCACTGCCGACCATGCCGCAAGCGATTACCGGCAGATCCGGCTGCGCATCGAGCCAGTCACCACAGGCCTCGTCGAAGGCCAGTTCAAAACCATCGGCGCATTCACGGCCGTGGATGATCCGCGGAGTCTTGGGCAACTGCATGATCCCGGACGACAGCGCACGCTGCTCGAGCACCACACCGTCCGCCGCGAGTTTGTAAGCACGTAATGAGGTCGTCCCCCAATCGAGCGCGATCAATTGCGCCTGCATCGCTTCACCTGTTTTGTTTTTGGCAGTGAGTGCGATGGACTATAAACCCGGGCGGGCTAAAATCTCAATATATAAATATCAATCCCATATTTTGGGATTCGCGCAAGTGGCGAGCTTGTCTTCTCGCGGGTACAAATCGTGCTCCGTGAGGATCAACGGAGAAAAAGCCAGGGTATTAAGGATTCTCTGCGAAAGGCGCTGCATGCATCTGCTCAGCGGACATTGAAAGGCGGCAGAGGAGCAATCGAGATCAGGCTCCCTCCCGCCAGAAAAGGAGCCTAGATGAATGAAGGATTCACTCCCTGTTGATAGCTCGCGCCAGGTCGGCAGTTGGCACACGCATGATTTGGGAAAAATACGTTTTGTAAGGAGTCGTATGAACGCGGAACACGCAGGAAATAAAAGGTCTGTTCGTTAACCAACGATTGAGCACTGGCCCCTCCGGAAAGATTTCCGCGCCCTTTTCGCCAGTCGACTCTCTGAAAATCACGTCGGCTTTGTACTCGTTTGCAGCGCCACTCTCATCGCGTTCAACAAGGCCAAAACCGGAGCGTTTTATCTGGTGCCCAACAGAAAAGTCCACATCATCATCCACAGTACATACCAACCCTTGGCTTATATGTGATGTGAACAACTCGAGTAATTCCACATCGGCGAGAAAGTGAACCTGATAGATTCCGGTGTCTTCCAACTCATCAACACCGGAATAAAACAGCTTCGCAGCCGGCTTTTCGTGATTCATTGAACATGCAGAACATAGGACCAATAAACCCATCAAAAAAAATCGAGACACGATGTTCATTCCTTGAAAAAACTCAAGACCGACTCGTTAAATATCTGACGAGCAGTCTTACCGTTATCCAACGGCCGCAAATACATAATATTTGCATCCGCATGATTCACATCTACGCGCCCCATTACATTAGGCCCGTTAGAAACCTCCCATTGTTCACCAAAACTAGCAACCGTATCTGATACGTTCGTTATCTTCGGCGCAGCGCGAATATTAACCCAGTACTGAGCCTTGGGCTTGGGTGGCAACCGGTAGATATTGGAAATACCCCAGACCATTACACCTTCGCCAACCGGATCGATGGTCAATAACATTCTCACTGTATAGCCCTTCTCCGTGAGAGTGGCTGAAAGGTGGGCGCCATTCCAGCCTCCCAGACTATGACCCACAATGTACACAGCGGTTGAGCAGTCAGGGATCTTCGCCAGTACCTTTTCAGATAGGTCTTTATCGGTAATGAAATCATTATAGCCAAGAGGCCACGACTCAAATTTTCCCACAGGAAATTTCAACGCCTTGGCATCTCTGATAAAGATTTCGCGCACCGCGTCGACATTATTATTTGGCCCACTGAAGTAATAACTTTCCTGGTCTCCAGCACCACCAATAAAAAAAACTACAAAATTCCGCAGAGATATGGCCACCTGCTTATTGGTCTGATCGGTCTTGCATGTAAGTTTATGTGCTTTTACTTCCCTTTTCGCGTGAGGTACTTCAGTAGGTGCATTGACTTCGGACACAAGCAATCACTCCACGAATAGTTTGATGGTTTCTGCCAGGTGCGAACTGACCATATGAGTGAATCCGTTCGCATCAGTAACACCGTGTTCCTCACTTCCGTCGCCTCGTTGAATGGTGTAGGCGTGATAAGGCACTGGCTGCCCAGTCGCTTCATTCGTCACTTGCAACCTGTCAGTGAAATGCACCGGCATCGGCGACAGCCCACTAAATGCGGCCCCTCCCCCACTTTGGCCGATGATCACCGTGCCCGAGCCACCGATCACGACATTGCCATGCCCACCAGTGCTATCGAGCATCGCGGCATTCAGGCCGTTAATGAAAACAGTGCCGGAGACCGCTCCGGTGATAGGGCTGCCACACGCTGATTTATCGGTCATGCGTGCAGCAGCGAGGCCGTCGAAGAATACGTCCGGCGAGCCGGAGACAATCGGGTTGGTGCCGTGACCAGGCAGTGGGCAGGCGGTTGGGTCGGTGACGCGAGCTGCGGGTTTACCACTCAATTCAAAGCTCCTTGCTTAAGGGGTGCCGCGGATGGCTGATAGATGTCGATGTCGGTCGCGGCAAAGCGCCAGCGATTATCGACCGGGTCGAACAGAGCATGACAATGCTCACGGCTTTCAGGTGACGTCGCGGTTTGTATAGCCCGCCAGGCTTCGTTGGCTTGCCACCTCAACTCGGCAGGCGTTGCATCATCAAGTTCGTTGAGCCAGGCGTTGTAGTTGCGCAGGTGATTGCGCTCGAAAGTCGATTGCAGCAAGTCGCCCATTTCCACGCCAAGGTCCAGATGATGCCTGGAGGTCCAGCGCCCCACTTCGGAGTAAACGTGCCAGCCCATTGGGATCAACGCACCGTTTTTCAACAGAGTATGGCCGGCGAGAGCGACGAAGCCGCAACAGATGTGCAGCATCAGCCAGCCTTGATGAGAGTCGATAATCGCTGTGGGATCAAAGGTTCTCAGCGCTACCACACGGTATTCGCCGAGGCCGGCGCTGCGCGACATCAACTCAGCGTCGAGCCGCGACACGAAAGCCCGTATAGCCACGCCGCCAGTGCGCTGGGCCATGCAGAGAATTTCCACAGCCTGTCGATTCGGGTCGTCAGAAGAGCCGGTAGTTTTCACCAGACCATACAGACGCATGGACGCCTGCAGTCCCCTCATAGCTGGTCACTCATTGACGAAGCGAGGGCTCCACAGGCGCGGAGAAATTTTGCCAGATGCATTGCAGGTGTCGTCCGTGAGCGCGCAAAAATGGCGCACAGAATGCCGGACTAGAGCGGTGGCGACAACTGAATCAGCAGTAGATTGCCATCATTGTGCTCAGCCCTCGGCAAATTCGCGCAACACCTTGCCATCCATGCGATACCGCACCCATTCCTCCTGCGGTTGCGCACCGAGCGACTTGTAGAATTCGATGGCCGGGGTGTTCCATTCCAGCACGCTCCATTCGAAGCGGCCGCAGTCGTTGGCGCAGGCGATTTTTGCCAGGTGGCGCAGCAGGGTTTTGCCGGCGCCGCCGCCACGTTGTTCGGGGGTGATGTAGAGGTCTTCGAGGTACAGGCAATTGCTGCCCAGCCACGTTGAATAACTGAAGAAGAACACCGCGAAGCCGATCGGCGAGCCGTCGCGCAGGCAGATCAGGCCGTGGGCGGTGGCGCCTTCGCCGAACAGGCTGCGTTCGATGTCAGCGACGCTGGCGATGACTTCGTGACGGGCCTTTTCGAAATCTGCCAGTTCGGTGATAAAGGCGAGGATTTGCGGCGCATCGCTGGGGGTCGCCGGGCGGATTTCGATCGTCATGGACGGGCCTTGTGTGCAAATTAAAGCGCCATACTAAGGCGCGCAGCGGCACTCGTCACATGGCAAACATACTGACCTGCCCAATTTGCTGAACACTGTTGCCTTTGTGGGAGCGAGCCTGCTCGCGAAAGCATTCTGTCAGTTGAATCAACGCCTGACTGAAATGACGCTTTCGCGAGCAGGCTCGCTCCCACAGTTGATATCGCAAATTCTGAAAGGATGCTTATGACCGTTAACTGTTTTGCGCCGATGGAAACACTGGCATCAGCGCTGATTCGGCATGCACTCGAACCCTCGGACGACGGCGCCCACGATCTCGCTCACTTGCAGCGGGTGTGGCACAACGCCCGCACCGTGCATGCAACCGAAGGCGGCGATCTCGAGGTATTGCTCGCAGCCGTGCTGTTGCACGATTGCGTAGCGGTCGAAAAAAACTCACCATTGCGCGCGCAGGCTTCGCGTCTGGCAGCGGACAAAGCCTCATCCGTGCTGAAGGAATTGGACTGGCCCAACGAGAAAATCAGCAACGTCGCCCACGCCATCGAAGCCCACAGTTTCTCTGCCAACATCACCCCAATCACGCTCGAAGCGAAAATCGTCCAGGACGCCGATCGCCTCGACTCGCTGGGCATGCTCGGTGTTGCCCGAACCTTCTATGTGGCCGGGCGCATGGGCTCGGCGCTGTACGACCCAGAGGATCCCGAAGCGCTTGAGCGCGAGTACGACGACACGCGTTTTTGCCTCGATCATTTCCAGACCAAACTGCTGCATCTGGCCGACGGTTTTCAGACCGTGACCGGCCAGCGCCTGGCACAGATTCGTCATCAACGTTTGAAGGGTTTCATGGAGCAGTTCAAGGAAGAGGCCGGCATCGTCTGAACAGCAGAGACGTGACCCCGGCGAAGACCGTTCGTCGATCATCAGGCACCAATCCGTCACCAGGGCTGACCAACAAAGTGTAAGGATTCCAATCACTGGAGAAGCCCTATGATCCCGTCAAGGTTGACCGCTTTAGTCTTCAGCGCCCTGCTCTGCCCTGCGGTGTTCGCCGCCTCGTCCACGGCAGCGGGCACTGGCCCTACCGATCCGACCCCGCCACGCGCGCCCGCCATTAACAGTGCCCCCGGTATGAACACCGATGGTTCCGGCGTGCCGCTGATCAATCAGCCACCCGCCACTGGCACCGATCCGCGCACTCAAGGCAGCGATCCGGGCCGCCAGGGTGGCATGAACACGCCCGACTCTCCTGCCACTGCGCCTGACAATGCCGGCCCCGGTGTCGGCTCGAAAACCACCACAGGTGGCTCCGGTTCCGAAGGTGCCGGTCAGTAGTTCGCCGACGCGAGCGCCCTATTCACTCCCATGAAGAGGTAACCATGAACGTCGACAAAGACCTGGAAAAAGAAGTCCTCACCCGCCTGCTGCACGCGCATCCCAACGGCTTGGGCAAGGAGGTGCTGGACAATTACCGGGGCGAGAAAGTCGTGGCCAGCGCCCTCGCCGCCCTGCAGGATCGCGGGCTGATTCATCATGGTCACGTGACCTTGAGCGAAGCGGGCGAACACTCGCTGAACCTGCCGATCAAGCTCAGTTCTGCCGGCGTCGAAGCGGCGCGCAAACTGGATCTGCAGTAGTGCCAAGCCGCTCGCCGTCGAAGCGGCGAGCGGCCGGATCCGCAACTTGAGGAGAAATCCCATGCCTCGTGGAAGCAAAGACAAATACACCAGCGAACAGAAGCGCAAAGCCGAGCACATCGAAGACAGCTACGAGAAAAAGGGCGTGTCGAAAGATGAGGCTGAGGCGCGAGCTTGGGCGACGGTCAACAAACAGTCCGGTGGTGGTGAGAAGTCCGGCGGCTCGGGGCGCAAGAAGCCCGCCAGTGCCAAATCGGAAGATCGCAAAGAGTCATCGCGCCGCGCGGTGGCCAGCCGCAAGGGTCATTCGCGTAACAGCGAAACTTCGAAGGATACGCAGACTGTCGATAGCTTGATGAAGGAAGCCCGAGCGAAGAATATTCCGGGGCGGTCTTCGATGCGCAAGCAGGAGTTGATTGAGGCGTTGCGCAAGGCTGGCTAGAACGACGCCCACTGTAGGAGCTGCCGAAGGCTGCGATCTTGTGCTTTTCAAGATCAAAAGATCGCAGCCTTCGGCAGCTCCTACACAAGATTTGTGTACAACGTAGATCTAATGTGGGAGCGAGCATGCTCGCGAAGGCCTCATGTCAGTCGCGGCAGGACTGACAGATAAAAGCATCCACCTCACTGGCCCCCGGCGATGTCGCCGGTCCCCAGCGAGTCACCGCCAGCGCCGCCGCCGCATTGGCCCGCCGCGCCGCTTCCGGTGCCTCCAACCCCTGCGCCAATCCAGCAACAAACACCCCGGCATGCGCATCACCGGCGCCATTGCTGTCCACTGCTTTGACAGCAAACCCCGGCACCTGTCGACGCTCGCCACGCTGCTGAATCCAGCACCCCTGCGGCCCGTCACGCACAACCATCAGTACATTTTCCGGCAGCAGTTCCGCGAGGCGATCCATTGCGATAACAATCTCATCGGCTCCGGTAAACCGCAGCGCTTCGACACTGTTGCTGGTCCACACATCAATGCGCGGCAGCAACGTCTGCATCATCGGCGCATCGGGCGACTCCACCAACGGCCCCGGGTCGAACACCACATTGACCGCCGCCGGCAGCGCCAGCGTCCAGTCGAGCAACGCCTGCGCCTTGCCCTCGTGCAGCAGGCTGTAACCACTGAGATAAACATAATCGCCGGGCTCGGCAGCCACGCTGTTCAGGTCCTCCTCGGTCACCTCGCCTTCAGCGCCGATGTAGGAAATGAAGCTGCGTTCAGCCGAGGCATCGGTCAGCGCCACGCACAGACCGGTATCGCGCTCGGCCGGTTCGCGGATGCCGATGCAGATACCTTCCGCCTGCATCGCTTGGCGCGCCAGGTCACCAAAACGCCCCGTGCCATGGCGACCGAGGTAAACCACCGGCAGACCGTTACGCACCGCAGCAGCCATCACGTTGAAACCGCCGCCGGCTTCGAACCCTGCCGACTGCGCCAGCACGTCGCCGCCAATCTGCGGCAGTTTATCCACGGCCATGACCAGGTCGATGATGACCTGGCCGGTGTGCAACATCTTAGGCATGAGCATTCTCGGGTTGCGCGGCGCGGCGATCTTTCGCACCGCCAAGTATCAGGTAAATGCCGCCGGCGACGACGAAGGTCACGATCCAGCCGAGGCCGTTGTGGCCCAGCCAGGAGTCAGACAAAAAGCCCTTGAACCAGACGTTCTCCGCCGTGGTGCCGATGGTGGTGAAACTGAAACCAAGGACGATGGCGATCGCCCAGGCGCCAAACGCGCGCCACTCGATGCCGCCGCGATACCAATAGGCGCTGCTCGGGCTGACGTCGAGCAGGTCTTTGGGGCTGTAGTAGTGACGGTGAATCAGGTCGACCACGAAGATCCCGACCCAGGCAGTGATCGGCACTGCCAGCAGGGAAATGAAGGTGATGAACGGGCCGTAGAAACTGTCGGCGATCAGCATGAAGTAGATCGAGCCGGCGAAGATCGCGACGATATCCACCACTACCGCGTAGACGCGTTTGACCTTCAGGCCGAGGGTCAGCGTGGTCAGGCCGGCGGAGTACACCGACAGGTTGTTCGACAGCAGCAGACCGCCGAACGCGGTGATCAGGTACGGCACGGCCATCCACGTCGGCAGCATGTCGCGGATCGCCACGATCGGGTCAGTCGCCGACGCCAGATCATTGTTGCCCACCGACAACAAGCCGCCGAGAGCGATCAGCAGCACCAGCGGAATGCCCGCGCCGAACGCCGCCGACGCCACCAGCCGCACGGCTTTGACGCTGCGGTGCTGGTAGCGCGACATGTCGGCACCAGCGTTGGCCCAACCGATGCCAGTGCCGGCGGCCATGGTGCCGATGCCGATGATCATTGCGCTCAGCGGTGCTGGCGTGGCGTTGAACACCGCACTCCAGTCAATCGTCGCGCAGAGGAAGCCACCGACGAGAATGTTCAGCGCACCGAACACATAGGTCGCCCACTTCTGGATCACCAGCAGAGTCGCGTGGCCGAGGCCGGACACCGACAAGGTCAGCAGGACGAAGATGGCGATAAAGATCAGCGTCAGTATCGGCGCACTTTTCGCCTCGACCGGCGAGCCGAACAGGATCGAACACAGCGACAGCAGCACGAACGCGGCGGTGGTGGTGTTGACGGTTTCCCAACCCAGACGCGACATCAGCGAAACCAGCGTCGGGCCGATGTTGCCGCGCACGCCGAAGATCGCCCGCGACAGTGTCAGACTCGGCGCGCGGCCACGTCGCCCGGCAATCGAGATGATCCCGACCACGGCAAACGAACCGGCGGCACCGAGGATGGCGACGATGATCGCCTGCCAGATCGCCAGCCCGCGAAACGCCACCAGCGTGGCGCCCAGCGGCAGGCCAAGGATGGAAATATTCGCCGCAAACCAGACCCAGAACAGCTGCAGCGGATGACCGTTGCACTCGGCTTCCGGTACCGGCTCGATGCCCCGGGTTTCCAATTGCCCGACGCTTTGCCCGGCGGTTGATGAACTCATGAAGATGCTCCTGTTTGCCTTTTTTGTGGTTGTGGCAATGATGCAAAACGACAAGACAACCGGCCTTCCGAGGCCTGTCTGTGCGATCCATTGCTGTGTGAATTCATTAGAAATGCGCCGCCCCTTTCGCGAGCAGGCTCGCTCCCACAAGGGAATGCATTCCAATTGTGGGAGCGAGCCTGCTCGCGAAGAGGCCAGCCAGTCAACGCAAGGCCAACAGCCCCTGCACCAATGGCTCAAGCTCGAGATGATTAACAGCTTTCACCGTCTCGATCATCGGCTGCGGCCAGCACTCAAGCCCCAGGCAAGCCCCGAGCATGGCGCCAAGAATCGCCGCGATGGTATCCGTGTCGCCGCCCAGGCTGGCAGCCATACACAGCGCTTCGAATGCCGTCATCTCGCCGATGGCCACTTGCTGGGCCAGGGCGAATGAAACCACCACCGACTCCTGCGACGCCACCGATGTGCCGATTACGTCGTAGAGCAGATCGGCGAGCAGTGCTTTGTCGCTGTCGACACTGATACTGCGCGCCCAACTGATGCGCGAGGCGATGCGCCCGCCAGCAATCCAATGCCCGTGCGCTTCGGCTTGCTGCGCGATCTGCTGGCCGAGGTTCAGCGCCTCGCCGAGATCGACGTCATTGATGCCAGCGGAGACCACCGCCGCCACCGCCGCCGCACTGGAAATTCCCAGCGTGGTGTTATGCGTCACTTGGCAAGCCTGCACGACCGCCGCAATGAAGCGCTGCGGATCGGCCACGTTTGCGGCAATGCCCACCGGGGTGATGCGCATCGCCGCGCCATTGGTGGTGCCGTAGCGCCCGGCTTCTTCCGGGGAATGCCCGGTGAGGATCATTTCAATGGCGCGCTTGGTCGACGGGCCGAGCAAGTCCTGCGAGCCTTTGGCCTGCATCTCGGCTTCCCACTCGATCAAGCGCTGGGCGAGGACCGCCGGCTCGATGCGGCCGTGGCCTTCGACCAATAACTCGCCGACCAGAATCGCCTGCTCGGTGTCATCGGTAATCGAGCCTTTGGGCATGTTCGCGGCGATCGGTTGCAAGGGACCTGCGTCTTGCAGATCAGTGATCTGGCCGAAGCGCGCCTTGATCGTTTCGCGATCGAGCGATTGCGTCGGCATGCCCAGCGCGTCACCCAGGGCCAGACCATAGAAAGCGCCAAGCGCACGATTGAGCGCGGTCATTTCGATTCTCCGAATTGCAGGTGCAGACGAAAGTGCACCGGGTCGAGCAGGCTCTCGACCTGTTCCATGAAACGGTTCTGCCGGTCGTAGGTGGTGCGCAGGGCTTTGAGAAACACCGTGCCGACCGGGCGACCAAGCAGCTCGGCATCTTCAGCATTCAACGGCTCGGCGCCGATCCACTGATCGCCGCGCTCGCCGATGTAGCCGTAGGCGGCCAGGGTGATGGTCAGGGAATTGTCGATCAAACCGACGCGAGGCAGGCTTTCCAGGCCGCCGTTGGCCGGCATCAAGGATCGTTCCAGAGACACCAGCGTACCGTCGGTGGCGCGCCGGCGACGGTCGAGGGTGATGAATTGATCGGTGCCGAAACGCACCAGCAGATCCGGGCGGGTAACGGCTTCGAGGCGTAACACTTCGGTATTGATCAGCGCCCCGCTGTCGGCCAACGCCTGCGCCCAGCCGCTGCGCTGATCCAGTGCGACACCGTCGAAAGTGACGATGGAACCGACACCGCTCTGCGTGGCGATGTAATTACGCCGCTTCAGTTCGGCCAGCGCCTCACGCAAGGTGCCACGGCTGACCTGGAATTCTTGAGCCAACTGATGTTCGCCGGGCAACAGAAAACCGTCCTCCATGAGGCCGCTCTCGATGCGTCGGACGAGCTCGTCGACCACCCGTTGTTTCTTGTCGAATCGTACCTGTCTAATCATGTACAAATTGATAACCGAAACGGGACGTGGCGGGCAACAAAAATTTGAGGGAGGTGACCGGTGGAGAGAGCAAAATCAAGAGCCCCTCACCCTAGCCCTCTCCCGGAGGGAGAGGGAACTGATTGGGGAGTGCTCAGGAAATGCGCCGAACTGATGTTGTGTTAGAGAATCCACAATCGACCCGATATTTCAGGTCGATGTAGAACGCAAGACACCTCGGTCGGCCCCCTCTCCCTTTGGGAGAGGGCTGGGGTGAGGGGTAGCTTTTGACGTTAGCGTTGTTTCAAGCGATCAATGACCACGGCCAGCAACAGAATCGAACCCCGAATCACATACTGATAAAACGTGTCGATGTTCTTCAGGTTCATCGCATTCTCGATGATCGCCAGAATCAGCACCCCGGCAATCACATGGCGAATCATGCCGATGCCGCC
Organism: Pseudomonas iranensis; assembly: GCF_014268585.2. Taxonomy (NCBI): domain Bacteria; kingdom Pseudomonadati; phylum Pseudomonadota; class Gammaproteobacteria; order Pseudomonadales; family Pseudomonadaceae; genus Pseudomonas; species Pseudomonas iranensis. Next base: position 4,613,949 of record NZ_CP077092.1, read on the forward strand.
ACTCAGCGAAACCCCGCCCAGTACGCAAGCCGAGATCACCGTCAGTTCAAAACCCTGACCAATCATCGGCTGCCCGGAAGTCATCCGCGAGGCCAGAATCACACCCGCCAGCGCACCGATCAAACCATGCACGGCGAAGATGATGATCTTGGTCCGGTCGACGTTGACGCCCGCCAGCAACGCCGCTTCCTGGTTGCCACCGATGGCCATGGTGTTGCGCCCGTAGGTGGTGTAGTTCAGCAGCCAGCCGAAAAACAGGAAGCAGACAATGGTGATCAGAATCGGCACCGGCACACCGAACAGCTGGCCGTTACCGAAGACGAAGAACGATTCCTGCGACACACCGACCGCTTTGCCGTTGGCAAAAATGTAGGCCAGACCGCGAACAATCTGCATGGTCGCCAGCGTCGTGATCAACGCATTGACGCGCAACTTGGCAATCACGATGCCGTTGATCAGACCAACGATCAGGCCCATCACCAGTGCTGCGCTGACGCCGAGAAACACGCTGTTGGTGTCACGCATCACCACCGCCGCGACCACGCCGGCACAGGCGATCACTGAGCCGACCGAGAGGTCGAAGTGCCCGGATGCCAGGCAATAAAGCATGGTGCACGCGGCGATGCCGGTGGTGGAAATCGCCAGGCCCAGGCCACGCATGTTCAGCGGCGAGAGGAAGTTGTCGATCAGCAGTGTGCAGGCGACGAAGATGCCGATCGCCGCCAGCAGCATGACCCAGTCATCGAGGAAGCGCCGCAGGTCCAGCGGTTTGCGCTCGGTCGGCAGGGTTTCATTTTGCGTAGTCATCATAGTCACCTCTCAGTTCGCCACGCCGTCAGCGCGGTGGCGTGGCAAAGCCAGTTGCAGCAGGTTGGATTCATTGGCCTGGTCGCGGCTGACTTCGCCGCGCAGGGCGCCTTCGCACAGCACCAGGATGCGGTCGGAAATGCCCATCACTTCCATCAGATCGCTGGACACCACGATCACCGAAATACCGTCGGCGGCGAGGTTATGAATGATCTGGTAGATCTCGGCCTTGGCGCCGATATCGATGCCACGGGTCGGTTCGTCGAGCAGCAGGACTTTCATCGGCATCGACAGCCAGCGGCCGAGAATGGCCTTCTGCTGATTGCCGCCGGAAAGGAACTTGATCTGCTGGCCGGCGTGCGGGGTTTTCACTTTCAGGGCCTTGATCTGCTTGTCGGCGTTGCCCTTTTCCCACAGGCCGCGAATCAGGCAGCCGAGCCCGGAATGCGCACCACGGGCACTGATGTTGATGTTCTCGGCGACACTGGCCAGGGGGATGATGCCTTCTTTCTTGCGATCTTCCGGGCAGAGCAGAATGCCGGCGGCAATCGCGTCACGGGGCGAGCGCAGCTTCAGCTCATGACCGCGCAATTCGAGACGGCCGGCGGTGTTGCGCTCCAGTCCGCTGAGCAGGCGAAGCAGCTCGGTGCGCCCTGCCCCGACCAGTCCGAACAGGCCAAGGATTTCGCCTTTGTGCGCTTCGAAACTGATCGGCTCGCGCAGGCCCGGGCCGAGCAAACCATCGACTTTCAACGCCACGGCGCCACGCGGACGATGGCGGTAATCGTAGATGTCCTGAATGTCGCGACCGACCATGCAGGTCACCAGTTGATCGTGGGTCAACTGGCTCATGTCCTCGAAGGTACGCACGTAGCGGCCGTCCTTGAACACAGTGACGGCGTCGCAGATACGGAAGACTTCTTCCATGCGATGGGACACGTAGAGCACCACTTTGCCTTCGTCGCGCAGACGACCGATGATCGCCATCAAGCGATCGATCTCGCGCGCCGAAAGGCTGCTGGTCGGTTCGTCGAAAGCGATAACGTGGGCGCCGCGCGACAGCGCTTTGGCAATTTCCACCAACTGCCGCTGACCCAGCGACAAGCGCCCGACCTTGGTTTGCGGATCGATTTCGTCGGCCAGGCCTTTCAGGCAATTCAAGGCTTTCTGGCGCAGCTCACTGCGATTGATCAGGCCGAAACTGGCCGGCAGATGCCCGAGAAACAGATTCTCGGCCACGGTCATTTCCGGGACCAGATGCAGTTCCTGGTGAATCACCGCGACGCCGCTGCCGATGCTGTCAGCGGTGGACTTGAACGCCATCGCCTGCTCGCCGATCTGCAGCTCGCCGCTGCTCGGAATGTAGGCGCCACCGAGGATTTTCAGCAGGGTCGATTTGCCCGCGCCGTTCTCGCCCATCAAGGCATGAACCTGGCCGGGGTGGGCGACGAAGCTGATGCCGTCGAGCGCTTTCACGCCGGGAAAGGTCTTGCCGATCCCGTTGAAGCGCAGGCTGCCGCTGGCGCCATGTTGTTCTTGTGTCTGTACTTGCGCGTGCATAAAGCCACCTCTTCACACCGAAAAACGGCCCGGCTGCCCGGGCCGTCGCTGCCTCAGTTCCACAAGCCGATTTTTTCCAGCTCTTGCTTGAAGTTTTCGCGGGTGATCAGGGTGACGTCATCCATGGCGGTGTACTTCGGCGGCTCTTTGCCGGCGGTGATCCACTCGTACATCATCTCGGCAGTCTTGTAGCCTTCGATGTGCGGACTTGGCAGCATCGAACCGAAGAAGCCGCTGTTAGGCTTTTTCAACTCGCCGATGGCGTCGGTGCCGTTGATGCCGATGCCGATCACGTTGCTCGCGGCAAACCCGGCCGCTTCGGTGGCGCGCACGCCGCCGAGCACGGTGTTGTCGTTCATGCCGCCGATGATCAGGTTCTTCGCCGCGCTCGGCAGTTTCACCAGCGCCGAGTTGGTGGCGTCCATGCTGCCCGGTACGTCGAGGGTTTTCAGCGCGGCGAAGAGGATGTGGTCCTCCGGCATGCCGGCCTTCTTCAGGGCATCGACCGAACCGTCGGTGCGCTTCTTGCCGGTGTCGAGTTCGTTGTAGGTATTGACCACCGCGTAGGTGTCTTTCCAGTCCCAGTTACGCTTTTTCGCTTCGGCAGCCATGGCGGCGCCCTGCTTCTGGCCGACTTCAAACGCGGCCATGCCCAGGTACGGCACGTCTTCCATGAATTTGCCGTTGGCGTCGACAAAACGGTCGTCGACGGCAATTACTTTCAGGTCGTTGATCTTGGCTTTGGCCATGATGGCCGGGCCGAGGGACACATCCGGCGGGCAGATCACGAAGCCCTTGGCGCCGTTGGCGGCCAGGCTGTCGATGGCCGAGAGGGTCTTCTCGCCATCCGGTACGGCAATCTTGATCAGTTCAAAGCCTTTGTCCTTGGCGGCTTTTTCGGCAAAAGCCCATTCGGTCTGGAACCACGGTTCTTCGGCCTGCTTGACCAGAAAACCGATCTTCACCGCGTCGGCGGCGAGCAGCGCACTGCTCAGGCTGAACGCAGTGACCGCCAGGGCAGTGCTGCACAGGGTACGAATCCCGAAACGACGTTTCATCAGATGACTCCTTGTTATTTTTTTTGAGCAAGGTTTGAAAAGCGTTGAAGCGTGTTCTCAGTGAAGCTGGTTGAAAATAGTCATATCGTATGATGATTGGATTTCAAGCGTAGTTCAGCGCTGGAGATCCGTTTTATTCAGTCGTGGTACATCACCGAGCGACCACCATCGATGGTGATGCACGAAGCATTGATAAACGGTGCCTCATCGCTGGCCAGAAATACCGCCGTCATTGCCACTTCGATCGGCTGGCCGATGCGCTTGGGCGGATGCAGGTCGAAGGCGCGCTGCCGCTCGGCATGCGGATCGGCAAAGCCGTTCCAGTAATCGACGTTCAGCTGCGTTTCGATGTAGCCCGGCGCGATGGCGTTGACGCGAATGCCTTTGGCCGCGTATTCGATGCCGAGTGCACGGGTCAGGCCGAGCAAGCCGTGCTTGGCTACCGGGTACGGAAAGCAGCCGGGAATGATGTGGCTGGAATGCGTCGAGGCGATGTTGATGATGCTGCCCACGCCCTGCTCGATCATCTGCGGCAGCACGGCTTTGCAACCATACCAGGCGCCGTCCAGATCGATGGCAAAGCAGCGGCGCCAGTCCTCTTCGGTCATCTGCATAGGATCGCGGAACACATTGACCCCGGCGCAGTTGACCAACACATCGATGCGGCCATGCAATTCCACGGCGCGTCGGGCCAGGGCATGCAGATCCTGCTGATTCGATACGTCGACCTTGAGCGCCTGCACGTCATGGCCCTGATCGCGCCAGTGAGCGGCGACCTGCTCGACCTTGTCGGCCTGGATGTCGCTGATGAGTAATCTGGCTTGCTGCGAGGCGAAGGCGGCGACAATCGCTTCGCCGATGCCCTGAGCGGCCCCGGTCAACAGCACGACCTTGTTTTTCAGGCGCTCGCCTTTCGGCGGCGCCGGCACTGGTGGCAATGTCAGCGCTTCAGCCATGGCTCAGGCCTCCTGCACGCAGGCGCAAAAAAACCGGGCATCGGTCGATGTCCGGTTCTGACGGCTGGGGAAAACAAACAGGCAAGCGTCGCCGACGGCATTAAGCCGTGACAAAAGGCGGATCCCGCTTGCGCGGGCGAGAAGAATTCGCTGCATCACTTCACCTGTTTTGTTCTTTTTAAGTGTGAGTGCGTGTCACTGCTGGAGCCGACTATAAACCCGACCGCCAAATAATCTCAATATATAATTTTGCATCCCATATTTTGGGATCTAGCCAGCAAAACGCGTACAGAGTTTTCCTGCAACGTCGACGCGCATGCTCAGCACCGCGCCATCCAATGGATGATTCAGTGGACTCTTCGCGCTAGTGATGAACAGGGTTTTCAGGTCTTCGCCACCGAAAACGCAACTGGTCGGGCGACTGACCGGCAGATCGATCTTGCGGTCCACCTGCCCGTCCGGCGTCAGGCGCAGAAGGCAACTGCCGTCCCAACGTGCATTCCACACGTAGCCTTCGGCGTCCATCGCCGAGCCATCGGGACCACCGTGTTGATCGGACGAGTAAAACACCTGCGGCGCATCGAGACTGCCGTCGGTGCGGATGAAATATCGATTGAGCGTGCTGTCGAGACTTTCACCAAACAGCAGCATGGTGCCGTCGTCGCTCCACAACAAGGTATTGGGAATGCCCAGACCGAGCAGCAGCGGTGTCACGCGCTGATCGGGATCGATACGGAACAGGCCTCCGGAACGGCGCACCAGCGGCAGATCCTCGCCGTGCTCGCCGATGTTGTTTTGCATGGTGCCCAACCACAACCGACCCAGGGCATCGCAACGGGCTTCGTTGGGGCGGTTGCCCGGTTGCGGGTCGGCAACGCAGAACAACGTCAAGCGTGGCTCGAGGCCGGGCGAATCGAGATCCAGCCGATATACACCGCTGTTCAGCGTGACCAGCGCATCGCCGCTGGCGCAAGGAATGAAGGCGGAGATGTGCTCGGGCATCTGCCAGATCTGCACGTTCTGACCGATCAGGCGCAACGCTTGCTTACCGGCGATATCGACCCAGTAAAGCGCTTGGGTCGGCGCATCCCAGAACGGGCCTTCGCCGAGTTTCGCGCGGTGTTGGGTCAGGGCGGTGAACGGCATATCAAGTCCTTCTGAGTTGTTGTTTTACTGTGGAAGCGAGCTTGCTCGCGAAGGCGGAGTGTCAGTCAATGATGATTTATCTGACCTCACGCATTCGCGAGCAAGCTCGCTCCCACAGGATGTCTCGACATTTTCAGCTAGCTTTTCTACTGGCCATGACTTTCGGGTAAAAGCGTTTTATCGCCAGGTCGGCGTTGTCGATCAAGGTCATGCACGCCCACACGCCACGGGTCGAATCGCGCGCGGCGATGGCGTCGGCCATGTCTTTATGGATCGGCAAGGTGCGGCGCAGTTCATCGGGATCGGCGGCGGAGACTTCGAACGACACCGCCAGCAACGCGCCGAGGGCCGGGACCATTTGTTCGATGAACTGATTATGGCTGGCGGCCAGGATGCATTCGTGGAAGGCCTGGTCGGCACGGTTGTAATCGATGCCACTGTCGACTGCACGTTCCAGTGCATTGAAAGCCAGTTGCACCGCTTCGATCTGCTCCGGCGTTGCGCGCTCACAGGCCCAACGCACCGCCATCGGCTCAATGGTGCGGCGCAAATCCAGCAGGTCATCGACGAAGTTTTCCGGCAAGCCGTTGCGCGATAGCCAACCGACCACTTGCGGATCGAACAGATTCCAGCGCCGGACCGGCAACACCCGCGTGCCGACTTTCGGCCCGACTTCGAGCATGCCTTTGGCGACGAGGGTTTTGATGGCTTCGCGAATCACCGTGCGGCTGACACCAAGCTGTTCGCCCAGATCCGCCTCGACCTTGATGGTCTGCCCCGGCTTGACCTGACCGGCAGCAATCCAACTGCCCAGCCAGTCAACGGTCGACGCATGAAAGCTGCTGGACATGTACACCTCAAGGCGAATCGCGATGGGTGCCTACGCTAATCATCATATGAATAACAGTCAATCGGATTTTTCAGCTTGCACAGACCATCGTGGGAGCGAGCCTGCTCGCGAAAGCGTCGTGTCAGTCAAGATTGCTGGCGACTGATACACCGCGTTCGCGAGCAGGCTCGCTCCCACATTTTGATGTTGTGTCAGGGTTCCAGGCCGATGCGAAAGAACTCGCCGCCACTCCACACGCCCAACCAGCGCTGACCATCGATCTCGCGGCTCACCGCCAGTTCCACCAACTGGTAAAACACATTGCGGTGAATCAGCGCTTCAAGGTTGCTGCGCACATGCACATAGGGCGCAGGCTCTTGGGTCTGAGGATCGATCTCGACACGGAGCGGATGCTCTGCCCCCGCCTCGATGGTTTCCTCGACGTTGCTGGTAAAGCGCAAAACCTGCGCCTCGCCCTCGCCTTGCACTTCCACGGCAACCGCTACGAACGGCGCATCATCGACCTTGATCCCGACCTTCTCGACCGGGGTGATGAGGAAGTAATCATCGCCGTCGCGGCGGATGATGGTGGAGAACAGTTTGACCATCGGCTTGCGCCCGATCGGCGTACCCAGGTAGTACCAGGTGCCGTCGCGGGCAATGCGCATGTCGATGTCACCGCAGAAATCCGGGTTCCACAAATGCACCGGTGGCAGGCCTTTGGTCTTGGGGATCTGCCCCAGCAGGTCATTGGCTGTTTGCGGGTCACTCATGGCGTACTCCTTGATTACTGGTCGCCGATCCCCAGCAGGCTGCGTGCGTATTGCGCCAGTGGCGGACCGATGAGGTCTTCGGGTTTGGAGTCATGTAACGTCAGTAAACCGCCACGACTCTTGATCCGTGCAGTATCAATCAAATACTGGGTGCTGGTCTCGATCAACATGATCTGAATCACGCCGCCGTCGATACCGAGGCGATCCACGGCTTCCTGGTCCAGCCACTCGTCAGAGTTGCCGATGCGGTCGTCAGCCTTGGCGAAACGTGTGTACAGCAGATAATGCGCGCCGGCATCACGGGCTTCGCCCATGGCTTGATCGAGGCCTTCCGGCGCACGGGCGCGGCGGACCATCGGGAAATATTCGACAAAGCCCTTGAAGGCTTCTTCGGCGACCACGTTCGGCCGTGGATAGGAACCACCCGGCGGTGCGAACGCGCCCTGGGCGATGAAGATGAACGAGTCCGGCTGAATGCGGATATTGTTCACCCGGCGGCTGTCGCTGTGGTCCAGAAGCCCCGCATCGCTCATGTGATAACGAGTGCCTTCGGCCATATCGCTGACATTCATGCAGCCACCAAGCGCCAAAACGGCCAGCAGCAAAACCAGGCTACGCATCCTATTCCTCCAGAAGCCGGTGTCGGAAAACCGGCGAATGGCCGTTGGATGCAGCTTTTGCGCCAGCTCGACAAATTCAGTGATAGAGGCATTCGACCTGCTCGCGAAAGCGATTACTCAGCCACCAATAATCTTCATGACAGTAGCGCCGCCAGAGAACGCCACCTCCTGCTTGTCACCCAACGCTTTGACCAGCAAACGTTGCAGCGCCGGCAACGCCTGGTGGCGCGGCTTGTCGAGCAGATCGCCGACATAGTGGCGGTTGCTCGACGACAAACAGCCATGCAGCCAACCGGTCGATGACAGGCGCAAGCGCGAACAAGTGCGGCAGAACGGCACGCTTTCGTTGGCGATCACCCCGAAATTGCCGCGACCGGGAATCGCATAGCGCACAGCCGTGGCGTCCACCGGTGCGTCGGTCTGGGCGTATTCATAACGTTCGCCGATCAGGCCGAGCAACTGCTCAAGGCTGACGAACTGCTGCAGGAAGGCATTGGAATCCTTGGCCAGGTGGCCCATGCGCATCAGCTCGATGAAGCGCAGTTCGAAACCGCGCTCCAGACAGTAGTCGAGCAGCGGCATGACCTGATCGAGGTTTTGCCCGCGCAACGGCACCATGTTGACCTTGATCTTCATCCCGGCGGCGGCAGCCTGATCCATGCCATCGAGCACGCTGGGCAGGTCGCCGCCACGGGCGATGCTGCGAAAAGCCGCAGCATCGAGAGTATCGAGGGAAACGTTGATCCGGCGCAGACCGGCATCGACCAGCAGCGGCAGTTTTTTCGCGAGGAGTTGACCGTTGGTGGTCAGGCTGATGTCGTCGAGGCCCATCTGGCCGACGGCAGTCATGAACGATTCGAGTTTGGGGCTGACCAGTGGCTCGCCGCCGGTGATGCGCAGGCGCTCGATGCCGGCCGCTTCGATCAGGTATTCGACGCCGCGGGCCATGGCCTCGGCCGACAACTCATCCTGCGCAGCCACCAACCGCTTGCCGTTGGGCACGCAGTAGGTACAGGCGTAATTGCAGGCAGAGGTCAGGCTGATGCGCAGATTGCGAAAACGCCTGCCTTGACGGTCAACGATCATGAAACACTCCGGCGAAAGAAAATCGAGCGAGCAAAACTTGACTGAGAAATCAGGTTTTAGCAAGCCCTATGCCTGAGTATATTCCTGCGCTATTGCGCCATGTTGTGAAAACACGGCGCAATCAGCCCGCTGAATGACTTAGGTGCTCGGCGTTTCCGGGTCGCGCTTGCGCTTGTTGCCCATGCGCACGCCGATGTCCATCAGGAACTGGAAGAAGCCTTCCTGATCTTCCAGCACGTTGCTCCAGAACGGCGAGTGATACAGCGCCACCGCGCCGTGCACCAACGCCCAGGATGCGCAGTAGTGGAAGTACGGCGGCACGTCTTCGAGCTTGCCTTCGCTGATGCGACCCTTGATCAGCAGGGTCAGGCGTTCGAAGTTCGAGGCACGGATCTTGTGCAGCTCCTCGACCATCTCCGGCACCTGATTACCCTTGACCACTTTCTCTTCGAGACGGTCGAACAGGCGATAGCGCTGCGGGTCGCGCATGCGGAATTCGAAGTAGGCGCGCGACAGCGCTTCCTTGTCCTTGTCGACATCCGCCGAATGCAGCAGCTCGTTCAGATCGCGCTCGTAGTCGAGCATCAGGCGCAAGTAGATCTCCGCCTTGGATTTGAAGTGCTTGTAGATCGTGCCTTTGCCGATACCCACGGCATCAGCAATCATCTCGACGGTGACACTGTCTTCACCCTGGTCGAGGAACAGCTTGAGCGCGGTATCGAGAATTTCCTGCTCGCGGCGACGAAATTCACGGACCTTACGAGGTTCTTTATGCATAAGAAAAAGGTCTGATGGGTCAAAATTCGAAGCCGCGTATTATGCCTAACTTGCGCAAAAAAGCACGGTTCATCGACCAAATCTGTGTTTCTTGTTCATTTCGAGAACGATTCGAGTGCAATGAGAACTCAACTGAAGCAAACGTATTCCAAATTTGTTTAAAAACCCCGACCGGCTCACTGGACTGCACGCCAGACTGATCAATACTTGAACTGTCGGGCGACATCTCCCCCAAGTGTCGTGCCGGTAAAGGTACCAACGGACCGCGTGCCTTTGTTTTACTCCTAATGGTCTTAACCCGGATTCACCCCCCAGAACCCGGGTTTTTTTTGCCTGCGATTTGGCCAGCCGTCACAGGGCAGATTTAACACTCGCCAGCGGGAACAGACGCTTGAAGTTCTCTGTGGTCTGCTCGGCAAAGCGCTCGTAGTTCTCACCACGCAGCATCGCCAGAAACTCCGCCACTTCGCGCACGTACTGCGGCAGGTTCGGCTTGCCGCGATACGGAATCGGCGCCAGATACGGCGAATCGGTTTCCACCAGCAAGCGATCGGCCGGCACTTTGCTCGCCACGTCACGCAAGGCATCGGCATTGCGGAACGTGACGATGCCCGACAGGGAAATGTAATAGCCCATGTCCAGCGCCGCTTTGGCCATGTCCCAGTCTTCGGTGAAGCAATGCAACACACCGGCCTGAGGCAACGCCGCTTCGCGCAGCAGTTCCAGGGTGTCGGCACGGGCGCCACGGGTGTGGATGATCACCGGTTTGCCGGTCTGCTGCGCCGCTTGCAGGTGCAGGCGAAACGACTCCTGCTGCAACTCGGCAGCTTCCGGCTCGTAGTGATAGTCGAGACCGGTTTCGCCGATCGCCACCACTTTCGGGTGATCAAGTTCGTGCAGAAGCCAATCCAGCGCCGGTGCCGCGCCCGGCTGAACATCCAGCGGATGCACGCCGACCGAACAATCAACATCGGCATACCGCTCGGCAAGGGCTTTGACGTCAGCGGCGTTGTCGGCACTGACGCCGATGCACAGAAAATGTCCGACCCCACGCTCGCGGGCCGCAGCGAGTGCGGCATCCAGCGAGCCGTCATGGGCGGCGAGGTCGAGACGATCAAGGTGACAATGGGAATCTACGAGCATAAAAAGGACTGCAACTTACATCGTATGAGTGGGACGGTCGGATTTCAGCGCTCCGGCCAGATGAGTTTCGATGCGACTGCGCGCGGTGTCGTCGCCGTCGTTGAATTGCACGCCGACACCGGCGGCGCGATTGCCTTGTGCGCCTTTGGGGGTGATCCAGGCGACTTTGCCGGCGACGGGAATTTTTTCCGCTTCATCCATCAGGTGCAACAGCATGAACACCTCGTCGCCCAACCGGTAGCTTTTGTTGGTCGGGATGAACAGGCCACCATTCTTGATGAAAGGCATGTAGGCGGCGTAAAGCACCGACTTGTCCTTGATGGTCAGGGACAAGATGCCGTTACGCGGCCCCGGGCTGACAGGCTCAATCATGTTCACCTCCACTGCTGATCTTCAGAGTCTAGGTACACATTCTTATCTTTGACCAGGCAATCCCACCCATTGCACCAACAATGCTTCCAGCAACAGGGCCGGATTGAGGTTGGCCTTGCTCAACACTTTCTGCCGTTGGGCGAGAATCCAGTCCTGAATATCCAGCACTTTGCCCTGCGCGCTTTTCTGCGCCAGGTACTGCACGACCTTGCGCATGTCGGCCAGGCCGAGGCCGGTTTCGTCCTGAGTCAGTTGATAGCGCAGGATCAGGCTCGACCAGTCGCAGAACCAATCGAACAGGCGCAGCATAGGAATGCTTTTCCACTCTTCCGCCAGTTGCGTCGGCGATTGCTGGCCCTTGAGCAATTTCTTCACGCCTTCGACCACTTGTGCACGTTGTTCACGCACACCTTGCGATTGCAGGCTGACCGCCATCAGCGGCGAACCTGCGGCCAGCGTCAGCAGTTCGACGCGTTCGTCTTCCGCGCAATCCGGCAGCGCCTGGGCCAGCCATTGCAGGCTCATCGCCTCGCCCGGCAGCGGGCAGGCCTGCTGCACGCAACGGCTCTTGATGGTTGGCAACAAACGGCTCGGCTGGTGACTGACCAACAGCAGCACCGTATCGCCGGACGGTTCTTCAAGACTTTTGAGCAAGGCGTTGGCAGCGTTGATGTTCATCGACTCGACCGGCTCGATCAACACCACCTTGCGCCCGCCGAGCTGCGCGGTCTGCACAACGAAACTGACCAGATCACGAACCTGATCGACCTTGATCGCCTTGTCCGCCTCTTCCGGCTCCAGGATGTAATTGTCCGGATGACTGCCGGCCCTGAGCAGCAAGCAGGATTTGCACTCGCCGCACGCCTCAGGCGTAGGACGCTGACACAGCAGGCTGGCCATCAAGCGTTCGGCCAGAGCACGTTTGCCGATACCGGCGGGACCGTGCAGCAGATACGCGTGGGCATGCTGACTGCGTCCGGCCAGTTGCTGCCAGAGGCTGTCCTGCCATGGATAGGCCTCAGCCACGGGCCAGCTCCAGCAGATTCGGCAACAAGGTGTCCAGCGATTGCTGGACCTTGGCCAATGGCTGACCGGCATCGATGCGCACGTAACGCGACGGGTCGGCTTCGGCGCGCTTCAGGAACGCATTGCGCACGTTTTCGAAAAACGCCCGGCCTTCGAGTTCGAAACGATCCAGTCGGCCACGGGCACTGGCGCGGGCCAGACCGATCTCTACGGGCAGATCGAAAATAAGTGTCAGATCGGGCCGCAAGTCACCCTGCACGAAAGTTTCCAGGGTGGCGATGCGTTCCAGCGACAAACCACGACCGCCGCCCTGATAGGCGTATGTCGAGTCGGTGAAGCGATCACACAGCACCACAGCGCCACGGGCCAGCGCCGGGCGAATCACCTCGGCCAGATGCTGGGCGCGCGCGGCGAACACCAGCAACAGCTCGGCGTCCGGATGCATCACTTCGTCGGCCGGGGTCAGCAACACGTCACGAATCCGCTCGGCCAGCGGCGTACCGCCGGGCTCACGGGTGAGCAGCACTTCGATACCGGCGGCGCGCAGGCGCTCGGCGAGGTATTCGCGATTGGTGCTCTTGCCCGCGCCTTCCGGGCCTTCCAGGGTAATAAACAAGCCAGTCACAGGCAGTCCTTCATCAAAGTCATTGCGCGTTCTGTGGTGCAGCGGCGTCCGGTTCTTGGGCTGGCGCCGGATCTTGCGGCGGCGCTTTCGATGGCACTTCGGGCAGCACCTCGGGCGCGGTGTTCGGCGAGGCCGCCGGAATGGCCTCATCGGTGGCCGGCGCGCTCACCGGTGCCGGGCTGGAACGGTAATCGGCGCGGCGCTTGAGCTGGTATTCGCGCACCGCGTTGTTGTGCGCATCCAGATCATCGGAGAACACATGGCTGCCATCGCCACGGGCGACGAAATACAGGCTGCTGCCCTCCACCGGGTTGAGCGCAGCATGAATCGCTTCGCGTCCGACCATCGCAATCGGCGTCGGTGGCAAACCGGGAATCACGTAAGTGTTATAGGGTGTCGGTTCTTTCAGATGCGCGCGGGTCAGCTTGCCGGTGTAGCGATCACCGAGGCCATAGATCACTGTCGGATCGGTCTGCAACTGCATGCCCAGCGCCATGCGTCGTACGAACACACCGGCAATCTGCCCGCGCTCCTGCGGAACGCCGGTCTCTTTCTCGACCAGCGAGGCCATGATCAGCGCTTGATAAGGTTCGCTGTAAGGCACATCGGCAGAACGCTGCGCCCACTCTTTGGCGAGCACTTCATCGAGGCGATCAAAGGCTTTCTTCAGCAGCTCGGCATCGGACATGCCGCGCACGAAGCGATAGGTATCCGGGAAAAACCGACCTTCAGGGAACAAGCCTTTGTGGCCAATCTTCGCCATGACGTCGCTGTCGCTCAGGGCGGTGAGAGTCTGCTCGAGCTTGTCGTCCTTGGCCAGGGCGGCGCGCACTTGATGGAAAGTCCAGCCTTCGACCAGGGTCAGGCTGTACTGAACCACGTCGCCGCGCTTCCAAGAATCGATCAGACCGTTGACGGTCATGCCCGGCTGCATGCGGTACTCGCCGCTATGAATCGGCGTGCCGGCAAGATTGAAGCGCCAGTAGACGCGCAGCCAGAACGCGTCCTTGATGACGCCATCGGTTTCGAGTTCAAGGAAGGTACGGGTCGGTGTAGAGCCTTTCAGCACATCCAGCAGTTGTTCCTGCGGGATGTTCAGGGGCTGTTCCAGCGCCGAATGAATTTTCCAGGCGCTGGCGCCCAACAGCAGCCCTGCCAGAACCAGTCCGGTTTCCAGCAGCAGCAAAAGTTTACGTCTCACGAATCAAGCATCCAGTAGCGCGCGGGCAATGGTTTGCAGTTTACGGGTGAGCGGGCCAACCGGCCAGCTCAGTGCAGCACAGGCGCGTACCGGCCAGACGCCATAAACGCTGTTGCAGACAAACACTTCATCAGCCCATTGCAGCTGTTCGAGGCTGATATCGGCGATTTGCGTGGGGATGGCCAGTGACTCGGCCTGAAACAAAATTTCCGCGCGCATGACACCTGCGACACCGCAGCGCTTCAAGTCGGGCGTGATCAGACCACCGTCGCGCACCAGGAAAATATTGCTGAACACGCCCTCAACGACGCGCCCGGCCTGATCAAGCATCAAGCCTTCGGCATGCTCGCTGTCCTGCCATTCGGCGCGGGCGAGCACCTGTTCCAGTCGATTCAGATGTTTGAGCCCGGCCAACAACGGCTGCGTAGATAAACGGGTGTTGCAGGGAAACAGGCGGATGCCGTGCTCGGCATGGGCAGCGGGATAAGCCGCCGGCGGATTGCCTTGCAGAATGCGTCGGCCCTGCGCCGCAGGATCGGGCGCATAACCGCGCAAGCCGTCGCCACGCGTGAGGATGAGCTTGAGCACGCCCTCGCCCATCGCAGCGGCATAGCTGAGCAGCTCATGGCGAACCAGCTCGAGGTCGGTCGCAATGGCCAGACGCGCGCAGCCATCGGCCAGGCGCGTCAAGTGTCGATCCAGCAGGACCGGCTGTCCACTGCGCACGGCAATGGTCTCGAACAGACCATCGCCGTAAGCCAGGCCGCGATCTTTCAGCGACAGCGCGTCAGCCGGTTGACCGTCGACCCAGCTGTCCATCAGCCGGCGAACCGACGGAACGCCAGCGTGCCGTTGGTGCCGCCAAAACCGAAGGAGTTGGACAGCACGACATCGATGTCCATGTTACGCGCGGTGTGCGCAACGAAATCGAGATCGCAGCCTTCGTCCGGTTCATCAAGGTTGATGGTCGGCGGTGCCACCTGGCTGTTGATCGCCAGCACGCTGAAAATCGCTTCGACCGCGCCCGCCGCACCCAACAGGTGGCCAGTCATCGACTTGGTCGAGCTGACGGCCAGTTTGTAGGCGTGATCGCCGAACACCGACTTGATCGCGTTGGCTTCGGCAAGGTCGCCGGCTGGGGTCGAGGTGCCGTGGGCGTTGATGTACTGCACTTGATCGACATTGATCTTCGCGTCGCGCAGGGCATTGGTGATGCAGCGCGCGGCACCGGCGCCATCGGCGGGTGGCGAGGTCATGTGGAACGCATCGCCACTGGTGCCGAAACCGATCAACTCGGCGTAGATCGTCGCGCCACGAGCCTTTGCGTGTTCCAGTTCTTCAAGAACCAGGGCGCCGGCACCGTCGGACAGAACGAAGCCGTCACGACCCTTGTCCCATGGACGGCTGGCGCGGGTCGGCTCGTCGTTGCGGGTCGACAGCGCACGGGACGCGCCGAAGCCACCCATGCCCAGACCGCAAGCGGCCATTTCCGCGCCGCCGGCAATCATCACGTCGGCTTCGTCGTACATGATGTTGCGCGCCGCCATGCCGATGCAGTGCGTACCGGTGGTGCACGCGGTGGCGATGGCGTAATTGGGTCCCTGTGCGCCCAGATGGATCGACAGGAAACCGGAAATCATATTGATGATCGAGCCAGGCACAAAGAACGGCGAGATCCGTCGCGGACCGGTCTCGTGCAGGGTGCGACTGGTCTCTTCGATGTTGGTCAGACCGCCAATCCCCGAACCCATGGCCACGCCAATGCGTTCACGGTTGGCATCGGTGACTTCCAGACCGGCGTTGCGCACGGCTTGAAAGCCTGCGGCGAGGCCGTACTGAATGAACAGGTCGAGCTTGCGCGCTTCCTTGACCGACAGGTATTCCTCGACATTGAAGCCTTTGACCGAACCACCGAAGCGGGTCGAATAGGCAGAAAGGTCGGTGTGTTCGATCAGACCAATGCCACTGCGGCCAGCCAGAATGCCCTGCCAACTGCTCGGCACATCCGTGCCCAGTGGCGACAACATACCCATACCGGTGACTACGACGCGTCTACGCGACACAGCACTCTCCTTTTTCAAATGACGACTTTGCATCAGGCCTAAAGAAAAAACCGCACGCCATGATGGCAGTGCGGTTTTTCCATGACAGCAAGCAACGATTACAAACTGTTACGCCTGGTGGCTGGTAACGTAGTCGATTGCAGCTTGTACAGTAGTGATCTTTTCAGCTTCTTCGTCAGGGATTTCGGTCTCGAATTCCTCTTCCAGAGCCATCACCAGCTCAACGGTGTCAAGGGAGTCGGCACCCAGGTCTTCTACGAAGGAAGCGGTGTTGACCACTTCTTCTTCTTTAACACCCAGTTGCTCGGCAACGATTTTCTTGACGCGCTCTTCGATGGTGCTCATACCTTGTTTTCACTCCTAATGGACAAATTCAGGCAGCTGGCCAGTGGGTAAGTGTATAGAAAGCCTTTTCAGTTTTTCAACTGAAAGCTTCACTCCTCAAACCCTGCGAACCTCTGCCTATAAATAGATTGCAGCTTTATAACGGATTTTAGACAGCTCGTATGACATTTTTTTGAAGCAATCCGTCACATTTTACTTACATGTACATCCCACCGTTCACCGGGATTGTAGCCCCGGTAACGTATGCCGCACCGTCGGATGCAAGAAAAGCGACCACGGACGCGATCTCTTGAGCTTGCCCCAGACGACCCAGCGGAATCTGCGTCTGCAAGGCTTCACGCTGTGCTTCAGGCAGCTCGCGGGTCATATCGGTGTCGATGAACCCAGGGGTTACCGAGTTGACCGTAATCGAACGCGAACCGACTTCACGCGCCATCGCCCGGCTGAAACCTTCCAGACCGGCCTTGGCGGCTGCATAGTTTACTTGGCCAGCGTTGCCCATGGCACCCACCACCGAGCCAATACTGATAATTCGACCCCAGCGCGCCTTGGTCATGCCACGCAAAACGCCCTTGGACAGGCGATACAGACTGTTCAGGTTGGTATCGATCACGTCGTACCACTCGTCGTCTTTCATGCGCATCATCAGGTTATCGCGGGTGATACCGGCATTATTGACCAGAATCGCCACCGGCGCACCGAACTGCTCCTGAATGCCCGCCAGCACGGCGCTGACCGATTCGTCGCTGGTGACATTGAGTTCGAAACCGGCGCCCTGGATACCGTTTTCCTTCAGGGTCGCGGCAATGCGCTCGGCGCCCGACGCGGAGGTCGCGGTGCCGACAACGATGGCGCCCTGACGACCCAGTTCCAGCGCGATGGCCTGGCCGATACCGCGGCTTGCACCGGTAACCAGTGCAACTTTACCTTGCAGACTCATGCAAGTTTCTCCTGATTCAGGCCTGCGCTGCGCGAGCGGCAGCGAAGGCGTCTGGGGTATTGAGATTGGAAGTCGAAACGCCTTCGGCGCAACGTTTGTTCAGGCCAGCGAGGACTTTGCCCGGGCCGCATTCGACCAGATTGGTCGCGCCCTTGGCGGCCAACGTCTGCACCGATTCAACCCAGCGCACTGGCTTGTAGAGCTGTTCGAGCAGATCGCGCTTGAGGGTTTCCAGATCGGCCGGCACTTGCGCGCTGACGTTCTGCACCACCGGGATCTGCGGCGCCTGCCAGTCGATGGCGGCGATGGATTCGGCGAAACGCTCGGCAGCCGGACGCATCAACTCGCAGTGCGACGGCACGCTCACCGGCAACGGCATGGCGCGTTTGGCACCACGGGCCTTGCAACCTTCGATGGCGCGCTCGACAGCGGCCTTGGCACCGGCGATCACCACTTGGCCCGGCGAGTTGAAATTCACCGCGCTGACGACTTCGCCTTGCGCCGCTTCGGCGCAGGCAGCCAGCACGTCGGCATCTTCCAGGCCGAGGATCGCGGCCATGCCGCCCTGCCCGGCCGGCACCGCTTCCTGCATCAACTGACCACGGCGCTCGACGAGCTTGACCGCGTCAGCCAGGCTCAGGCTGCCGGCGGCAACCAGCGCACTGTATTCACCCAGGCTGTGGCCGGCGACGAACGCCGGACGCGCGCCGCCTTCGGCCAGCCACAGACGCCACAGGGCAATCGAAGCGGTCAGAATGGCCGGTTGGGTTTTGTCGGTTTGATTGAGCAGCTCTTCCGGGCCCTGCTGGGTCAGTGCCCACAGGTCGTAGCCCAGCGCAGCAGAGGCTTCTTGAAAGGTTTCGAGGATCAGCGGATGTTGCGCGCCCAGCTCGGCCAGCATGCCGAGGGACTGCGAACCCTGTCCTGGAAAGACGAATGCGAGGGAAGCAGACATGTAACAAGCCCCTAATGATCTTGTCGTCGGAAAATAACGCCCCTTTGGGGACGCCAGAAACTGACAGTTTGGATGGCCCTTTGAACCGGGCGGTCACATTTAAGCATTGTCCGACGAAAACGCCTAAGACAACAGTTCCTCCAGACGACCGTGGAGACGCTCGGGCAGGTTCTCCTGAATCTCGATCAACGCCCGTTGAATGGCACTCTGAAAGCCCTGCACCCCGGCCGATCCGTGGCTTTTCACAACGATGCCCTGCAAGCCGAGAAAGCTTGCGCCATTATGTCGCGCCGGGGCCAGATCAGCTTGCAGACGCTTCATCAACGGCAGCGCGAGAGCGCCGACAGCGCGCGAAGCCAAGTTTTTCTTGAACAACGCCTCGATGCGCGCGGCAATCATCGTCGCAAGACCTTCGCTGGACTTGAGCAGGATGTTGCCGACGAAGCCGTCACACACAACCACGTCGGCCTCACCGCGATACAAGCCGTCGCCTTCGATAAAACCGATGTAGTTGATCCCGCGCGCAGCCTGCAACAACGTGGCGGCCAGTTTGACCTGCTGATTGCCCTTGATGTCTTCGGTGCCGATGTTCAGAAGCGCCACACGTGGACGGGCGATACCCAAGGTCTGCGCGGCCACCGAACCCATCACCGCGAACTGCAACAGATGCTCGGCACTGCAATCGACGTTGGCGCCCAGATCGAGCAACTGGCAATAACCGGTCTGCGTCGGAATCGCCGCGACCATGGCCGGCCGATCAATGCCGGGCAATGTCTTCAGCACGAATCGCGACAAGGCCATCAACGCACCGGTATTGCCGGCACTGACACAGGCCTGCACCTTGCCATCGCGCAGCAGTTCGAGGGCCACACGCATCGACGAATCCGGCTTGCCACGCAGGGCCTGGGCAGGCTTCTCGTCCATGGTGATGACTTCGCTGGCCGCAACAATCGTCAGGCGCGCGCGATCGGCAGCCGACTGGCCGTGGATCAGTTCTTCAAGAAGGGAGGGTTGACCGACGAGGGTCAGGTGCAGCGAGGGTGTAGCAGACAGGCAAGCGAGACTGGCCTGAACAATGCTGCGGGGACCGAAGTCCCCGCCCATTGCGTCAATCGCGATGACTTGAGCAGACAAGTGATTACTCGTCAGCGCCCTTGTCGATCACTTTACGGCCACGGTATACGCCTTCTGGCGATACGTGGTGACGCAGGTGAACTTCACCAGTGGTTTTTTCTACAGACAGGGTGCTAGCCTCGAGAGCGTCGTGTGAACGGCGCATGTCACGGGCAGAGCGGGATTTTTTGTTCTGCTGAACAGCCATAATTGATTAACTCCTAAACGTTTGGGTCACGCTTTAACTGCGCCAATACACTGAACGGGTTGGACCGCGTTACCTCGTCCTCGCTCGGTTCGGGCTCATCTGCTCCCGCCGGCTGCTGGCATTCTTCCGGATGATGAGCAGGCACAATGGGCAAGGCGAGCAAAAGCTCCTCCTCGATCAGTGACTGCAGATCCAATGGATCTTCGCCCAGTTCCAGCACGTCATAACCTTTCGGCAACGACTGGGTATTCGCACCCTCCTTCACCACCGCGTAACTGCATTCGCTGTGGATCGGCAGGGTGACCAGCTCAAGACAACGCTGGCAAACCATTTTGACTTCGGTGTCGATAAAGCTGTGGATGACCACAGACTTACGTTCATCTCGTTCAAAAACGAATTTGGCCTGCACCGTACCGACATCGTCGGAAAGCGGGTCGCAGAGTCTCTTCAAATCGGCCAGCAGCAGTTCACCTTGAAGGGTGGTGCCACGGTCAGCCAATTTGCGCGGGTCAACGTGAGGTGGAATCGGGTCATTCAACATAGGCGCAGCATTATAGGGATGCACCCACCCATGTCAAAGGAAATTGTGCCCTGTCCGTCACTTGCGCGCCTCCGCTAGAATCCGCACCTGCCTCAGGAGACGTCCATGCTGCCTTTATTACTCGCTTCAAGCTCGACTTATCGCCGCGAATTGCTCGCCCGCCTGCACTTGCCGTTCGTCTGCAGCTCGCCGGACATCGACGAAAGCCATCGCCCGGGCGAGTCCGCAATCGACCTGGTCAAACGCCTCGCCGAGGAAAAAGCCCGCGCCCTGGCGGACAGCCACCCTGCTCATCTGATCATTGGCTCGGATCAGGTCGCCGTCCTCGGCGAACAGATCATCGGCAAGCCGCACACCTTCGAGAAGGCTCGCGAGCAATTGATGGCGGCGAGCGGCGCGAGCGTGACATTCCTGACCGGCCTGGCACTGCTCAACAGCCAGACCGGGCAATGCCAGGTCGACTGCGTGCCGTTTACCGTGCACATGCGCCAGCTGGATCAGGCGCGCATCGAACGCTACCTGCGCATCGAGCAACCGTACGACTGCGCCGGCAGCTTCAAGGCCGAAGGACTGGGCGTGAGCCTGTTTCAATCGACCGAAGGCCCGGACGCCACCAGCCTGATCGGCCTGCCGCTGATTCGCCTGATCGACATGTTGTTGATCGAAGGCGTGCAAATCCCTTAAAAGCAAAAGATCGCAGCCTTCGGCAGCTCCTACACCGATTGTGCAAGAGCTGCCGTTGACCTGCGATCTTTTGACCTTGAAACAATTTACCGCAACGAAGGCCCGTGGAAACCCATCCACATCGCCAACTGCTCGGCCACGCTGGCGCCGAGCTTTTTCGAGAAGCGATCGAACGGCGATTCCTGCACGGTGAAGTCCACCAGCTCCTTCTCGCCAATCACATCACGCGCCACCGAACTGGCACTGCCCAAGCCATCGATCAGACCCAGCGGCAGCGCCTGCTCACCCGACCAGACCAGCCCGGAAAACAGCTCCGGATGCTCTTTGTCCTTCAGGCGATCACCACGACCCTGCTTGACGCTGTTGATGAACTGCTTGTGCGTGGTGTCGAGCACGCTTTGCCAGAAGGCGGTTTCTTCAGGCTTTTGCGGCTGGAACGGATCAAGGAATGCCTTGTGCTCGCCCGAGGTATAGGTGCGGCGCTCAACCCCGAGTTTTTCCATGGTGCCGACAAAACCGTAACCCGCTGCTGTCACGCCGATTGAGCCGACCAGACTCGCCTTGTCGGCGTAGATCTGATCCGCCGCGCTGGCGATGTAATAGGCGCCCGAAGCACCAAGATCGGAAATCACTGCGTAGAGCTTGATCTCCGGATGCAGCGCACGCAGGCGCTTGATCTCGTCATAGACATAGCCGGACTGCACCGGACTGCCGCCCGGACTGTTGATGCGCAGGACCACGCCCTTGACCTTTTTGTCTTCGAACGCCGCGCGCAGACTGCCAACGATATTGTCGGCGCTGGCAGGTTCCTTGTCGGCGATTACACCGTCGATCTCGATCAACGCCGTGTAGTTCGGGCCGCGGGTGGCGCTTTTTTCCATGTCCATCAGCGGCGTGAACAACAGCAGAGCAACAAACAAATAAACAAACGTCAGCAGCTTGAAGAAAATCCCCCAACGCCGCGAACGGCGTTGTTCCTGCACGCCGGCCAGCAAAGTCTTTTCCAGCAGCTTCCAGCTTTTCGCGTCACCGTCGTCGGCACTTGCCTTGGCCGGTGCTTTCCATTCGTCGGTCATGCCATCTACCCCAGCAAAAACGTATTAGGCCCGCTGACCCAGCCAGGCGTGCAATTGAGAAAAACGGTCGATCGACAGGCGCGGCTCGAACTGTTGCAGGGACTCGATCGATTGCGCGCCATAACTGACCGCCACCGAATCCATCCCCGCGTTGCGCGCCATCAGCAGATCGAACGACGAATCACCGACCATCAACGCCTGCTCCGGGCGTACGCCGCAGTGGCTGACAATCTGCTCAAGCATCAGAGGGTGTGGCTTGCTGGCAGTTTCATCGGCAGCGCGGGTGATATCGAAATAATCTTCCCAGCCATTGGCCTTGAGCACCCGATCCAGACCGCGACGATTTTTGCCCGTCGCTACCGCCAGGTGATAACCCTGCTCGCGAAACGATGCCATCGACTCGACCACACCCTCGAACAGCGGCGAAGGCACGGCTTCGGCAGCGATGTAGTGATCGGCGTAGTACTCGCGAAACGCGAGCATCTCTGCGTCGCTAATTTCGGGATATAGGGTGCGAATCGCTTCCGGCAAGCCAAGACCGATGATGCCTTTGACGGCGAAGTCATCGCGCAGCTCGAAACCGGAACGCCCGGACGCCGAGTGCATCGCCTCGACGATCCGATGAATGGAATCGGCGAGGGTGCCGTCCCAGTCGAAGATCAGCAGTTTGTAATCAGATGGGCGCACTCAATCGCTCCACGGTCTTGGCCCACATTTCGTCGACGGGCGCTTGCAGATTCAGCTTGCCGCCGTCGGGCAGCGGCACGGTCAGCATGTAGGCGTGCAGGAACAGGCGCTTACCGCCCAGATCGCGGATTTCCCTGGTGAAATCCTCGTCGCCATACTTGCTGTCACCGGCAATGCAATGGCCAGCATGCAAGGTGTGCACGCGAATCTGGTGGGTACGACCGGTAACCGGTTTCGCCTCGACCATGGTGGCAAAATCGCCGAAGCGGCGCAGCACCTTGAATAGCGTCAGGGCTTCTTTGCCCTCGTCATTGACTTCGACCATGCGCTCGCCGGAGCGCAGATTGCTCTTGAGCAACGGTGCGCGAACCTGCTTGATCGAGGTTGCCCAGTTGCCACGGACCAGCGCCATGTAGCGCTTGTCGACGCCATCGCCACGCAGCTGCTCGTGCAGATGGCGCAACATGCTGCGTTTTTTGGCGATCATCAGCAGGCCGGAGGTGTCACGGTCGAGACGGTGAACCAGCTCCAGCTCCTTGGCGTCGGGACGCAACTGACGAAAGGCTTCGATCACGCCGAAATTCAGCCCGCTGCCGCCATGAACCGCAATGCCGGCGGGCTTGTTGATCACGATCAGGGCCTTGTCTTCGAAGACGATCGAGGCTTCCAGGCGCTGCAACAGCCCCTGGGCCAGCGGCACCGGCTCGTCGCGCTCAGGCACGCGAACCGGCGGCACGCGTACGATATCGCCGGCCTGCAGCTTGTATTCGGGCTTGATCCGACCTTTGTTCACACGCACTTCGCCTTTGCGCAAAATGCGGTAAATCAAGGTCTTGGGCACGCCTTTGAGCCGGGCGAGGAGAAAGTTGTCGATTCGTTGGCCGGCATACTCCGGCGAGACTTCAAGCAGTTGAACGCCTGGAGTCGAAGGGGCAGTAGTTGTCATGCCGCGGATGATAACAATTTTTATGGAATTGAAGCACTTAATCATTGCTGCTATAGTCGCGAACGCCGCCAAAAGCGGCCTGGACAGCGGAACCACGGTCAAAGACCGGCCCTGACCAACGCAATTCACCAGGGCGCGAGGCCGTCCTACGGGGCTTTCGCTACGTAACGGTGGAGTTTGCGGTTGTAACGAGCGCAGGTGACATGAGGCCTGAATTACACCGCCGAGCAGAGTTCTCACTCGCCCGGCAGGCAACATTCAAGGCCAGTTCACAAAGTGCAGTCGACTGCGAATGACCCCGAGCGATTGCTTCGGAAACATCGCCTGAATTAGCCATGATGCGTGACCTCCCCTTTCGGAGCTCACGGTAAATGCCAACCCGCTGCGGATTCTGCGCGCGGCAGCACCCGAATTATCAGGGATACGTGTAGGGTGGAGATGCACAACCGCCGGACTGTGTAGCAACAAGCTTTGATCAAGACGCTTCATCTCGTCCACAGCCGCTGGTTGATTCCTCCTCCTGACTGAGTGCTTAAGTAGCCACAGCAAGCAGGACGCGTACGTCGCGGTATCGGCCCAATTGGCCGCACATCGCTGGACACGGGAATGGCCAACCACTCCCGACGCACCTGACACCGACCGTGAGAAGTCGTGTGTGCCGAACGCCGTTTCCGGCAGCCCGGAAACCGACGGTACTACATGAAAAGAATGCTGATTAACGCAACTCAACCCGAAGAGTTGCGTGTTGCACTGGTAGATGGCCAGCGCCTCTACGACCTGGACATCGAATCCGGTGCACGCGAGCAGAAGAAGGCCAACATCTATAAAGGCCGTATCACTCGCATCGAACCAAGCCTTGAGGCTGCCTTTGTCGATTTCGGCTCCGAGCGCCACGGCTTCCTGCCCCTCAAAGAAATCTCCCGCGAATACTTCAAGAAAGCCCCCGAAGGCCGCGTCAACATCAAGGACGTCCTGAGCGAAGGCCAGGAAGTCATCGTGCAGGTCGAGAAAGAAGAACGTGGCAACAAGGGCGCCGCCCTGACCACCTTCATCAGCCTGGCCGGTCGTTACCTCGTACTGATGCCGAACAACCCGCGTGCCGGCGGCATCTCCCGTCGCATCGAAGGTGAAGAGCGCAACGAACTGCGTGAAGCGCTGAACGGTCTGGTTGCTCCGGCCGACATGGGTCTCATCGTGCGCACTGCCGGCCTGGGCCGCAGCAGCGAAGAAATGCAGTGGGACCTCGATTACCTGCTGCAACTGTGGACCGCCATCAAAGAAGCCTCGCTGGATCGCTCCGCGCCATTCCTGATCTACCAGGAAAGCAACGTGATCATCCGCGCCATCCGCGATTACCTCCGCCAGGACATCGGCGAAGTGCTGATCGACAGCGTTGAAGCCCAGGACGAAGCCCTGACCTTCATCCGCCAGGTGATGCCGCAGTACGCCAGCAAGATCAAGCTGTACGAAGACAGCGTGCCGCTGTTCAACCGTTTCCAGATCGAAAGCCAGATCGAGACCGCATTCCAGCGCGTCGTCGAACTGCCCTCCGGCGGCTCCATCGTCATCGATCCGACCGAAGCCCTGGTGTCCATCGACATCAACTCGGCGCGTGCCACCAAAGGCAGCGACATCGAAGAAACCGCCCTGCAGACCAACCTTGAAGCCGCCGAAGAAATCGCCCGTCAGTTGCGCCTGCGCGACATCGGCGGCCTGATCGTCATCGACTTCATCGACATGACCCCGGCCAAGAACCAGCGCGCCGTGGAAGAAAAAGTCCGCGAATGCCTGGAAGCTGACCGCGCCCGTGTGCAGATCGGCCGCATCTCGCGTTTCGGCCTGCTGGAAATGTCCCGTCAGCGCCTGCGTCCATCGCTGGGCGAAAGCAGCGGCATCGTCTGCCCGCGTTGCAACGGCACCGGCATCATCCGTGACGTTGAATCGCTGTCGCTGGCCATTCTGCGCTTGATCGAAGAAGAAGCCCTGAAGGACCGCACCGCCGAAGTTCGCGCGCAAGTGCCGATCCCGGTCGCTGCGTTCCTGCTCAACGAAAAACGCAACTCGATCACCAAGATCGAACTGCGCACCCGTGCTCGTATCGTCATTCTGCCGAACGATCACCTCGAGACACCGCACTTTGAAGTTCAGCGCCTGCGTGACGACAGCCCGGAAGCCGCGACCAACCAGTCCAGCTACGAAATCGCTGCGGCCGCTGCCGAAGTCGAAGAAGTCCAGCCAGCCGCTGCGACCCGCACTCTGGTTCGCCAGGAAGCTGCAGTGAAAACTGCGCCGGCCCGTGCCAACGCACCGGTGCCGACTGAAGTTGCACCTGCCGCACCTGCTCCGGCACCAGTTGCCGCGCCTGAGCCAAGCCTGTTCAAGGGTCTGGTGAAGTCGCTGGTCAGCCTGTTCGCTACCAAGGAAGAGCCAGCCGCACCGGTCGCGGTTGCGAAACCGGCTGCCACCGAGCGTCCTGCCCGCAACGAAGAGCGCCGCAACGGTCGTCAGCAGAGCCGCAACCGTAACGGTCGCCGCGATGAAGAACGCAAGCCGCGCGAAGAACGTGCTCCACGTGAAGAGCGCGCACCACGCGAGCCGCGCGAAGAGCGCCAGCCACGTGAAGCCCGCGAGCCGCGTGAAACCCGCAGCGAAGCGCCGGTAGCCCGCGAAGAGCGCGCACCACGTGCCCCGCGTGAAGAACGTGCACCGCGTGCCCCACGTGAAGACCGCAAGCCGCGTGGCGAGCGTGAAGAACGCGTACGTGAATTGCGCGAGCCACTGGACGCCGCGCCAGCCGCAGCCGTTGCTGCCGTGACCGCTGAAGAGCGTCCGGCCCGTCAGCCACGCGAGGAACGCGCTCCGCGTCCGCCGCGTGAAGAGCGTCAACCGCGTGCCGAGCAGGCCGCTGCTGCCGTCGCTGAAGAAGAAGTGAACAGCAACAACGAAGAGCAACTGCCGGAAGACGGTCAGGACAACGCCGAAGGCGATCGTCCACGTCGTCGCTCCCGTGGTCAGCGCCGTCGCAGCAATCGTCGCGAGCGTCAACGTGATGCCAACGGCAACGTGATCGAAGGTTCGGAAGAGTCCGAGTCCGCTGAAAACGCTGGCGAGCCAAGCACTGCCGATCTGGCCGCTGGCCTGGCCGTCACCGCCGCCGTTGCCAGCAGCACCATCAGCGCTCCGGCAGAAGCCCAAGCCCACGAGCAGGCTGAACGCGCCACCGCCGCCACACTGGAAACCGCTCCAGTCGAAGCGCCGGTTGTCGAAGCCACCACCCCTGTGGAAGTGACTGCTGCACCGGAAATCGAAGTCGCTCCGGTCCGCGAAGCTCAGCCTCAGGCTGAAGCAACTGCCGAACCGGAAGCCGTTGTCGAAGCACCAGCGGCCATCACTGAGCCAGCGGTAGAAACCGTCAGCGAAAACGTGACCAAAACCGTGCGTGAAGTTCGCGAAGAGCAGACTGCGTTCAACTGGGTTGCCGAACCAGCTGTGACCGAAGCTCCAGCGCCAGTCGCTGAAGCCGAAGTGCCGCAAGCCATGGTTTCCGAGCCAGTAGTTGCAGCAGCAGAGCCGGCGCCGACACCAGTGGTTGAAGCTCCGGTTGCCGATGCTCAGGTTGAAGAAGCGCCAGCCGCAGTCGAAGCGCCAGCCCCTGTGGTTGAAGCGCCGGCTCCGGTCAGCGCCCTGACGCCAAACGGCCGTGCGCCAAACGACCCGCGTGAAGTGCGTCGTCGCAAGCGTGAAGCCGAGCGTCTGCAGAAGGAAGCCGAACTGGCTGCCGCTGCGGCTCCGGTTGCTGCCGAACCAGCCGCTGCGGCTGAAGTGATCGAGGCAGCCCCTGCCCCGGTCGCGGAAGAAGCATCGGTTGAATCGGTGATCGCTGAAGCACCACGCTCCGTTCAGGACGCGGTTGAACAGCGCGAAGAAGCCCAGGAAAAAGAGCACGAGCCTAAACCACTCGTGTAATTCCTGAAGCCAATAAAAAGCCCCGCCTGGTGAAAGCCTGGCGGGGCTTTTTTATGCCTGAAATTCCAGCATCATCCGGAATCTTTGTGGGAGCGAGCCTGCTCGCGAAAACGCTGGGGCAGACACTATTCATGTAACTGAACCAGCGCATTCGCGAGCAGGCTCGCTCCCACAAGGAATTTCAACACGGCTCAGGGCTGAGGAAATATCAAAGATTCAGGCACATCGATATCCCACAACACCCCTGGATCATCCACCGCCACTTCCACCACCCTGCCCTGCGCAAACAACGGCCGTGCGCCACGATCGCCGGTCAGCGCCTGCAATTGCGCGCCAAACGAACGACCAAACCCCACCGGATGACCAAACTCCCCACCCAGCACCGGCACGCTCACCGCATCATCAGCCATCGCCGCGACCACTCGCTCGATACTCGAAGGCAAGATAAACGGCATATCGCCGAGCACAATCAACCAGCCATCAGCGCCCGGGCAAGCGGCAACACCTGCGGCAATGCTGTCGCCCATGCCGGTCGATTCGATCGACACCACGTCGCAGCCGTAAGCCTGAGCCATGCGCATCGCCTGCGGTCGAGCCTCGTTGGTGACCAGTACGCGTTTGTCGAGACTGGCCGGCAGGTTCACCAGCACCTGCTCGATGACCGAGCGAACCGCGCCGTCGCGCCCGGTGCAGTCAGCGAGCAATTTGTCTTTGTCGCTGCCGGCGATCTGGCGAAAGCGTTTGCCCTCGCCTGCTGCCAGCACAATCACTGCGATGGATTGGCTCATGCACCCTCCAGCGGTTTTTTCTGTTTCAGCTCCACACCGTTCTTGATCGCAACAATTTCCGCCAGCAAGGACAAGGCGATTTCAGCCGGCGAATGACTGCCGATGTGCAAGCCGATCGGCCCGTGCAAGCGATCAATCGACGCTTGCGACAAGCCTAGCTGAGCCAGATTTTCCCGGCGCTTCTGGCTGTTGACCCGGGAACCGAGCGCGCCGACGTAGAACGCCGGCGAGTCGAGCGCAGTGAGCAAAGCCATGTCATCCAGGCGAGGATCGTGAGTCAAGGCGACAATCGCCGTGCGCTCGTCGGTCTGGATGTTCAGCACAGCCTCATCCGGCATGCCGGGGACGAAACGGCCGTGCTGCTCTTCCCAGCCGTAAACGAACTCGGTGCGCGGATCGCAGATCAGCACTTCGAAATCCAGCAGCCGCGCCATGTCGGCGACGTAGCGCGACAACTGCCCGGCACCGATCAGCAACAAGCGCCAGCGCGGACCATAAATCGCTCGCAGAGTCTTGTCGTCGAACACC
Source organism: Pseudomonas iranensis (assembly GCF_014268585.2). Classification (NCBI taxonomy): domain Bacteria; kingdom Pseudomonadati; phylum Pseudomonadota; class Gammaproteobacteria; order Pseudomonadales; family Pseudomonadaceae; genus Pseudomonas; species Pseudomonas iranensis. The sequence continues at coordinate 4,642,768 of NZ_CP077092.1, forward strand.
AGCGAATCGGACTTGCTCGCCGGAGCCAGCCGCACTTCGCCGGTTTCGATGTTCAGTTCTCGGGCGACGATTTCATGGTTTTCGCAACGCTGCAGCAGCTCGGCCACCCACTCCGGGTCACCAACGCGCTCCTCGGTCAGGCGCAAGGTGCCGCCGCAAGGCAAGCCGAAACGCGCGGCCTCCTCGCGGGTCACGCCGTAGGTAATCATCTGCACTGGCGGACCATCGGTGGCGATGCGGCCGTCGTGCAGCCGCGCGATCAGGTCATCTTCGACACAGCCGCCCGACACCGAACCGATCACTACGCCGTCCTCGCGCAAGGCGAGGATGGCGCCGGGCGAGCGCGGCGCGGTGCCCCAGGTCTGCACCACGCTGAACAGGACCACCCGCTGCCCTGCGCGGCGCCACTCGAGGACGCTGCGCAGGACGTTGAGATCGACGCTGTCCATTACGCTTGCGCCTTCTGCCAGCCCTGCAACTGATACCGCACCGGCAGATTACGGATGCGCTTGCCGGTGGCGGCGAAGATGGCATTGCACAACGCCGGGGCAATTGGCGGCACACCCGGCTCACCAACGCCACCCAACGGCACGTCACCCGGCGGCGTCACCAGATGCACGGCGACTACCTTCGGTGCCAGCGACATGCGCGCGACCTCGTACATATGGAAGTTGTCCTGCTGGACCTTGCCGTCCTTGAAGCTGATTTCACCGAGCACGGCGTTGCCCAGACCCATGACGCACGCACCTTCGAACTGCGAACGGATGCGCTCAGGGTTGATCTGCGGCCCGCAGTCCACGGCAATGTCCGCCTTGTGCACGATCAGCGAACCGTCGTCCTTGACCTCGACTTCGATCACTGCCGCGACATAGGTGACGAAGCTGTAATGCACCGCCAGACCGAGACCACGACCCTTGGGCAGTTTGCGCCCCCAACCGGCGGCCTTGGCGGCAGTTTCCAGAACCGTGCGCATGCGTCCTGTGTCGATCGGGTAACGCTCGGGCGATTCGCCGTAGTTCCACTCTTCGCTCAAGGTGCGAGGATCGATCTGCCGGTCCGGGCCGAGCAATTTGATCTGGTACTTGAGCGGATCTTCACCGGCCTTGTGCGCCAGTTCATCGACGAAGCTCTGAATCGCGAAGCCGTGGGGAATGTTCGACACCGAGCGATACCAGCCGACCCGCGTGTGTACCTTGGCTTCAGGATTTTCCAGGCGCACGTTGGGAATCGCATAGGCCATGTTGGTAAAGCCCATGCCCAGCTCGAACGCCGCCTCATGGTTCATGTCCGGCGCAAACAAGGCGGTGATGCTCGGCGCCACGGTGCGATGCAGCCACCCGGACGGCATGCCGTTCTTGTCGATACCCGCCTTCAGATATTCCGCCGACACGGTGTGGAAATACGAATTGTGGATGTCGTCTTCGCGGGTCCACTGCACCCGTACAGCCTTGCCCGGAAACTCCTTGGCGAGGATCGCCGCTTCAACGACGAAGTCCGGTTTTGACTTGCGCCCGAACCCACCGCCCAGCAGCGTTACGTTGAAGGTGACCTTTTCGAACGGCACGCCAAGACGCTCGGCGATGCGCTCGCGGGTGACCTGCGGTGCCTGACTCGGCGCCCAGGCTTCGCACACGCCGTCCTTGTAACGGGCGATGGCGACCATCGGTTCCATCGGCGCCTGCGCCAGGTGCGGCAGGTAATACGAGGCTTCGAGAGTGCTGGCGGCGCCGCTCAAGGCCTTGTCGATATCACCGGTGTTGCGCACCACTTTGCCGGCCTTCAGCGACGCGGCTTCAAGCTCTTTGCGATAGGCAATCGAGTCATAACTGGCATTCGGGCCGTCATCCCACTCGATCTTCAGCGCCTCGCGGCCCTTGATCGCCGCCCAGGTGTTGCTGGCCACAACCGCGACGCCGCCCAATGGCTGGAACTCCGACGGCAATGGTCGGCCTTCGATCTGCATGACTTTAAGCACGCCGGGGACTTTCAGCGCGGCGCTGTCATCGAGGCTTTTGACCTTGCCGCCGTACACTGCCGGGCGAGCGATAGTGGCGTAGAGCATGCCGTCGAAATGCACGTCGGCGCCGTACACTGCGCGGCCATTGACGATATCGGCACCGTCGATGGCCTTGGTGCCTTCCTTGCCGATGTAGCGAAATTCCGACGGCTGCTTGAGACGCAGGCTGTCACGTGCCGGTACTGCCAGCGCACTGGCGGCAGCGGCGAGTTCGCCGTAGCCCAGTTCACGGCCGGACGGTTTGTGAATGACCTTGTGCAGTTGCGCATGGCATTCGCCAACCGGCACTTTCCACTGCGCAGCGGCCGCCTGTTCAAGCATGGTCCGCGCGGCGGCGCCGCAACGCCGCATCGGCTCGTACCAGTGACGCATGCTGCGCGAACCGTCGGTGTCCTGATTGCCGAAGCGCACTTCGTCACCCGGCGCCTGCTGCACTTTGACCTGAGCCCAATCGGCCTCAAGTTCATCGGCAACGACCATGCTCAGGCTGGTGCGCACGCCCTGGCCCATTTCCGAACGGTTGCACACCACGGTGACGCTGCCATCGGCAGCAATGCTCACGTAAACCTTGGGGTCGTCGATCCAGCCATTGGGCATGCCGTCGGCACCGAACTTCTTCGGCGCGTCATCGGCCAGCGCATCCTGCCAGCCCCAGCTCGCGGCGAGGACCAGCGCGCTGGTGGCGCCGACGCCTTTGAGAAAGCCACGGCGGCTGAGGTTGCTCAGGGCGAAATCATTCGGGACGCGGCTCATGCCTTCACCCCCTTCAGTTGGGTGGAGGCCTGGCGGATCGCGGTTTTGATCCGGTTGTAAGTACCGCAGCGGCAGATATTGCCGACCATGGCTTCTTCGATCTGCTCGTCGCTCGGGTTGGGGTTGGTTTTCAGCAGAGCGGTGGCCGACATGATCTGGCCGCCCTGGCAATAACCGCATTGAGCCACAGCGCTGTCGAGCCAGGCTTGCTGCACGACCTTGCCTACCGGGTCGGCGTGGAGATTATCGATGGTGGTGACGTTCTGGCCGATCACCGAGCCGATCGGCGTGATGCAACTGCGTGCCGGCAAGCCGTCGATATGGATGGTGCAGGCGCCGCACAGGCCCATGCCGCAACCGAATTTAGTGCCGTTGTAACCGGCGACGTCACGAATCGCCCACAACAGCGGCATGTCTTCGGTGACATCGAGGGAGTGGTCTTGACCGTTGAGTTTCAGGGTAATCATGGGCACGCCCGCATATTTTTTAGTGGTTATGGGGTCGAGCAATCTGCCGCCGGAAAATCAGCGGTGGGTTCGCGCAGATCGACTCAGGCTAATCAGGCTCTCTCGCGCCGACGGGAACGTCTGCACCGGGCCTTTGGGTGGAGCAAATGGTAGGTATCGTTAGGTCGCTAAGTTAACCCAGCATTAACAAAAAAGCCCTGCACTTTTTCATCAGTGCAGGGCTTTTGATGGCCTCAGGCAAGCGTAGCCTCAATACCGATTGGGCTCCATTTCCAGTTCGACATGAAACCGTTCGGCGATGTCTTTCTGGATACGTTGCGCCAGGTCGAGCAGTTGCAGGCCGGTGGCCGTGCCGTAGTTGACCAGCACCAGCGCCTGCAACTTGTGCACGCCGGCATCGCCATCGCGAAAACCCTTCCAGCCGGCGCGTTCGATCAGCCAGCCAGCGGCCAATTTCATCTGCCCGTCCGCTTGCGGGTAAGCCACCAGATCCGGGTGCTGCGCTTTGATCTGCGTGACCACAGCGGCAGGCACCAGCGGATTCTTGAAAAAGCTGCCGGCATTGCCGAGCACCGCCGGGTCCGGCAGTTTTTCACTGCGGATGCTGCAGATGGCGCGGCTGACATCGCTGGGCGTCGGCTGCTCGATGCCCTGCTCGCTCAGGCGCTGACGGACCGGGCCGTATTCCAGATGCAGGTGCGCGGCGCGATCAAGCTTGAAGCGCACCCGCAGGATCAGCCAACGTCCCGGCTGCTGCTTGAACACACTGTCGCGGTAGCCGAAATTGCACTGCTCCAGGCTGAAATCCCGCAGCTCGCCGCTCTCGCGATCCAGCGCAGTCAGGCCGGTAAACACGTCCTTGATCTCGACACCATAGGCGCCGATGTTCTGCATCGGCGCGGCGCCGACGGTGCCGGGAATCAGGCTGAGGTTTTCCAGCCCGGCAAAACCCTGGGCCAGCGTGTGCTGCACGAACGGATGCCACGGTTCGCCCGCTTCCGCCTCGACCACCACACGACTGCCATCGTCGCTGAGCACGCGGATGCCGCGCGTAGCCATGCGCAACACCAACGCCGGAATATCCGCCGTCAGCAGCAAGTTGCTGCCACCGCCGATCACCAGCAACGGCACGTCATGGGACGCGGCAAAGGCCAGCGCTTCGCGGACATCGTCATCGCTGTGGGCTTCGGCAAACAGCTGCGCGCGCACATCGACGCCAAACGTATTGAAGGCCTGCAAAGATACTTGCGGTTGCACCTGCAAACTCATAAACGGCCCTTCACTTCGATCAGCAACTGGTCGCAGGCCGTTTCGATCAGATCGAGCACCTGCTCGAAACCCTGATCGCCGTCGTAATACGGGTCCGGCACTTCATCGACCAGCCCGGAATAACGACGCAAAAACAGATCCAGCTCGGCTCTGCCGGTGGACGGCTGCAGGGCCTTGAGGTTGCGCAGATTGCTGTTATCCATCGCGAGAATCAGGTCGTAGCTGGCGAAATCGGCCCGGCTGACCTGTTGCGCGCGTTGCGTCGACAAGTCATAACCGCGCAGTTTCGCCGCGGCCTGGCTGCGCTTGTCCGGCGGGTTGCCGACGTGCCAGTCACCGGTGCCCGCGGAGGCCACTTCGACCACATCCGCCAGCCCGGCTTCACGCAACTTGTGGCGCAACACGCCTTCAGCGGTGGGCGAACGGCAGATGTTGCCCAGGCACACAAACAGAACGCGCATCAGGCCCCCAGCAGGCGACGAACCCGCTCAAGGTCTTCAACGGTGTCGACACCGGTCGGCGGCGCGATCAGCGCGTCGGCAACATGGATACGCACGCCATGCCACAAGGCACGCAGTTGCTCAAGGGATTCGGTGTTTTCCAGCCAGCACGGCCCCCAGCTCACGAAGTCGTGGAGGAACCCGGCGCGATAGGCATAAATACCGATGTGGCGGCGATAGGGCACACCTTGCGGCAGCTGCTCGCGGCTCTTGGCAAATGCATCGCGAGCCCATGGCAAGGTTGCACGACTGAACGTCAGGGCCAGACCGTTGATATCGCTGGAAACCTTCACAACGTTGGGGTTGAACAGGGTTTCCACGTCTTCGATCGGCTCGGCCAGCGTAGCCATGCGCGCTTCGGTGTGAGCGGCAAGGTTAGCGGCGACCTGATCGATCACACTCGGCGGTATCAGCGGCTCATCGCCTTGGACATTGACCACGATCGCATCAGGCGCAAGACCGAGTTTCGCTGCGACCTCGGCCAGACGATCGGTGCCGGAGTTGTGATCTTCACGGGTCAGCACCACTTCGGCGCCAAAGCTTTTGCATGCCTCGACGATGCGTGCATCGTCAGTTGCAACAACGACGCGGGTCGCGCTGCTTTTGCTCGCCTGTTCCCAGACATGCTGGATCATCGGCTTGCCGGCAATATCCAGCAACGGCTTGCCCGGCAGACGGGTCGAGGCGAATCGCGACGGGATGACAACGGTGAAGGCTGTGGTCATTTATCCAGACGCTCGTCGGTGGTCAGGGTGCGCGCTTCGCTTTCCAGCATCACCGGGATGCCGTCGCGGATCGGGTACGCCAGGCCGGCGCCCTTGCTGATCAGTTCGGTCTTGTCGGCGCTGAGCTTGAGCGGGCCTTTGCACACGGGGCAAGCGAGGATGTCGAGCAGTTTGGTGTCCATGAACATTCCCAGAAATAAAAGAGTTAAGGCAGCAGACGATCCGGCAACAGGCGCATCAGTTGAGTGTCGAACCAGGCCACGAAGGCCGGCGACGGCACGGCATCGACCGCCAGATACCACCAGTCGGCAGCAGCAAAGGCACGGCACTTCACCGCGTCCTTTTCGGTCATCACCAACGGTAATGACGGGGTGAAATTCAACGCCTGCACGCTGTACTCGGCGTGGTCGGCAAATGCATGGGCGATCGGCCGCCAGTCTAGCGCTTCGAGGGTATTGAAGAAACGTTGCGGATTGCCGATCCCGGCCACCGCATGCAGCGCTTGCCCGGGCGGGAAATGCTCCAGTGACTGACGTTCGCCGCTGCGCAGATTGACCAGCGCGGTGGGTTGCAGGCGGAAGGCGAAACCATCGTCGCGATCATCAAGGGCTCCGTTGAACAGCACGCCATCGACACTTTGCAGGCGCTCGACCGGCTCACGCAACGGCCCGGCCGGCAGACAGCGCTGGTTGCCCAGGCCCCGTGCGGCGTCGATCAGCACCAGTTCCAGATCCCGCGCCAGGCGATAATGCTGCATGCCGTCGTCGGACAGGATCAGATCCAGCGGTTCACTGGCAATCAAGGCTTTGACGGCGGCGCTGCGATCAGGGTCGATCATCAGCGGCACACCGGTGCGCTGGACGATCAGCAACGGTTCGTCACCGGCGATCTCGGCGCTGTGCTCGGCCTCAACCCGCCACGGCAGTTGCGGCGGTTTGGCGCCGTAACCGCGACTGACCACGCCGACGCGCAGTCCACGGCGTCGGCAATGATCGATCAGCCAGAGAATCATCGGCGTCTTGCCGGTACCGCCAACGGTGATATTGCCGACCACGATCAACGGAACCGGCGATTGGTAGATTTCACCTTCGCCGTCGAGAAAGCGCTGACGCTTGTTGATCACCACGCGGCGATACAGCATTTCCAGCGGCCGCAGCAGCGTCAGGGCCGGATGCCCCTGATACCACGCGGCGAGCAGGCGATCGGACAGGCTCATCAGGATTTCGGCGCCGCCTCGACCGTGGTCATGCGCAGATGGCTGAAACCGAGCTTGCCGGCCGCGTCCATGGCGGTGATCACCGATTGATGCTGGGCCTTGCCATCGGCACTGATCGACAGCGGCATATTGGTGTCGCCGTTGGATTCTTTCTGCATGGCTTCCATCAGCGTCGCCAGATCATTCTTCGGCAGAATCTTGTTGTTCACCGAGAACACGCCTTCGGCACTGATGGCGACGTCCAGCTGTTTGACCTGCTGATCTTCGGCAGGCGAACCGCTGACCGCTTCCGGCAGATCCACGCGCAACTGGGTTTCCCGAGTGAAAGTGGTAGTGACCACGAAAAACAGCAGCAGGATAAACACCACGTCGATCAGCGACGCGAGGTTGATGTCTACGGTTTCCCGGGGCTTGCGACGGAATTTCACGCTTTGCCCTCGGCCAGGTCGACATCACGGTCGCCCTGCACCACTTCCACCAGTTTGATCGCTTCCTGCTCCATACCGACCACCAGCTCGTCGATGCGGCGCTGCAAAAACCGGTGGAAGAACACTGCTGGAATCCCGACCATCAGGCCCGCTGCGGTCGTGATCAGCGCTTTGGAAATACCGCCGGCCAGCACCGAGGCATTGGTGCTCATGCCAGAGCCGGTGAAGGCACTGAAAATGTCGATCATGCCCAGCACCGTGCCGAGCAGGCCGAGCAGCGGCGCCATGGCTGCGATGGTGCCGAGGGCGTTGATGTAGCGTTCGAGTTCATGGATGACCCGCGCGGCGGCCTCTTCGATGCACTCTTTCATGATCTCGCGACCATGCTTGGAATTGGCCAGGCCTGCGGCGAGGATTTCCCCCAGCGGCGAGTTGGCGCGCAACTCCTTGAGTTTTTCCTTGTTGAGCTGCTTGTCCTTGATCCAGACCCAGACCTGACCCAGCAGATGCTCGGGGGTGACGCGACTGGCGCGCAGTGTCCACAGGCGCTCGGCAACAATCGCCATGGCCGCGATGGAACTCAGAATGATCGGCAACATCATCCAGCCGCCGGATTTGACCAATTCCCACACAGTGACAGTCCCCTCGAAAAAGTGCGCCACTTTACCATACCGATCCGCGATTAAGAGTCGCCGCCCCGACGACCGTGAGGTGGCACTCATGCTGGCACCGATCAACGGCCAGCCACCGGTGGATCGCGCCAGAAACGCCGCTGTTGACGCATCGTCCACGGCGGCTTGAAGCTGCCCAGTTGCAGATGAATGGCACCGTGCTCGGCGCTGTCGTAGATACGCAAGCCCTGCTTGCGGTAGCGCGCCAGCACGGTTGGATGCGGATGACCGAAGGAGTTGCCGTGGCCACGGGAGATCAGCACCGCTTCGGGCTGCAAGGCTTTGAGCAGGGCCATCGATGATGAACTGCGACTGCCGTGATGGGGCGATTGCAGCCACTGCGTCGGCACGGCCAGTGGGCTGTCGAGCAGAACGCGCTCGGCGTGAGTGTCGATGTCGCCGGTAAGCAGCAGGCGTTCGCCGTTGGCCTCGATCTGCAAGACACAGGAGCGCTGGTTGCTGTCATCGGCTGCCGACCATTGCCAGAGCTGGAACTGCACGCCATCCCACTGCCACTGTTCGCCACTTGCGCAAGCTTCGGCGTTCAGCTCCGGCGGCAGGTTTGGCTGGTCGCCACTGACGACGCGGTGTACTTGCACTCCACCCGCCACCGCCCGGGCGCCGCCAGCGTGATCGGCGTCGGCATGGCTGAGCAGCATCAAATCGAGCGCTTGCACATTGAGTTTACGTAACGCTGGCAATACCACTCGGTCGCCGAGATCGAACTCGCCGAAACGCGGGCCGGCGTCATAGAGAAGCGCGTGATGGCGGGTGCGGATGAGGATGGCCAGGCCTTGACCGACGTCGAGTTGCCAGACATCGGCCCGCCCTTCTTCTACTCGCTCTTGAGGCGGCAATGCCAGGAGCAACAGCAGCGGCCAGCCCAACGGTCGCATTGGCACGCCTCGGGGCAACAGCAATAAAATCGCGCCAAGGCTGCCCAGGACCAACGCCCACCATGGAATGGCGGCAGGTATCCACGCCGGCCATTGCCCGGCAATCAGCGCCAGCCCGATAAACAGCCAGTCGATCAAACCACCGGCCAGCCACAACAGCCCTTCGCCGACATAAGGCACGGGCAGCAATAGCGTGCCAAGCAATGCCGGCGGCAGCACCACGAGGCTGACCCACGGTACGGCCAGCAGATTGGCTACAGGCCCGCTGACGCTGATCGGCAAGCTCAGCGCCAGCAATACCGGACACAAGCCGATCGCGATCAGCCACTGCGCGCGGGTCCAGGTCTGCCACCAGCGCCAGGCCCCCAGCCGCCCGCCGAAAGTGAAGATCAACACTGCCACCGCCGCGAAGGACAGCCAGAAGCCGGGACGCAAACTGGCCAGTGGATCAAGCAGCAGCACGCCATTGAACGCCAGCAATAACGGCCACCACGCACCAAGATGGCGAAAACGCAGGCGCCACAGCAGCACCAGCGCCACCATCACGCAGGCGCGCTGCACTGGCACGTCGAAACCGGCGAGCAAGCCGTAACCCAGCGCCGCCGCGAAGGCCAGGCCACACGCCCACGGCAACCAAGGCCAGCGCAATGGCCACAATCCGTAACGCGCCAGCCCGGCGACCAGCATATACATCACCGCCGCCAGCAAACCGATGTGCTGGCCGGAAATCACCAGCAAATGCACGGTGCCGGTGTCTTGCAGCACCTGCCAATCCTCGCGACTGAGGCCTGAACCGTCACCAAGCACCAGCGCCGCCAGCGCGCCCTCTCGGCCTTGTGCATCGGCCGCCAGCAGGCGCTGGCGAACGCCGTCGCGCCATGCATACCGGGCCTCAGCCAGGCGCTGGCCATCCTTGATCGTGCCGGTCGCCCCGATCCGTTGCGCCAGCAGCCAGGCCTCGTAATCGAAGGCGTCCGGGTTGAGCAAGCCACTCGGGCGCTTCAATTTCACCGCCAGACGCCAACGCTCACCACTATTCACCGCCGGCCCGGCGTACCAGGCCAGGCGCAGCAGCGACGGCAGCTTTTCGTGGCGTGAACGCGCATCAGCCAGCTCGAAACGCACCACGCCATCGTTGTGTTGCGGCAAGCCGACCACTCGCCCTTCAAGCCAACGGGTTTTTCCGTCCAGACTCGGTGGCAAGCGGTCATTCAGCGCCCACTGCGCGCCAACGCAGGCCCAGGTAAAGCCAAACAGCAAACATGCCAATGGATAGCTGCGAAACGGCAGCAGCATCAGCGCCACCACTGGCAGCACTGCCAGCAAGCCGACCGGCGGCAAGGCCGGCAATAAAACCGGGGCCAGCAGACCGACTGCCAGCGCCATCATCCCTGTGCGCATATGCCCGTCCTGAGAGTCCCCTCCTTAGGCATAGCGGGTCTGCGGCACCACCGTCGTCAACAATTGTCACAAAGTCTGAATGGGCGGTTCGTAGAATCCAGACATACTTGCCGCCTTAACCGACCGAGAAGCCTTATGCCCCGGCGCTTATTCAAACGTTACATGCCCGACCCGACGAGCATCAGGGAACACAAGTCCTTACGCTTTCTCGGCACGTTGCTGCATGACCCGAACCTCTGGCATCTCAACCGCCATTCGGTCGCCCGGGCGATGGCGGTCGGCCTGTTTGCGGCATTCCTGCCGATACCCGCGCAGATGCTGGTGGCGGCGGCATTGGCGGTGATGGTGCGCGGCAATATGCCGATCGCGGTGAGCCTGGTCTGGCTGACCAATCCGATCACCATGCCGGCGGTGTTTTTCTGCACCTACCAGGCCGGAGCGTTCCTGATGGATGTGCCGGCGCGGCATCTGCCGGACGAGCTGACCTGGGAATGGATCAGCGGTGAGCTGTCGACATTGTGGCAGCCGTTTTTGCTGGGTTCGGTGGTCGTCGGTCTGGTGCTGGGCGTTCTCGCCTACTTTCTGGTGATGCTGTACTGGCGCTGGTGGGTGGCGCGGCAATGGCGGCGGCGCAAGAAAAGTCGGCAGAAATGAATGCAAAAACGGCCTCCGCGATGGGAGGCCGTTTTTTGTTGTGTCCGGGCTGGCCCCTTCGCGAGCAGGCTCGCTCCCACAGAGAACATCATTCCAGTGTGGGAGCGAGCCTGCTCGCGAAGAAAGCGACGCGGTCGGGATCAGGTACGCATCCCGCGCCCACTCACCAGCAACCGCGCACAGCCGAGATACAGCACCACGGTCGCCACCAGCATGAAGGTAATGGCGATGCCGATGCGGATATCCGAGACACCCAAGATGCCGTAGCGGAAGGCGTTGACCATGTGCAGCACCGGGTTGGCCAGCGACACGGTCTGCCAGAACGGTGGCAGCAAAGTGATCGAGTAGAACACGCCGCCCAGGTAAGTCAGCGGGGTCAGCACAAAGGTCGGAATGATCGAAATATCATCGAAGTTGCGCGCAAACACCGCGTTGATGAAGCCCAGCAGCGAGAAGATTGTCGCGGTCAGTACCACCACCAGAATGGTCACGCCGAGGTGATGCACCTGCAAATCCGTGAAGAACAGCGACAGAATCGTCACGATCAGACCCACTGCCAGACCGCGCAATACACCACCAATGGTGAAGCCGATCAGGATCGTGTGCGGTGACACCGGCGAGACCATCAACTCTTCGATCGAGCGCTGGAACTTGCTGCCGAAGAAGCTCGAGACCACGTTGCCGTAGGAGTTGGTGATCACCGACATCATGATCAGCCCCGGCACGATGTACTCCATGTAAGTGAAGCCACCCATGTCGCCGATCTGCCGGCCGATCAGGTTGCCGAAGATCACGAAGTACAGAACCATGGTGATCGCCGGCGGCAGCAGGGTCTGCGGCCAGATCCGCATGAAGCGTTTGACCTCGCGGTAGACGATGGTTTGCAGGGCAACGAGGTTGGGACCGAACTCGGAACTCATACCGCCACCTTCGACAGATTTTTCTCCACCAGGGACACGAACAACTCCTCGAGGCGATTGGTTTTGTTACGCAGGCTCAGCACTTCAATGTTCTGCTGCGCCAACTGGGTGAACAACGCCGTGATACCCATGGATTTGTCGACCTGCACTTCCAGGGTGTGGCCGTCGAGCAATCGGGCCGGGTAGCCGAGCAATTGCGGCGCCGCGCTCAAGTCGTTCTTCAGGTCGAGCAAAAAGGTTTCCACATGCAACTGACCCAGCAACTGTTTCATGCTGGTGTTTTCGACGATGGTGCCGTGGTCGATGATGCCGATGTTGCGGCACAGCTGCTCGGCCTCTTCCAGATAATGCGTGGTCAGGATGATGGTGATGCCTTTCTGGTTCAGCTCGGTGAGGAAGGTCCACATCGAACGGCGCAGTTCGATATCGACGCCCGCAGTCGGCTCATCGAGAATCAGCAGGCGCGGTTCATGCACCAGCGCACGGGCGATCATCAAACGCCGTTTCATGCCGCCGGACAGCGAACGCGACGGCACATCACGCTTGTCCCACAGGCCGAGCTGGGTCAGGTACTGCTCGGCGCGTTCCTTGGCGACTTTCGCCGGAATGCCGTAGTAGCCGGCCTGGGTCACGACGATGTCGAAGGTCTTTTCGAACTGGTTGAAGTTGAATTCCTGCGGCACCACGCCGATCGAGCGCTTGAGCGCCGCCGGGTTCTTGTCCAGGTCATTGCCGAAAATATTCACGGTGCCGCTGGTCTTGTTGACCAGGGTCGAGAGGATGCCGATGGTGGTGGATTTGCCGGCGCCGTTGGGGCCGAGCAAGGCGAAAAAGTCACCTTCGGCGACGTCCAGATCGATACCACTCAAGGCCTGGAACCCGTTGCCGTAGGTTTTGGTTAGCTGCCGGATGGACAGAGCGGAACTCATATCGGATTTACGCACCAAGAAGGAAGGAAAGAAGTAAATAAGGGCGGGCGGCGAGGGAAACAACCGCGGCGCAAGTTCGCAATGGTGCTTGCCGCCGCCGCACAAGTACAGTCAAGTGTGTCGATAGTAATTATCAAGTCAACGCGGTCATGACCGCTTTCTGGTAGGCCGGACGCTGTTTCAAGCGTTCATACCACGCTTGCAGATGCGGTTGCGGGGCGCGCTCGATGGGCATTTCGAACCAGGCGTAAATGAAGCTGCCCAGCGGAATGTCGCCCATGCCGATGTCATTGCCGGAGAGATAAGGCTGGCTGATCAAGGCGTGGTCGGCCATGTTCAGCAGTTCATCGCATTCCTTGATCGCGGCGTTGATCGCCTTCCAGTCCTGCTTCTCCGCAGGCGTACGCAGCACACCCCAGAACACCGTGCGAAACGGCCCGGCGAAACTGGAAGTGGTCCAGTCCATCCACTTGTCCGCCGTGGCGCGGGCTTGCGCATCCGCCGGATACCAGGCGCTGTCCGGGGCGTGTTTAGCCAGCAGATAGCGCACGATGGCGTTGGATTCCCACAGCACGAAACCGTCATCCTCGATCACCGGCACCCGGCCATTCGGGTTCATCGCGCGGTACTCGGGCGTGTCGACCACACCGAACGCGCCGCCGGCATCAATGGCCTCGTACGCCAGGCCCAGCTCTTCGGCAGCCCACAAGGGCTTTCTGACGTTCGATGAATTTTTCCGTCCCCAGATCTTCAGCATGACCGCCTCTTTGCAAGTGAGTGGACGGCCAGCATACGCCGGATCAGGTGCGACTCAAATCGGCCTGCATATCGCCCAGCAGCACCGGCAGTTGCTCACTGAACAGATGCGGATAGCACTTTTGCAGGTGCTCGAAGAAGAAGGTTTCCGGCACGTCGGTGAACTGGCCGTGATCGAGCAGATACTCCATCAACTGCGCGCCGTCACGGTTGAACGGATGGAAAACGCTGTCATTGATGCCATCGAACTCCAGCGCTGCGACGTTGAACAACTCGCACAGTTGCTGGTTGAACGCTGGCGTCGCCTTGACCCAGCGGCCGTCGAGAAACAGCTCGGTGTAGCCATGCATGGCGAACACATCGCTTTTCAGCAACTCGAGCAGACGTGGCGTCGACAGATGATTGCGCACATCGGCCAGACCGATGCGCGCCGGGATCCCGCAATGCCGCGCACAACCGGCGAGCAGCGTGGCTTTCGGCACGCAGTAACTCTCCCCTGCTGCGAGTGCGTAACTGCCGCGCAGGGTTTGCGGATCACGGCTGAAAGTGTAAGGGTTGTAGCGCACCGCCTCGCGCACGGCGTAATACAGACTGATCGCCTGCTCACGCGGATCATTACTGGCACCGCGGTGCTGCTCGGCGAACTCCACCACCGCCGGGTGGTCACTATCGATGAAGCGGCCGGGGCTCAGATATTCGTGCATGGCGGCAATCTCCTGGATGAGTCACGAGTCTAGCGACAGCTTGAGCACAGAGATAACGACGTTTCGGCCAAACCTGAAAGCAAAGCTGCGCAGCAACGAACGATTTCCCACACGTGTTGCCCACCGAACCTACGAAAACCATCCGGGGTTTCCCACGATTTCAATCACCATGCTCTGACCACCCTTATTTGCAGATGCCGTCTAAGCTCTGGAGGGTCGATTTGCCTTGGTTCACGGAGGACTGAATATGCTGTTGTTGTGGATACTGGTTTTGATCGTCGGCGTGGCGTATCTCGCCCATCGACGCATCGCCCCGCTGCCCGCGTTGGGCATCGTGGCGGCCTATCTGGTCGCCATGGGGATTTTCAGTCACGCGCCGGGCTGGCTGCTGTTTGTCTTCTGGGTCCTGTTGGCGGTGGTCGCCGCGCCATTGTTGTTGCCTGACCTGCGTCGCAAACACTTCACCGCGCCGCTGTTCAACTGGTTCCAGAAAACCCTGCCACCGATGTCGCAGACCGAACGCGACGCGATCGATGCCGGCACCGTGTGGTGGGACGGCGAGCTGTTCAGCGGCCGTCCGGACTGGGACAAACTGCTGTCCTATCCCAAGGTGCAACTGACTGAAGAAGAACAGGCGTTCATCGATGGCCCGACCGAAGAACTCTGCGCGATGGTCAGCGACTGGCAGATCGGCCAGTCCATGGACCTGCCGCCCGAGGCCTGGACGCACATCAAGGAACATGGCTTTTTCGCCCTGATCATTCCCAAGGAATACGGCGGCAAAGGCTTCTCGGCCTACGCTCACTCACAAGTGGCAATGAAACTGGCGACGCGCAGCGGTGACCTCGCCTCTACCGTGATGGTCCCGAACTCCCTCGGCCCGGCCGAATTGCTGCTGCATTACGGCACCGATGAACAACGTAATCACTACCTGCCGCGCCTGGCGCGTGGCGACGATATCCCGTGCTTCGCCCTCACCGGCCCGCTGGCCGGTTCCGACGCCGGCGCGATGCCCGACACCGGGATCATCTGCAAAGGCCAGTGGGAAGGTGAAGAAGTCATCGGCCTGCGCCTGAACTGGGAAAAGCGCTACATCACCCTCGGCCCGGTCGCTACCCTGCTTGGCCTGGCATTCAAGGCTTATGACCCGGATCACCTGCTCGGTGAGGAAGAGGACCTCGGCATCAGTCTGGCGCTGATCCCGACCGATACCGCAGGAGTGGAAATCGGTCGTCGACACCTGCCGCTGGGCGCCGCGTTCATGAACGGCCCGAACTCCGGCAAGGACGTGTTCATTCCGCTTGACTACCTCATCGGTGGTCAGGAAATGCTCGGCAAGGGCTGGATGATGCTGATGAACTGCCTGTCAGTCGGGCGTTCGATCTCGCTGCCAGCCGTCGGTACCGGTGCGGCCAAGTTCACCAGTCTGGTCACCGGCCAGTACGCGCAGATTCGCGAGCAATTCAATGTACCGCTGTCCGCGTTCGAAGGCATTCAGGAAGCCATGGCGCGCATCGGCGGTAACGCGTGGATGATGGACGCCGCCCGCATGCTCACCGCCAACGCGGTGGACCTGGGGGAAAAACCCTCGGTGCTGTCGGCGATCCTCAAATACCACCTCACCGAACGCGGCCGCGAATGCATCAGCCACGCCATGGATGTGCATGGTGGTAAAGCGATCATCATGGGGCCGAACAACTACCTGGGCCGCAGCTGGAACGGCGCGCCGATCTTCATCACCGTCGAAGGCGCGAACATCCTGTCGCGCAACCTGATGATCTTCGGTCAGGGCGCGATCCGCTGCCATCCATTCGTACTCAAGGAAATGGCCCTGGCCGGACGCGAGGACAAGGATCAGGCGCTCAAGGAATTCGACGGCCTGCTGCTCAAGCACATCGGTTTTGCCGTGAGCAACGCGGCCAGCACACTGGTGCTGAACCTCGGCCTTGGTCACTTCGAACATGCGCCGGGCGACAGGATCAGTCAGGGCTACTTCCGCGCGCTGAACCGTCAGGCCGCCGCATTCGCCATGCTCGCCGACTTCAGCATGATGCTCCTGGGCGGCGAACTGAAACGCCGCGAACGTCTGTCGGCTCGCCTTGGCGATGTACTGAGCAACCTGTATCTGGCCTCCGCCGCGCTCAAGCGTTATCACGACCTGGATTCGCCGGCGTACATGGAGCCGCTGTTCCGCTGGGCCATGGAAGAAAGCCTCGGCCAGTCGGAGCGTGCGCTGGATGAACTGCTGAGCAACTTCCCGAACAAAGTCTTCGGCTGCCTGCTGCGGGTCATCGTCTTCCCGTTCGGTCGCCGTCACAAAGGCCCATCGGACAAACTCGGCGCCGAAGTCGCTGCGGTCATCGGTCGCGCCAAAGGCGATCCGGCGCTGGAAGAACTGCTCGCCGGCTGCTACCGCCCGCAATCGGCGGACGATGCCGTGGGCGCGCTGCAACACGCCAGCGACCTGCTTAACGCCGCGCAACCAATGCACAAAAAACTGCACACCGCACTGAAGAGCGGCCAGGTCAAACCGGCAGCCGGCGAACACGCCATCGATGCCGCGCTGGAAGCCGGCGTACTGCAAGCCGTCGAAGCGCAAAGCCTGCGCGACGCCGAAGCGGCCCGCCGCAAGGTGATCGACGTCGATGATTTTGCCAAAGAGGAACTGACCCAGGCAGCGGGCAAAGTCCGCTGATCCCGGTTTATGTGAAAAAACGGCGCGAGGGCTTTATACTCCCGCGCCCGTTTTGCTCTTGAGGACTTATCTCGTGTCCAACGTCGTTGCCGATCATCTCGTGTTGCTCGACCACCTGCGCAGTATCCTGGTCGCCGTAGGTGAGGCCGAACAAGTGCCCGAAGAAAGCCATGCCCTGTTCCTCGAGCGCTTCGACGAACTGCTGGCCTCCCTGCCGATCGACCCTATCGAAAGCCAATACCTGGGCCAGGACATCCTCACCCAAGTCATCAGCCGCTACCCGCAAATCGCCCACCTGATCCCGCGCGACCTGCTGTGGTTCTTCGCCGGCGACTGCCTGCACTACCTCTCCGACGAAGAAATCGACCTGTACCAGGCCCTCGAAGAACGCCGCTACGAAGCCGAACAGAACGATGAACCGTTCGACTGGAACCAGGAAAAACAACTGCTGGCCATGTCTGCGCAGGACAGCAAGCACTGATTTTTCAAACGGTAATGAAAAGGCCCGCACTGGTGATTCCATGCGGGCCTTTTTTTCAAGATCAAAAGCCCCTCACCTAGCCCTCTCCCGGAGGGAGAGGGGACTGACCGAGGTGTTTGGGCGAGTTACGTCGATGTGAAAGTCCGAGTTGAACTCAGGATTTGAAAAGCCCACAAATCAGCTCCCTCTCCTCGGGGAGAGGGCTGGGCGGGCGGCGTTCCGATGAGGGGCGAATCCAACACAGATCCAAAGCAGACCACACGCTTTTCACCACTCAAAACAATGAGCGCAAGCTCGAGTACCGCTTTTGATCTTGATCCACCGGCGACGTCGGAAGGCTGAGTGGAGGGATTGATCCGGGCGTGGGAGCGCAGCGACCGTACGACGCAGTCGTACACAGCGGAAGGAGGTGCAGCGAAGCAAACCGGAGCCGCTGCGCCCGGATCAGTCCCGGAGCGAAGGAACCCGAGCCTGCGAGGGCCGAACGTAGGAGCAAGCGTTTTGGTTACTTTTTGGCGTCTGAAAAAGTGACTCGCCGTAAGGGCGAAACCGCCAGAAGCAACACCCGCAGAAACGGATATTCACCCAAAACCCCAAGAACCTGGTCGGCCCCAAGGCCGCCAAGTCCCACCAAAAAAACCTCAAAGCAACCCCTCACTCTCCGGCAGCTCATACGCCACAGCCAAATTGCCCCCGCCCACCGACTTCCCGGGCCTACCCAACGTCGGCTCCTTCTGCAAACACTCCACCAGATAATCAATAAACACCCGCAACTTCGGCGGCAGATAACGCGTCGGCGAATGCAGCAACCACAACCCACCATGATAGGAAGCAAGAAACGTCCAGTCCGGCAACACCTGCACAATCAACTTCTGCTCCAACGCGTAACGCGCCGTGAAATACGGCAGACTGCCAATGCCGATGTGCTGCAACACCGCCCCCAAGCGCACGCCCGTGTGATTGGCGGCATAACGCCCACGCACCCCGACCGTCACCGCCTTAGTGCCCTTCTTGAACTTCCAGCGTGCATCGCTCGGCGTTTCGCCCAGATAAATACAACTGTGATTGAGCAAATCGTGAGGATGCGTCGGCGTGCCATGTTCCGCCAGGTATTGCGGCGTGGCGCAAAGCAAATGATCGATGGTCAGCAACTGCCGCCCGACCAGACCGGCCGGTGGACGATCAGTGATGCGAATCGCCAGATCGACATGATCATCGATCAGATCGACCTGACGATCTTCCAGCAACAACTCGACATCAACCTTGGGATAGCGGCGCAGAAACTCCGGCATGTGCGGATGAATCACAAAGCGCCCCACCGCTTTCGGCACACTGACCCGCACCAGACCTTCGGCTTCGTGGGTGAACTGGCCGCTGATTTCCATCACCGACCTGGCCGCGCTGACCATTTCCTGGCAGCGCTTGAACACCTCTTCACCGCCATCGCTCAAGCGCAGTTTGCGTGTGGTGCGTTGCAGCAAGCGCGTGGCCAACGCCTTTTCCAAGCGGGAAATACTGCGGCTGACCGCCGAGGGTGAGGAACCCATCTGCCGCGCCGCTTCGGAGAAGCTGCCGGTCTCGACAACCTTGACGAAAATCGCCATTTCACCCAACAGCGGCAGCGGAAGATTGATGCTCACAACGCACAAGTCCTTTGATGTTCGAACGGATTATCACGTTATTGCACGATTCATATAATAAAAACAGAACTTCGATCAGGGCATGGAATATGACGCTTCGCCTGTTTTTTCACAGTGACGACCTCAAGGCGAATGTCGAAGTCCTCGACTGCACACCCCACGAGAACGAATTCGCCGTAGTGCTGCGCGCTACCCTGTTTCACCCCCAGGGCGGCGGTCAGCCTTGCGACACCGGCTGGATCGGTGAAAGCCGGGTGTCGCGCGTGGTGCAGGAACCTGAGCGCATTGTGCATTTCGTCGACCGCCCGCTGCCGCTGGGCATGACCGCTATCCGCATCGATGAAGAGCGCCGCCGCTTCAACACACGCATGCACTCGGCCGGGCACCTGATCGGTCATTTCATTCAGGCCATGGGCTGGATGCCGATCAAGGCGCACCACTGGCCGGACGAAGGCCGGGTGCAATTCAAACCGGGCGATGGCGCAGAAGAAGTCGATGCGCCAACCGTGCAAACCGGTATCGAGCAGTGGATCGAACACGATTTGCCGCGTCTGACTTCACTGCGCGAGGGCGCGCGGGAAATCAGTTTCGGTGAGCTGCCAGCCTATGGCTGCGGTGGCACCCACGTACGCAGCCTGAAGGATCTGGGCACAGTCACGATCGCGTCCCTTTCGCAGAAGAAAGGCACGCTGTCCGTCCACTACAGCGTGGATTGAGCATTTCGGACGTTGCCGTCGCGCAACGTCCGACGCCGGGGAACCGCACTCGCCGGTTCCGTTGACTATCGATAGATGGACCTAAAACAAATGATGCTAGACGTCGAGCGTCTCGATGAGACGTGCATAAAAAAACTGGCCAACGAAGAAGTCCTCGCCATCCGCGTCAAACGCTTTCTCCCCGAGCCGCTGGCGATCGAGATCGGCGACAAGATCCTCGCCCCGGGCTTTGAAGGCTACATCAACGCGCCGAGTATCGGCCGCATCGGCATGGCCTTCTACGAGGCGGAAAACCAGCCGCTGCTGATCGAGGATTACTTCGAACGCGCCACCCGCAACATCGACGAACTGCGCCAGCGCTGCGCGCCGTACTCCTCGCCAATCGACACCCTGCGCTGCATGCTCGACGAGTCCTGGCCCGCCGGCGCGCATCTGGAAAATCTTTACGGGCGCAAGATGTATGTCGGCTTGTCGCGCGTGGTCAAACCCGGCGTGTGCTTTCTTGCCCATCACGACATCTTCGCCAAAGACGCCCCGGACAGTTTTCAGGCGCGCAGTCTCGAGGCGCAATTTGCCTGCAACGTCTACCTGAACATGCCAACCGAGGGTGGCGCCTTGCAGATGTGGAATGACCACATCACCCCGGATCAATTCGACGAAATGCGCGGCGACAGTTATGGCATCGAGCCGTCACTGCTGGGGCCGCCCGCCCTCGAAGTACGACCGCAGCCCGGCGATTTCATCATGTTCAATTCGCGGCGCATGCACTCGGTAACCCCGGGCGTGGCCGACCCGCGTTTGAGCCTGTCGTTCTTTGTCGGCTATCGCGGCAATGCCTCCCCTCTGACTTTCTGGAGCTGACATGCTTTCCAACTACCTGGGCGAATTTCTCGCATTGGCCACGATCCACTTTCTCGCCGTGGTTGCACCCGGTCCGGACTTCGCCGTGACCATCCGCCAGAGCGTGCGCTTCGGCCGCCTCGTCGGCATCTGCACTGCGCTGGGCATCGGCGCGGGGATTTCCGTGCACGTGCTGTATACCCTGCTCGGCGTCGGCGCCCTGATGCACACCACGCCGTGGCTGCTGACTGTGGCCAAAGTGGTGGGCGGGGCGTACATCCTCTATCTGGGCGTCAGCCTGATCCGCAGCAAACCGAAGAGCAGCGTCGAAGGCGAAAAGACCGCCGATGAGCCGCTGGTTGAACAACCACTGTTCAAGGCATTCAGCACCGGTTTTCTGACCAACGCGACCAACCCCAAGGCCACGCTGTTTTTCCTGGCCATCTTCACCACGATCATCAGCGCCAGCACACCGCTGCAGATTCAGGCGCTCTATGGATTGTGGATGTGCTTCGTCAACGCGCTGTGGTTTGTGATCGTCGCGCTGTTCTTCTCCAGCAACAAAGTGCGCCTGCTGTTCATGCGCCTCGGACATTGGTTCGAGCGCAGCATGGGCGTCATTCTGATTCTGTTCGCCGGACGCCTGATGCTGTCGATGTAACTCGCACAAAAAAGTCCCGGTATCAGTTACCGGGACTTTTTCATTTGTGCGCCTCTTTTGCATTTCTGTGCGACAGATCAAGTTTGTGACTCCCTCTTCACCTGCTCATGGTGGTAGGTTGCAAAATGTTTCTGCCGCAAGCGTCAGACATATTTTCCCAATCTCTAGCAAAGGAATGCCTGTTACATGGTCTTTTCCCTGAAAAAACTGGCCGCTGCCACGCTCGTCATGGCCAGCCTCACAGCGTTCACCAGCGCCGCACAAGCCAACATCACTGCCGAGCAAAGCGCGGCAATCCTGAAATCCTTCGACGGCAAGAGCTTGACGGATTTCCGCAGCTTCCTTGGCAGCCTGGCGCAAAGCAATCTGGCCAAGACGGATAAGCTCAACCCCTCCATCAGCGCCTTCCTCGACAACAAGACTCTGAACGCCGAACAGCAGAATGAAATTCACCGTCTGCTGGGCATTTATACCCGCGTGAAATATGGCAAGGCCGCGCTGGAAACCCTGCGCCAACTCGTCGAGATCCCGACCTTCCGCAAGGACGGCGTAGAGCAACACGACAACCCGGAATTCATCAAGATTGCCGGCGAGATCCAGAAACTCGCCGAATCCTTCGGTTTGAAATTCCGCAATGTCGATAACCGTGTCTACGAAATTTCTCTGGACGGCAAAGGCGACGAAGTCGTCGGCATTCATGCCCACGCCGATGTGGTGCCGGTGACGCCGGAAAACTGGGTGCTGAAGGACGGCACCAAACTCGACCCGTTCAAAGTCACGCTGATTGGCGATCGCATGTACGGTCGCGGCACCGAGGATGACAAGAACGCTATCGTCGTGGCGCTGTACGCCATGAAAGTGATCAAGGACGAGAAACTGCCACTGGCGCGTAACTTCAAGTTGCTGGTCGACACCACTGAAGAAACCAGCGGCGATGCCATTCCTTATTACTTCGAACGCAACCCGACGCCGAACTACAACATGGCGCTGGACGGCGGTTATCCGGTGGTGATCGCCGAAAAAGGTTACGGCACCGTCATGGCCAACTTTGCCAAACGCAAAGGTGAAGGCAACGGTGCGGAAATCATTTCGATGACCGGCGGCAAAGCGACCAACCAGATTCCGTCCGCTTCGGTGGTCACACTGGTAACCGACAAGCCAGCCGAGCTCGCCGCCAGTCTGCAAAAAGCCGGCGACGCTTATGCCAAGGCCAACGGCGGCGATTTCGAAGTCGCGGCAAAGGTTGATGGCAAAGACGTCAAACTGACCGTGACGGGGGTTTCTGCGCACTCCTCCGAACCAGAGTCCGGCGTCAACCCGGTCGCGCGGATGCTGAGCTTCATCAACAGCCTGGACGGCAAAGTCGCGCTCAAGCACAACCAGTTCACCGATGCCGCGCGTTATGCCGATGACAACTGGGGCCTGGACTACCTGGGCAAAAAACTCGGCGTGGGCTTCTCCGACTCGTTCATGGGGCCACTGACCACCTCGCTGACCTACGTCGGTGAGGATGACAAAACCTTCAAACTGGCGGTGAATCTGCGCGTACCGAAGGGCAAGTCTCCGGAAAAGCTCAAGGCTGAGATCGCCGAAAAGCTGGACGCCTGGAGCAAGAAGACTCATGTCGCTGTAGCGTTCGACTATTCCGTGGCCGAACCGATGTATCGCAACCCAGAAGGTGAATGGGTCAAGGCGCTGCTTGCCGTAGCCAGCGAAAACCTCGGCATGAAGTCGGAATTCGGTACTTCCGCTGGTGCGACGTCGGTTCACGAATTGCCGAACGGCGTGCAATTCGGCCTGGCGCGACCTGAGGCCAAATACACCGGCCACACCGATGGCGAATTCAAGACCGTCGATCAGTTCCTGCTGGATCTGCAGATCGTCACGGAAATGATGGGGCGTGTCGGGCAGTTGCCGAAGCTTTGAATATCGGTTCAACCCGGTGGTAAAGAAAGGCCCGAGGGTATGCACCCTCGGGCCTTTCTTTCATTGCATGACCGTGGTCGCTTCCCGGCTGCGGTGGACGAAGCGCCATCCCATCAACACCGTCGCCAGCGTCAACGCAGTGATGAGCCCTGCCCATATCCCTTGCGGCCCCCAGTCCATACCAAACGCCATCAAACATCCCAGCGGCAGACCTACTCCCCAATAGCAGAAGATCGCCAGCCACATGGGGATTCGCGTGTCCTGCAAACCTCGCAACGCTCCCGCCGCGAGCATCTGCAAGCCATCTGGAAACTGCAAAGCCGCAGCGTAGAGGAGCAGCGTCGAAGCCAGCGCGGTGACTGCGAGATCCGAGCTGTACCAGCCGGCAATCATCTGGTTTCCCAAAAGCATGGCCAACACCGAAAAACTCTGGGTGACAAGAACGATGGCACAGCCTGCGTAAGCCGCCCGCCGCAACGCCCTGAAGTCGCCTCGGCCCAGCGCGTGACCGACCCGCACGGTTGTCGCCTCGGCGACGGCGACCGGGATCATGAAACACAGCTGCGCGAGATTGACTGCGATCTGATGCGCCGCTAGATACGTCGAACCGAGTCGGCCGATGAGTAAAGAGGTAACGATGAAAAGACTGCCCTGGGTCAGAATCGCAATACCAATAGGCATCCCGACACGCAACAATTCCAGAATGCCGGCGCGACACGGCAGATCAAAGCGGGAAAACAACTGCAAATGCGCCAACCGCCTGGAGTGCCAAAGGTACCCGGCAAACAGCAGGGCCTGCAGCCACATCATCGATGCCGAGGCGATGCCAAGGCCTTGAGCGCCCAACTCCGGAAAACCCAGCTTGCCATTGGTCAGTACGTAACCCAGTGGCGCCAGCAACAGCAAACCACCAAAGCTCAAAACCATGGTCGGGCGCATCCAGTGCATTCCTTCGCACAGATAGCGCATGCAGAAAAACAAGGTCAGCGCCGGACTACCCCAACGCACCGCGTGCAGAAAGTCCTGCGCGCCGGGAATCATCTGCGGCGCAATCCCCGCCGGTGCCAATAGTGCGGGAGCGACACTGAGGAATCCGAACATCAAAAGCCCCATTAACAGCGCCAACCACAGTGCCTGGCGAAAAACCGGGCCGATTTCGCTTATCCGATCCGCCCCGTGCAAACGTGCGACCGAAGCGGTCAGCGCAATCAGCGTACCGATCGGCACCAGCATCGGCAGCCACAACAACGCAGTGCCCAAAGTCACTGCCGCGAGGGTATCGGTGCCATGGTTGCCGGCGATCAGGTTGTCAACGAAGGCGATAAGCCCGGCACTGACATGCCCGATGACCAACGGCAACGCCAGCCAGACGGTGGCCCGTATTTCACGCAACGCGTCAACAGTGGCAGTTTTTTGAAACATTGAATGAGATCCTCAGATTCGACTGGCCGGTGCTGGCGTCATAGCCAGGGAAGGCGTCGTTATCTCAGAATTGATCCTGCGCTGGCTGTCGGCTGCTTCCGAGTTTCACGGAATCGCTGTAGGAAAGTTGTAACAGAGCGCGGCAGGTACAAAACGCGCACAAACAAAAACGCCGATCATCACTGATCGGCGTTTTTGTGAAATTGGAGCGGGAAACGAGACTCGAACTCGCGACCCCGACCTTGGCAAGGTCGTGCTCTACCAACTGAGCTATTCCCGCAAATGGCGTCCCCTAGGGGACTCGAACCCCTGTTACCGCCGTGAAAGGGCGGTGTCCTAGGCCACTAGACGAAGGGGACACGCTACCCGGAACACATGGTGTGTGTTTCGGTGTCCAGATCCGCATCCGAAGACTTGGTTCTGGTTTCACTCAGCACCGCCCGAAAGCACTGCTGTTTAAAATTGGAGCGGGAAACGAGACTCGAACTCGCGACCCCGACCTTGGCAAGGTCGTGCTCTACCAACTGAGCTATTCCCGCATTGGCGTCCCCTAGGGGACTCGAACCCCTGTTACCGCCGTGAAAGGGCGGTGTCCTAGGCCACTAGACGAAGGGGACACACTACAACATTCACTCCCTGCCGCGTTTCGCTGTGTGCTTTACGCTGCAAGTGGCGCGCATTCTATGGATGGATTGAGGGGTCGTCAACCCCCTGATATAAATTTATTTAAATCAATGACTTCGACCTGGATTACGGGCCACGTAGGGCTTTTCCGTCGTCCGAAACCTGACGCCTATATTCCGCCACTCGCCAAGGCGTTATAGTCCACCGCACAGTGATGGCAATCTGCACATCAAGCGCCAGCATTCATCTATACAGCTGGCGGCCGATACAGATTGCAACAGCCGATCAAACCCGTCGAGCGGCGCTAGGCGCCTAAATGCCCAGCCACTACACTCGCATGCGAACCCTATAAAGAGGTCTTACCGGTGACACCACTCATGATCACCCTGCTAGTCGTAGCCGGGATCGCAATTCTGATCGCCATTGGCTACATGAACCATGTGGTGGAAAACAACAAACTGGAGAAGGCCCGCACCAAAGTCGAACTCAACGACCGCCTGCGCCGCTGCGGCGAACTGACCGAAACCTTCCCCGGCCAGTTCATGACCCCTGCGCTCAAGCTACTGCTGACCCGCCTGGAACTCAACGTCTGCCAGCGCCTGCTCAATCTGGAAAAAACCAGCGCAACCACCAAGGCCCGCATCACCGAACTAAACGCGTTGGTGGCCCAAGGCGAATCGATCCCGGTCAACAACCCGCCGGCACCGATCCTGACTGAAGCCAAAGCCAAAGACGTGCGCTTCCTCCTCGAAGCCCTGCACGGCCAGATCACCCGCGCCGCCCACGACGGTTTCCTGCCACCGAACGAGGCCAAGCAGTGGATTCGCGAAGTGCGCCACATCCTCGTGCTGCTGCACATCGAATTCTTCAACAACCTCGGCCAACAGTCCCTGCAACAAAACCAACCCGGCCAGGCCCGTCTCGCCTTCGAACGCGGCGTGCAATATCTGCGCAAACAGCAGGACCCGCAGATGTATGCCGAGCAACTGCAATACCTGGAAAAACTCCTTGCCCGTGCCAATGCCCAGGTCATGGACAAGATTGCCCCGGTTGAAGGTGAAGAGAACCAATTGACTGCCGGTTTGAAGGATGTCGAAGCGGATGCGGACTGGAAGAAGAAAGTGATTTACGACTGAGTCGGGAATACTGATAAAGAAGCCACCGTTATTGGTGGCTTTTTTGTGGGCGACTTGAAAGAGGAGGTGAATTGAAGACCGCTTTCGCGAGCAGGCTCGCTCCCACATCGGGAAGCAGTGTTCTCAGGTAAAAATCGGTCGGCTGTCAGGCCGCCTTCGCTGGCAAGCCAGCTCCCACAGAAAAGCAAAAGCGGAGGTTCACCCAAACCCCGAGAGCCTGGTCGGCCCAAGGCCGCCAAGACTCAAAGCCGAAAATGCCCAACCATCGAGCGCAACTCCCCGCCCAACTGCGCCAGCTCAACACTCGAAGCCGCATTCCCGCGCATGGCCACGGAAGAGTGATCCGCACTCGCGCGAATCTGCGTAACACTGCGATTGATCTCCTCCGCCACCGAACTCTGCTCCTCCGCCGCCGCCGCGATCTGCTGATTCATCTGCTGAATCAACGACACCGCCGCCGCAATACTCCCCAGCGCACTCTCGGTCTGCAACGCATCACTGACCGCCAGCTTCACCAGTTCGCCACTGCTGCGAATCTGCTGCACCGACGACTGCGCCGCCGCGCGCAAGGCACTGACCAGCCGCTCGATCTCCTCGGTCGATTGCTGCGTGCGCCGCGCCAGTGCACGCACCTCATCGGCCACCACCGCGAATCCCCTGCCCTGCTCGCCGGCCCGCGCCGCTTCGATCGCCGCGTTCAGCGCCAACAGATTGGTCTGCTCGGCCACGCTCTTGATCACCTCCAGCACCGTGCCGATATTCTGAATCTCGGCGCTGAGGCTCTCGATGCTGGAACTGGCCGAGGTCGCCGAATCCGCCAACTGCTCGATCCGCGCCATGCTCTGGCGCACCACTTGCTGGCCACTCTCGACCTTGTCATCCGCCGTCTGCGCCGCCAGCGCCGCCTCTTCGGCATTGCGCGCGACGTCATGCACGGTGGCGGTCATCTGGTTCATGGCCGTGGCGACCTGCTCGGTTTCCTCCTTCTGGCTGTTGACCTCCAGATTGGTCTGCTCGGTCACCGCCGACAGCGATTGCGCGGAACCGGCCAAGCGCTCGATGCCGGCCTGCAAGCCACTGACAATCGTGCCAAGGCCGGCAGCCATCTGCTGCATCGCCAACATCAGCTGACCCATTTCATCGCGGCGCGTCACCTCGACCTTCGCCGTCAGATCACCCGCAGCAATCTGCTGCGCCACGCGAATCACACTGCGCAGCGGCGCAACGATCAGGCGCGTGATCACCCACGCGGCGAGTAATCCGACCAACAAGGCCAGCGCCGAAGAGCCAATGATCAACACCGTGTTCTTTTTCAGCTCCGCCTGCATCGAAGCATCTTCGGCGACGTAGGCCTGATTGACCCGGTCCACCACCTGCGCAGCACGCTGATGCAGTTGGTCATAAACCGTTTTTTCTTGCGCCAGCAAACCGGTGTATTCAGCCAGTTTCTCGCTGAATCCGGCGATATGCCCCGACACTTCGTTGAGCACCGTCAGATAGCCCTCGTCCTTGACCGTGGTTTTCAGCGCCTCGGCCTGCTCCTGCGCTTGCGCGGCCTGTTCGATGTTGCCCTGGCTGGCATTGTCGGCATCGCCCTTGCGGCTCTGATCC
Organism: Pseudomonas iranensis; assembly: GCF_014268585.2. NCBI lineage: Bacteria > Pseudomonadati > Pseudomonadota > Gammaproteobacteria > Pseudomonadales > Pseudomonadaceae > Pseudomonas > Pseudomonas iranensis. The sequence goes on from NZ_CP077092.1 coordinate 4,670,826, forward strand.
AGACGCACCCGCGCTTCGTTCATCGCCTGCAGCATCAGTCGCGAGACCTGACTGACCTGATTCGCCTGTTCGATGAACTGGGCACCGTCCTTGCCCTCGGTGTCTTTCAAGGTGTAGGCGCCATCATCGGCCAGGCCGCTCTGCAACACGTCAAGGTTATTGGCCACGCTCGACACCGACCAACTGGCCATCTCGAGCGCAAGGTCCTTGGCCTGGCTCAGCGAGACGAATTCATCGAAGGCCTTGCGATACGCGCCCAGCGCTTGCTCGACATCGCTCATCACCGGCACATTGGCCGGGGAATGCGCCTTGAGCTCACCGGCAAGGACGATCAGCCCATCGACGCCCTCGCGCAAGGCATCGGCGGTCTTCGGATTGCCGCGCAGGGCGTACTCCTGCTCGAGCAGGCGTACCTTGAGCAGGCCGCTGTTGAGCGCGGACATCTGCTTCAGGCCGTCGAAACGCAGGCTGATGGTTTGCAGAGACCAGACACCGATCGCCGCGACCAATGCAGTCAGCAGCAAGACCAGCACAAATCCGATACCCAGTTTTTTCGCCATACCGAGGTTGGCAAAACGTCCTTGCACGGCCGAAATCATTGCGCGTAGTCCCCTGCCAAAGTCTGTTGCCGAAGATTCGCAACGGGCTCGAACCAGCACAAGACTCTGGCGTCGGAATAATGGCAAAAAGCTACGCCCGCGTCGTTTTCAGAATGCTGGAGGTCGATCCGCGCAAGTATTGCGAAAAAACTGCCGGGCGCGCGGGTCGCAGGCGCAGGCGACATTGATGCGCTGCCAGTCACCGCACTCACCGCTGGGACTGAAAGCATCCGCTGCCGATAACTCCAGCCCGCAACGCTGGGCCTGCCTGCGTACCGACGCCTGATCGCTCGACCGTGCGCGCGCCCAGATGAACAGGCCGCCAACCGGCTTGCCGAACACTTCCCACTCGGCATCTTCCAGGGCCTGCAAGGCCGCCGCGCGATCGGCATTCAAGCGCTGGCGCTGGCGCTGCACCAGTTTGCGATACGCACCGGTCGCCATCAGCCTGGCCAGCACCGCCTCGGCCAGCCTCGAGCAACCCAGGCCGCTGATCATCTTGACCTCGGCCAGGCGCTTCAGCAGTTCGCTGTCGCCCAGAACAAAGCCGATCCGCAACGAACTGCTCAGTGTCTTGGAAAAGCTGCCGACATAAATGACCCGGCCGCCATGGTCCAGCGCCGCCAACCGCGTACCGCTGCCGGTGTGCAGATCAGCGTAGACGTCATCTTCGATCACGCGCAGGTCGTAGGTCTTGCTCAATTGCACGATGCGCTGGGCCACCGCAGGCGTCAGGCAGCTGCCGGTGGGGTTGTGGTGATGGCTGCCGATGAACAAGGCAGCGGGACGAAACTGACGCAGCACTGACTCGAGCATGTCGATGTCCGGCCCGCTCGGTGTCCGACGCACTTCGAGCATCTGTACGCCGTGCAGGCGCAGCAGGTCAAACAACGGTGCATAACCGGGCGTTTCCACCACCACGCAGTCGCCGGCCTTGAACAGGGTGCGCACGATCAGATCGAGCGCATGACTGGCACCGCTGGTACTCATGAGCCGAGCACTGCAGGCGTCGATATGCAGCAGTTTCAGGCGCTTGGCAATTTGCTCGCGCAACGCTGGCAGGCCCAGCGGCGAGCTGTAGTTGAACAGGCTGGCCATGTCGGTGCGCGCCACCTCGCGTAATGCGTAGCTGAGGTCGTCGGGCTCACGCCAGCTCGGCGGCAAGCCTCCTTGCCCCAAGATCAAGCGGCCCGTCGAAGCGCTCACCTCATCGCACCACGCATGGCGGCCCTCGAACACTGCCAGTTCCGAGTCCGTTTCGCGCAACGGCGGCGAGGCCGCGACGATGAATCCCGCGCCCTGACGCGTGCTCAATACGCCCTGCGAAACCAGGCGCTCGCAGGCTTCGACGACACACGACTGGCTGAGCAGATTACCCCGGGCGATTTGCCGTACGGAGGGCAACCGGGTGGCCGGCGGGATACCGCTTTGCACAATCCAGTCAGTCATTCCGTCGACGATCTGCTGCACGACCGGCACCATTGCCTGTCGGTCAATTCTCAGTTCCATGAGCTCGCAAACTCCTGTCAGTTTTGCTGGCAGCAGTAAATCACAGCCGCGCCGCCGAGGCTGTGCGACAACACCGCCAAATGCGGCAGTTCTAACGATTTGATACACATTGTTTAACGGTATTCACAGGGACCGACCGCGAGGTACAAAAAAACCCGCACGCAGACGGGTTCTTTGTATTTCGGCAACTTTCAAAACGCCGTCACGCCGCCGTCCACCGCCAATGAGTGCCCAGTAGTGAATGCCGCACCATCGCTGCACAGATACAGCACCGCGCTGGCGATTTCCTCGACCTTGCCAATGCGCCCGACCGGGTGCATGGCGTTGGCGAATTCGGCCTTCTTCGGGTCGGCTTCGTAGGCACGGCGGAACATGTCCGTATCGATCACTGCCGGGCACACAGCGTTGACGCGGATTTTCTTTTTCGCGTATTCGATCGCCGCCGACTTGGTCAGGCCGATCACCGCATGTTTCGACGCCGCGTAGATGCTCATTTTCGGCGCCGCACCCAGCCCGGCTACCGACGCCGTATTGACGATCGCGCCACCGCCCTGCGCCAACAGCAACGGCAACTGATACTTCATGCACAGCCAGACGCCTTTGACGTTGACGCCCATGATCGCGTCGAACTCGTCCAGCGTACCGTCGGCGAGTTTGCCTTTCTCGATTTCGATCCCGGCGTTGTTGAAGGCATAGTCGAGCCGACCGTAGGTATCGATCACCTCATCCATCAGATTTTTTACATCGCTTTCCACCGTCACGTCGCAGCGCACGAAGGACGCTTCGCCACCGGCTGTACGAATCAGCGCCACCGTGCCTTCGCCGCCAGCCGCATCCAGGTCAGCCACCACCACTTTCAGGCCTTCGGCGGCAAACGCCAGGGCTGTCGCGCGACCGATGCCGTAGGCGGCTCCCGTGATTACAACCACCTGACCGGAAAACGTCATGCTCATGGGTATGTCCTCGAATGCAAAAAAACTGGGAGATGTTGGCGTCGCAGCATAGCCAAGGGCAGCGAAAGCACGTCAGCACTATGCAATCGCTGTTTACCGGCGCATGCGCCGCAGTGATGAAACCCGCCCCGTAACCATCACTGCACTGGATCGACTCGCATTCGCCGTATCAGCCAACCTTGCGACATCGCCGTTGAAGAGCTATCAACAAGGCTTCATTCCATTCGAGTGCCTGTCATGACCAACCAGACCAATCGCCAGTTCCTGCTCGCCAAACGCCCGGTGGGCGCCGCGACCCGCGAGACTTTCACTTATCAGGAAGTACCGGTCGGCGAGCCACAGGCAGGACAGATTCTGGTGAAAAACGAATACTTGTCCCTCGACCCGGCCATGCGCGGTTGGATGAACGAAGGCAAGTCCTACATCCCGCCGGTCGGACTCGGTGAGGTCATGCGCGCACTGGGCGTGGGGAAAGTCATCGCCTCGAACAATCCTGGCTTCGCCGTCGGCGATTACGTCAACGGCGCCCTCGGCGTGCAGGATTATTTCCTCGGCGAGCCGCGCGGTTTCTACAAGGTCGACCCGAAACTCGCGCCATTGCCACGCTATCTGTCTGCACTGGGCATGACCGGCATGACCGCCTACTTCGCCCTGCTCGACGTCGGCGCCCCGAAAGCCGGTGACACCGTGGTGCTGTCCGGCGCGGCCGGTGCGGTGGGCAGCGTGGCCGGGCAGATCGCCAAAATCAAAGGCTGCCGCGTCGTCGGCATCGCCGGCGGGGCCGACAAGTGCAAATTCCTCATCGACGAACTGGGCTTTGACGGCGCCATCGATTACAAGGCCGAAGACGTCGTGGCCGGTCTGAAGCGCGAATGCCCGAAAGGCGTGGACGTGTACTTCGATAACGTCGGCGGCGACATCCTCGACGCGGTGCTGAGCCGCTTGAACATGAAGGCGCGCGTGGTGATCTGCGGCGCGATCAGCCAGTACAACAATAAAGAAGCGGTCAAAGGCCCGGCCAATTACCTGTCACTGCTGGTCAATCGCGCGCGCATGGAAGGTTTTGTGGTGATGGACTACGCCGCGCAGTTCGCCAGCGCCGCCCAGGAGATGGCCGGCTGGATGGCCAACGGGCAGCTCAAGAGCAAGGAAGATGTGGTTGAAGGACTGGAGACGTTCCCTGAGACGCTGATGAAACTGTTCAACGGCGAGAACTTTGGCAAGTTGGTGTTGAAGGTTTAAGGCCCGCCTGAAACCAATGTGGGAGCGAGCCTGCTCGCGAAGCGGTGGATCAGTCGGTAATGATGCCGACTGACACTTCCTCTTCGCGAGCAGGCTCGCTCCCACAGTCGGATCTTCAATTAGCTTTAGGAAATTTCGGCTACGACTGCGGCCAACGCCTGCGCCGGATCTGCCGCCTGGCTGATCGGACGGCCGATTACCAGGTAATCGGAACCGGCATCCAGCGCCTGACGCGGGGTCAGAATGCGCCGTTGGTCGTCCTGCGCGCTGCCGGCCGGGCGAATCCCCGGGGTCACCAGTTGCAGCGACGGGTGCGCGGCTTTCAGCGCCGACGCTTCCAGCGCCGAACACACCAGACCGTCCATCCCGGCCTTCTCGGCCAGCGCCGCCAGACGCAGCACTTGTTCCTGCGGCTCGATATCCAGACCGATACCGGCCAGATCCTCGCGCTCCATGCTGGTCAGCACGGTCACACCAATCAACAACGGTTGCGGACCACTGCGCTTGTCCAGCTCCTCGCGGCAGGCTGCCATCATGCGCAGACCGCCGGAGCAGTGCACATTGACCATCCACACACCCATCTCGGCAGCGGCTTTCACAGCCATCGCAGTGGTGTTGGGGATGTCGTGGAATTTGAGATCCAGAAACACTTCAAAACCCTTGTCACGCAGGGTGCCGACGATTTCCGCCGCGCAACTGGTGAACAGTTCCTTGCCCACTTTGACCCGGCACAGTCTCGGGTCCAACTGGTCGGCCAGCTTCAGTGCGGCGTCACGGGTGGGGAAATCCAGGGCGACGATGATAGGAGTCTGGCAGGCGGACATGGATGGGCTCTCAGGCTGGTCGAAAACGGCGCGCATTGTAGCGGAACCGGCGGCAGCGCGGCACCCGATGATCGGTAAATCGTCGCGCTGGCGGTTATCAGCTTAGCCGGCGCGGCTATTGTGTCGACTCCGATACACAACCGACACGCCCGCAACACGCACCCGGGTTAGCCTCGCCCGGCGCAACACGTCCTTACAACAGCACTTCCCGCCTCCCGGCCGGACGCCTATGCTGAAACCACCACTGGCAGCGAACAGCCCCATGCACAACACCCCGACAACCGTGACGGATGAAAGCAAAGACGACAAGCGCTGGAGCATCCGCGCGCTGATCGTCGATGATGACGTGCCGATCCGCGAGCTGATGATCGATTACCTCGCCCGTTTCAACATTCACGCCAGCGGCGTCACCGACGGTGCGGCGATGCGCCAGGCGCTGCAGGGGGAACATTTCGACGTCATCGTCCTCGACCTGATGCTGCCCGGCGAAGACGGTCTGTCGCTGTGTCGCTGGCTGCGCGCCGAATCGGCCATCCCGATCCTGATGCTCACCGCCCGCTGCGAACCCACCGACCGCATCATCGGCCTCGAACTGGGCGCCGACGATTACATGGCCAAGCCGTTCGAACCGCGCGAACTGGTCGCCCGCATCCAGACCATCCTGCGCCGCGTGCGCGACGACCGCAGCGAACAGCGCGCGAACATTCGCTTCGACAACTGGCGCCTCAACAGCGTCCTGCGCCAAGTGGTCGCCGACAACGGCCTGGTAGTGCCGTTGTCCAACGCCGAATTCCGCCTGCTCTGGGTCTTCATCGAACGCCCGCGTCGCGTGCTCAGCCGCGAACAACTGCTCGACGCCGCTCGCGGTCGCTCGATCGAAGCCTTCGACCGCAGCATCGACCTGCTGGTCTCGCGCCTGCGGCAAAAACTCGGCGACGACTCGAAAGCCCCGCAACTGATCAAGACCGTGCGCGGCGAGGGTTACCTGTTCGACGCACGGGACATCGGTTGATGAAGGCGCGCTTCGACACCCTGTTCGGTCGCCTGTTCGGGGTGCTGTTCGTGGCGATTGTCCTGGCGCACCTGCTGGCCTTCGCCTGGTTCAGACTCTACGGCCCTCCTCCGCCCCCACCACCGCCCGAATTCTCAACGAATATCGACGGCCAACCGCCCATGCACGCCGCTGCTTACCCACCGAGGCAAGCACGCCCATGGTTCGGCGGCCCGGTGGTGCCGCTGACCTTTCAGTTCATCACCCTGATGATCGCCGCATGGTACGGCGCCAAGCTGCTCAGCCGGCCGATCCAGCGCCTGAGCGACGCCGCCGAGCGCCTGAGCGAAGACCTCGACAGCGACCCCCTCGACGAATCCGGCCCGCGCGAAGCTCGGCAAGCGGCGCACACCTTCAACCTCATGCAACGGCGCATCCGCGAACAGGTCCAGCAACGCGCGCGCATGCTCGGCGCCGTCTCCCACGACCTGCGCACGCCACTGTCACGCCTGAAACTGCGCCTGGAAAACATCAGCGACGACAAGCTGCAAAGCCAGATGCGCCAGGATCTGGACGACATGATCGGCATGCTCGACGCCACCCTCACCTATCTGCACGAACAACGCACCAGCGAAGCCTTGCAGTTGCTGGACGTGCAGGCGCTGGTCGAATCGCTGTGCGAAAACGCCCAGGACCAGGGCGCCGATGTACAGGTCAGCGGCCACTGCTCGCCTTTGCCAGTACAACCGATGGCGCTGCGCTCGTGCATCAACAACCTGCTGGACAACGCCCTGCGCTACGCCGGACAGGCAAGGATTGAACTGCTGGAACAGCGCGAAGAACTGCTGATTCGGGTGATTGATCACGGGCCGGGGATTGCTGAAGACCAGCGGGAAGCGGTGTTTGAGCCGTTCTATCGACTGGAAGGCTCGCGTAACCGCAACTCCGGCGGCGTAGGACTGGGCATGACCATCGCCCGCGAAGCCGCGCAGCGGCTGGGTGGGCGGTTGGATCTGGAAGAAACACCGGGTGGTGGGCTGACCGCCGTTGTCCGGTTGCCACGGGGCTGAGGCTCAGCCGACTTGAAGTGGGAGCGAGCCTGCTCGCGAAAGCGTCTGATGATTCAATGCATCTGTTGAATGTATCGGCCTCTTCGCGAGCAGGCTCGCTCCCACAATGAAACTGAGTGTATTCGGCAGATATTGGTTGGATGTGAGGGCGCTATCGCTGGCAAGCCAGCTCCCACAGGGATCGAGTGGTTTCAGAGAGAGATGGGTTGGCTGCCAGGCCGCCTTCGCGAGCAGGCTCGCTCCTACAGTTTGATCGAGCGCGTCCAGCGAGAAATGGGTCGGCTGTCAGGCCGCCTTTGCGAGCAGGCTCGCTCCCACAAAAGCAAAAGCAAAAGCAAAGCAGCGCAGCTGCCCGCGGCGAAGCCGCACCACTCAACAATGAGCGCAAGCTCGAGTGCTCTTGATCAGAGAGAGATGGGTTGGCTGTCAGGCCGCCTTCGCGAGCAGGCTCGCTCCCACAATGGAAACTGAGTGTATTCGGTAGATTGGTTGGATGTGAGGGCGCTATCGCTGGCAGGCCAGCTCCCACAGGGATCGAGTGGTTTCAGAGAGAGATGGGTTGGCTGCCAGGCCGCCTTCGCGAGCAGGCTCGCTCCCACAATGGAAACTGAGTGCATTCGGCAGATATTGGTTGGATGTGAGGGCGCTATCGCTGGCAAGCCAGCTCCCACAGGGATCGAGTGGTTTCAGAGAGAGATGGGTTGGCTGCCAGGCCGCCTTCGCGAGCAGGCTCGCTCCCACAATGAAACTAAGTGTATTCGGCAGATATTGGTTGGATGTGGAGGCGCTATCGCTGGCAAGCCAGCTCCCACAGGGATCGAGTGGTTTCAGAGAGAGATGGGTTGGCTTTGAGGGCGCCTTCGCGAGCGGGCTCGCTCCCACAATGAAACTGAGTGTATTCGGTAGATTGGTTGGATGTGAGGGCGCTATCGCTGGCAAGCCCAGCTCCCACAGGGATCGAGTGGTTTCAGAGAGAGATGGGTTGGCTGTCAGGCCGCCTTCGCGAGCAGGCTCGCTCCCACAATGGAAACTGAGTGTATTCGGTAGATTGGTTGGATGTGAGGGCGCTATCGCTGGCAAGCCAGCTCCCACAGGGATCGAGTGGTTTCAGAGAGAGATGGGTTGGCTGCCAGGCCGCCTTCGCGAGCAGGCTCACTCCTACAGTTTGATCGAGCGCGTCCAGCGAGAAATGGGTCGGCTGTCAGGCCGCCTTTGCGAGCAGGCTCGCTCCCACAAAAGCAAAAGCAAAAGCAAAGCAGCGCAGCTGCCCGCGGCGAAGCCGCACCACTCAACAATGAGCGCAAGCTCGAGTGCTCTTGATCTTGATCCACCGGCGACGTCGGAAGGCTGAGTGGAGGGATTGATCCGGGCGTGGGAGCGCAGCGACCGTCTGGCGCAGCCAGACACAGCGGAAGGAGGTGCAGCGAAGCAAACCGTAGCCGCTGCGCCCGGATCAGTCCCGGAGCGAAGGAACCCGAGCCTGCGAGGGCCGAACGCAGGAGCAAAGCGTTTTGGTTACTTTTGGGCGTCTGCAAAAGTGACCCGCTGTAAGAGCGGAACCGCCAGCCGCAACACCCGCAGAAACGGATATACACCCAAAACCCCAAGAGCATGGTCGGCCCAAAGGCCGCCAAGCCCCCCCTAGACCCGAGCCTGACTCTTACTCCAGTCCGTCAACAAACTATAAGCCACCGCCAACAAAGTAGGCCCAATAAACAACCCGATAAAGCCAAAGGCAATCAACCCGCCAAACACCCCGAGCAACACAATCACCAACGGCAGATTGCCGCCACGGCTGATCAGATACGGCTTGAGCACATTGTCCACGCCACTGATGATGAACGTCCCCCAGATCCCGAGAAAGATCGCCATCCCGTACTCCCCCTTCCACACCAGCCAAGCCGTGGCCGGCACCCACACCAGCGGTGGCCCCATCGGAATCAGACTCAGCATAAACGTGACGATCCCCAGCACCAGCGCCCCAGGAACCCCGGCAATCAAAAAGCCGATCAACGCCAGCACCGCCTGCGCCGCCGCGGTACCAATCACACCGTTGACCACCCGCTGCACCGTCCCCGCCACCAATTCGATGTAATAACCGGCACGATCGCCAATCAAGCGCTGCAGCAGACTGTGCACAAACGCCGCCAGTCGTGGCCCGTCACGGTAGAAAAAGAACACGAACACCAGGCTCAGCGTCAGCTCGAGAATCCCGCCGCCGATCTGCGCACTGCGCGCCAGCAGCCAGTTACCGACCTGGCCCAGATACGGCTTGATCGAGACCATCAACGCCGCGCCCTGTTGATCGATGCTGTCCCACATCGCCACCAGTCGCTCACCAACCAAAGGCACGCTACCAAGCCAGGTGGGCGCTTCCGGCAAACCGTCGACCTGCACATCCTTGATGAATGCCGTGGCATCGCGCACATGATCGGCAAGATTGAAACCCAGCCACACCAGCGGCGCCGCCACCAGCAACATCCAGCCCAGTGTCAGGATCAACGCTGCCAGCGATTCGCGGCCATTGAGCGCACGGGTGAGCAAACGCATCAGCGGCCAACTGGCGAACGCCAGCACCGCGCCCCAGAACAGCGCCGACCAGAACGGCGCCATCACCCACAGGCTGGCACCAAACAACACCAGCAGCAGAATCTGCACCAGCAGGCGATCGTTATTGAGCATGGAAAGTCCCGGCAAAGTCAGTCAGCGAAAGAGTAGGCGAACACTGCGTGCGTGCTCGCCCGGCACAGCTTATCGCAACAGGTCGATGCGCAGGCCAGAGCCTTCGAGATTGCCGGTTTCCATCCGGGCCGCCCGCACACCCTGAGTGATCAACGCCTGGCGCCAGGCTTCGGCCTTGGGCCCGGAAACCGTGACCCGCAAGGTCGTGTCGAGATTCAGGCCACGGGAAATCAGGCGCAGCCAGGTGGCATCCGGCTCATCAGCGAGTTTTGGGAAATCCAGCTCGCCGGTGCTTTTCAACTGGCGCAGCAGGGTTGCCGAGGTCGGCAGCAGTTCGCCCAACGGCGCAGTCGCCTCGAACTGTTCGACATGCAGATAGGCTTTGCGATTGCCGCGAGTGATGCTGTAGAGCGCCACCAGCGTGTTGTCCTTTGGCGCCGCCAGCCTGAGCAATAGATAGGCCTGTTGTTCGTCGGAGCCATACAGCTTGGCGTTGCCGAACACTTCGTTGGCCCACAGGCTGCTTTCGCCGCAATCGCGGGCCTGGCACCAGAACAGCAACTCGGCGTCCTGCTGTTGCAGGGCTTCGCGGGCGGCGGTAAAGGCTTCGGTGGCGGAATGTTCCGGCGGCAACTCGTAGGTTACCGAGGTGGTCTGGCCGCGGGCGGTGACCTGGCCGTCGAAGCGCAACTGGCCACTGATCTTGCGGATCGAGCCCAGCGGGTAGATGCGCTCCAGCTCGGCCGCCGGGCGATAGTCGACGATCTGTGCGTCGGCCAGACGCGGCACGATTTGCAGATCCTGGCTGCCCGGCACATCGGCAGCGAAGGACAAGGAGCTGAAGCAGCACAGCGCGAAAAGACTGAGTGGCCGCATAGTCAGGCTCACCGGACGGTCATGGCTGGGCGGGTCGGGGTCGCAGCGGTATAGAAATCCATCAAGTTTGTCTCCTGTTTCAACCCGCCCAGCCTCGGCAGTTGCCGGTAGCAAGTCAAGGCATGGCGAAAAAGCGATTGAAACAGTCTGCTACAAGACCTGCGCCAGCCTCGTCATTCAGGTGCAGATGATGCCCGCCCGGCAACTGTTCGTGACTGAAGGGTAGACGCTGCAGCAACTCAGGATGCCTGGCCAGCATGCCATCCGCCGCGACTACCAGATGCGCCGGGCAACTGACGCGCGAGGCAAACGCCATCGCCTGTTCTTCAGTCAGGCGCAGAGGTGATGGCAGGGTCAGGCGATTGTCGGTACGCCAGGTGTAACCGCCGGGCACCGGCATCAAGCCGCGCTGGGCCAACAGTTCAGCGGCTTCGCGACTGACCGCCACCAGGCCTTTCATCCGCGCTTCGACAGCTCGGTCGAGGGTGGTATAGACCGGTTTGCGCTTTTCCCGCAGATCGAGTTGCGCCTGCAGGGCCATGCCCATGCGTTCCGCAGCGTTTTCGCCTTTGTCTGTCGGAGGAATCACGCCATCGATGAGTGCCAGATGGCTGATGCGTTCCGGCAGCGAACCGGCCAGCACCATCGAGACAATCGCGCCCATCGAATGCCCGAGCAACCCGAAACGCTTCCAGCCCAGTTGCTCAGCCACTTGCAAAACATCATGGGCGTAGTCCCAAAGGGCATAACCGGCACCGCTCGGCCGATGCCCGGAATGGCCGTGGCCAGCCATGTCCAGGGCAACGATGCGCAAGCCGTTGAGCTTTGGCGCCAGCCGGGCGAAGCTGTTGGCGTTGTCGAGCCAGCCGTGCAACGCGATCACTGGCACGCCGTCCTCGGGGCCGAACAGATGCGCGGCCAACTCGATGTGCGGCAGATTCAGGCGCACTTCTTCGCAGGTCGGGCTCATGCGCAATCCTTGTTCTGCCGCTGCTCCCAGCGCGAGAACAGGCTCTTGAGCAGTCGCGCCGTATCTTGCGGACGCTCCAGTGGAAACATGTGTCCGCCGGGCATGCTCAGCGCCTCGCCTTGCGGCAGGCGCGAGACGAAACGCGTGTGGTGACGCATCACCACGCGACTCTTGTGCCCGCGCACCATGGCCAGCGGCACCTGCAACTGCCGAGTGCGCCCCGGACTGGTGTGCGGCACGCCGCGATAGATGCTGATTTCGGTGGCCGGGTCGAAACGCAGGCGCAGCTTGTCGTCGACTTGATGCAAACCGTGTTGCAGGTAGGCATCGAAGCATTCCGGGTCGAAACCACGAAACAGGTTTTTGCCGGAAAAGTAACTGCGCGCGCTGTCGAGATCGGCGAATTCTTCACGGCGCCCGAGGGTGCGCCCGGCCGGGGTCAGCCGGTCGATGAAACCAAAACGCTTGGCCGCGCGAATCACCCACTGATCGGTGCGGGTCAGCACCGGTGAGTCGAGCATCACCACGCCGCGATACAGCTCGGGACAGCGCAACGCCGCGTGCAAGTGCAGCAGACCGCCAAAGGAGTGGCCGACGCCCCATACCGGCTGTTCCTGCTGCTCGAGGTGATGGATCAGTTCATCGACCAGGTTGTACCAGTTGTCGTCCGCCGGAAAACGCGGGTCATGGGCGTGCTGCTCCAGATGCACCACCCGATACTCCGGCGCCAGCGCCGCGAACAACTTGCCATAGGTCCCCGAAGGGAAGCCGTTGGCGTGGGCGAAAAAGATCGGTTGCGACATGCGGGCAAATCCATGAGCGGGAATCGTGGCGTTGATTGTCCGCAAGAGCCGGCGCCGCAGCAATGACTGTAAGTGCCAGGAATGATGACAGTCCGGTCAGGGTGATGTGTATCAGCGAGACCGCTGCCCCCTCACCCCAGCCCTCTCCCCCAAGGGGGCGAGGGGAAAGGGAGCAAATCGGGGCGTGTTCGGGACCTGAGCTCGACTCGATTTATCAGGTCGACGAGGATCGCGAAAACCACACGGTAGGCCCCCTCTCCCTCTGGGAGAGGGCTGGGGTGAGGGCTCGACCTGACCGAACCCGATAAATGTCAACGCAGCGGCGGCTGTTCCCCCAGCGGCACCACCGCCATGGTCAGGCGCGACACGCAACTGGCCTTGCCTTCATCACTGGTCAAACGGATGTCCCAGACATGCGTGGTGCGCCCGATATGGATCGGCGTGGCTACCGCCGTCACCCGCCCACTGCGCAACCCGCGCAAATGGTTGGCGTTGATCTCCAGGCCGACGCAATAGAATTTGCTGGCATCGATGCACAGATAACTGGCCATCGAACCCACGGTTTCCGCCAGCACCACCGATGCGCCGCCATGCAGCAGACCGTAAGGCTGATGGGTGCGATGGTCGATGACCATGCTCGCCGTCAGCGACTGTTCATCGAAGGCTTCGAAGCGAATATCGAGCACTTCGCCGATGGTGTTCTTCTGGATTGCATTCAATTGTTCAATGTCGGGAGTAGTACGCCACAAGCTCATCGCAGACTTCCTTTGTTGTTGTAGTCGACGCTCAATCCTGCCACAGCACCGCCTCGCTGCGCGCGCTCCATTCTTCGAAGCGCGGCCCGTAGCGATCCTCGATAACGTTGCGTTTGATCTTCAGGGTCGGCGTGAGGAAGCCGTTATCCACCGCCCAGCTGTCCTTGACCACCACCAGCCGGCGCAGGCGTTCGTGCTTGTCGAGGGCGGCGTTGACCTCTTCCAGCAGCTTTTCCAGGCTCGCGTGCAGGCTGGCACGAGGCTCTTGCTGATTGACCGTCGACAGCACGCACAAGCCCAGCGGCGCACTCAGGCCATCGCCGACCACGCACACCTGTTCGATGCGCGAATGCACGGCCAGACGGTTTTCAATTGGCGCCGGTGCGACGTATTTGCCTTTACTGGTCTTGAAGATTTCCTTGAGTCGCCCGGTCAGGCGCAGGCGCCCTTCGCTGTCCTGCTCACCCTTGTCGCCGGTGCGCAGAAAGCCGTCTGCGGTCAGCGTCTCAGCAGTTTTCTGCGGTTCCTTGAAATAGCCGAGCATGTTGGCCTGGCTGCGCACCTGCACTTCGCCGGACTCATCGATGCGCACCTCCACTTCCGGGCACGGCTGGCCAATCCAGCCCTGCTTGTATCGCCCCGGCAGGCAGATATGCGAATAGCCGCAGCCCTCGGTCATGCCGTACACCTCCAGCACATCGAGGCCAAGTTTCTGATACCAGGCGAGCAAGGTCTGCGGTACCGGCGCAGCGCCGGACAACGCCACGCGCAAGGCATCCAGGCCGAGCCCGGCGAGCACTTTGTGCCCGACCCGCTTGCCGATGAAGGGCAGCCCGAGGAGAAAGTCCAGACGCTGCGCCGGGATCTTGCTGTAAACACCCATCTGGAATTTGGTCCAGATACGCGGCACGCCGAACATTGCCGTAGGCCGCGCGCGCTGCAGATCGGTGATGAAAGTATCCAGGCTTTCGGCGAAGAACACTGTCTGCCCGGTGTAGATCGACGCCAGTTCGACAAACATGCGTTCGGCAACGTGGCACAGCGGCAGATACGACAGCAGCCGATCGTTCTCGTTGAGCCCGAACAGCTGCGTGCCACGGCTGGTGGCGAAACCGAGATTGGCGAAACTGTGCATCACGCCTTTGGGCAGGCCAGTGGTGCCGGAGGTGTAAATGATCGTCGCCAATTGCTCGGCGGCGGGGCGTGGATCGTCCTGGATTGGCGAACAGCTCTGCAGGTCCGCCCAGCTGTAATCGAACTCGCCTGGCGGATGCAGCGGCAGGCTGATGGTCGGCAGGCCCGCCGGCACGCCCTGCGACATGCCCGCCCAGTCATCCAGTTTGCCGATGAACGCCAGCGCACTTTCCGAATGCGTCAGCACCTGCGCCACGGATTCAGCGGTGAGATTGGGGTACAGCGGCACCGACACATGCCCGGCCATCCAGATCGCCAGATCGGCGATGATCCAGTGCGCGCAGTTTTTCGAGATCAAGGCGATGTGGCTGCCGGGCGGCAACTCTCGCGCTCGCAACCAGTGCGCGGCGCAGCGTGCCTGATGGCCGACATCGGCCCAAGTCAGCGTCTCGACCTGGCCACCGCCGATCGGCTGCACCAGAAAGCGCTGGCGCGGATGCCGGGCTTCCCGTTCGTAGAACACGTCCAGCGGCAAACGGAAGGCGGCAGACATGCGACTCGCTCCTGTTTTTTTGGTCTGGAGCAAGCGTAGTCAACCAAGCAAGTGCTTGGTTGGAATTTTCAAACAAATAATTTCATGGATTGGCAGAAATCAATGTGGGAGCGAGCCTGCTCGCGAATGCAGTATGTCAGCCCCAAAAAGGGTGAATGACACGCCGCCTTCGCGAGCAGGCTCGCTCCCACAGGGATATGGCGTTAAGGGTGCTTGAGGCCATTGAGCTTCATCGAGCCAATCAGCAGCTCGCTGTGCTCAAGCTCCGCCAGCCCCGCCGTACTGACCCGCTCCGGCGGATGCCCGGCGCCGTGCTGCAGATAGCTGAGCAGATTGCCCACCAACGGGTTGTGGCTGACCAGCAGCACATTGCTCACCGCGACCAATTGCTCGGCGACCTTGTCCGGATCGCTCTCCGGCGTCAGCCACTCGACCGTACGGATCTCCGGCTCGAACCCCAGCGCCTCGCGCACGATCTGCGCGGTTTGCTGCGCGCGCAGATAAGGGCTGGCGTAGATCGCCGTCAGCGGCTGGCCCATCAGATGCGCCGCGCTGCGCAGAACTTCTTTACGACCATGCTCGGTCAGCTCGCGCTCGGAATCGATTTTCGAGCCGTGAGGCACCGCCTCACCATGACGCAATACCCACAGTTTCATAGCTTGGGCTCCTCATCGCGCACCGGATGCGCGGCCGGGGCGACGGTGTGCGGCGCTTCCCCTTCCGGGGTGCGCGGCGCCGGCCAGTCGGCGAACGGCCAGGGCTTCTGGTCACTGTGGAACGTGCCGAAGCGGCCGATCTGCGCGAGGAACTGGCTGAGGCTGTCGCCGAAATTCATCAGGCTGGCGCTCGGTGCGCCGTAGATCAGGCGGTAGATCAGTTG